>NZ_JBAKGU010000020.1:0-48803 GCF_049065455.1 Microbacterium sp. SA156
ACCTCCGCCGCCGCAGCCGACGCCACCGCCCGCCGGAAACCCGTCAACGTCTCCCGCACATTCGACAGCACCCACCGCTCCTCCACCGTCGCATCCCACGACAGCGGATCCACAAACCGCGGCTTCCTGCTCGTCACACCCCCATCATCGACCCCACCACCGACATCCGAACGGGATGCGCGTGCCCCTGATCAGCGGGTCAGGAGGGCGAGGTCCGCGCGTGCCTCGGGCGCCTCGCTCACGATGTGCGCGTCCTCCTGCGCAGCCCACATGTCCCAGTAGGGCGCGAAGCCGTCGCCGTCGCGGGCGAGCGCGCGCTCGCGACGCAGCGCGGCCTCGGCATCGAGCCAGACGCTCGCGTCCGCGACCTGTGCGGAGGCGCGTGTGAGCGCGCCGCATCCCTCCACGACGAGCGGCCGATCCGGATCGACACGGACCTCGGCGCCCGCGAACGTGCCGAGGGTCCAGTCGAAGCGCCGGTACCGTCCGACGGAGCCGGCGGCGTGCGGAGCCAGCACGAGGGCGCAGGCGAGCGCCGCGCCCTCCCGCAGTCCGCCCCATCCGGGGTAGAGCTCGTCGAGCGAGACGAGCTGCGCTCCCGGCCACGCCTCCACGACGAGCCGCGCGAGCGTCGTCTTCCCGGCGCCGCTGCGGCCGTCGACGACGACCCTCCGCGCCGCCCTCGCGTCGATGAGCGCGCGCACGCGGTGCGCCGCCTCCGAGATCGCGACCTCGGCGCGCTCGCTACTTCTTGAGGGCACGGATGAGCTTGGCGAGCACGCGGCCGGTGACCCACACGAGCGGGATCGCGACCGCGAGCGTCGCGATGAGGTTCGGCTCGAAGCGCAGCTCGCCGTCGCGTCGCACGTACGCGCCCACGGGCGCCGAGAAGCCGCCGCCTCCGCCTCCGCCGTTGCCGGCCTCGTCGGAGCCGCCGCCGAAGCCGGTCCACGTCGCCGCGACGGGGACGAAGCGCTCGCCGTCGAGCTCCTGGGGCTCGCCGTAGGCGGCGGTGACGCCGAGGTTCGCGGAGATCTTGCCGATTTCGAGGGCGATGTTGGGCATGTCCCCCACGCTACCGGGGCGAGCCGCGCCTGTCAGTCGGAATCCTCCGGCGGGCGCGGCGTGCGGGGCACCTCCGGATGCCGTTCCGCGCGCCCGAGGAAGGCCGCGCGGGTCACAGCGCCGTCGCCGAAACGGCTCACGGCGTCGTCGAGCGTGCCCTCCACGCGCTTCCAGTCGGCGTCCTCATCCCACAGGGCGAGGGCCGACGAGCCCGCCTCGCGGAGGCGCTCGGCGCGGACGCCGATGAGACGCACGGCCTGGCACAGCTCGACCGACCCGAGCAGCTCGCGCGCGACCTCGCCGATCCGCTGGCCGAGCGCAGTCGGCTCGGCCAGCGCCTGGGAGCGCGTGATCGTCGCGAAGTCGGCGAAGCGCACCTTGATCGCGACGCCGCCCGCCTCCACGCCGCCGCGGCGCAGCCGCACGGCGACCCGATCGGCGAGGCGCAGCAGCTCGGCTCGGAGCAGCTCGACGTCGGAGACGTCGGTGTGGAACGTCTCCTCGTGCGAGATGCTCTTCTCGATGCGCGTCGTCTCGACCTCTCGTGAGTCCTCGCCGCGCGCGAGCGCGTGCAGCCTGTGGGCGGACGCCTGCCCCAGGGCGCGCGCGAGGACGGGCAGCGGCGTGTCGCGCAGGTCGGCGATCGTCCGGATGCCGCGCCCTTCCAGCACCTCGGCTGCCTTCGGCCCGACGCCCCACATCGCGCGCACGGGCCGCGCCCCGAGGAACTCGAGGGTCCGGTGCCCGGGGACGACGAGCATCCCGTCGGGCTTCGAGATCGTCGATGCCATCTTCGCGACGTGCTTCGTCGCGGCGACGCCGACGCTGCACGTGATGCCCGCCTCGTCCTTCACGCGCGCGCGGATGAGCTGCGCGATGCGCCCCGGGCTCCCCCAGAGCCGGCGGGCGCCGCGCACGTCGAGGAACGCCTCGTCGATCGAGAGCTGCTCCACGAGCGGCGTGAAGCTGCGGAAGATCTCCATCACCTGGGCCGAGACGGCCCGGTAGCGGTCGAAATGGGGTGGCACGATGAGCGCGTGCGGGCACAGGCGGATGGCCTGGCTCACGGGCATCGCGGACCTCACCCCGTAGCGGCGTGCCTCGTACGACGCGCTCGAGACGACCGAGCGGCGATCCGGGGCGCCGATGATGATCGGCTTGCCCGCCAGGGTCGGGTCGTCGAGCACCTCGACCGCCGCGTAGAACGCGTCCATGTCGACGTGCAGGATCCCGGTGCCGCTGTCGTCGGCCCCGTCGGCCGACACGAGCCTGCCCGTGCCGTCTGCCCGCCCCATGCGTTCATCCTCCCCGTCACCGCCGACATCCGCCCCGGACGGAGCGAGGGCGGAGGCTCGCGCCTCCGCCCTCGCTCACCGGGATCCGGTCGTCACTCGTCGTCTTCCTCGAGCTCGGCCTGCACCTCGGGCGTCAGGTCCATGTTCGTGAAGACGTTCTGCACGTCGTCGCTGTCCTCGAGCGCGTCGATGAGGCGGAACACCTTGCGCGCGGTCTCCGCGTCGACCTCGACCTTGAGGTTCGGCACGAACTCGGCATCGGCCGACTCGTACTCGATGCCCGCCTCCTGCAGCGCGGTGCGGACGGCGACCATGTCGCTCGCCTCGGTGATGATCTCGAATCCGGCGGGGTGCGGCTCGATCTCCTGCGCGCCGGCCTCGAGCGCGGCCAGCATGACGTCGTCCTCGCTGACGCCCTCCGAGGAGGCGACGATGACACCCTTGCGCTCGAAGTTGTACGCGACGCTGCCGGGGTCGGCCATGTTGCCGCCGTTGCGCGTCATCGCCGTGCGCACCTCGGCGGCCGCGCGGTTCTTGTTGTCGGTGAGGCACTCGATGAGCATCGCGATGCCGCCGGGCGCGTAGCCCTCGTACATGATCGACGTGTACTCGACCGCCTCGCCGCCGATGCCGGCGCCGCGCTTGATCGCGCGGTCGATGTTGTCCTTCGGGACCGACGTCTTCTTCGCCTTGAGGACGGCGTCGAAGAGGGTCGGGTTGCCCTGCAGGTCGGGGCCGCCGAGCTTGGCCGCGACCTCGATGTTCTTGATCAGCTTGGCCCACGACTTGGCACGCTTGGCGTCGATGACCGCCTTCTTGTGCTTGGTCGTGGCCCACTTGGAATGCCCGGACATAGATCTCCCGCTCGTCTGACTGCGCGACCGCGCGCTGCGCGCGCCGTCCAGGACGATTCTATTCGCTCGCGCCGAACTGCTCGTGCGGGCGGCGCACGGCGCTCACTCGCGGATGTAGACGGGGGTCCCGGCGGGCAGCTCCGCCAGGCGCGCGATCGCCTCGCCGCCCAGGCGGATGCATCCGTTCGAGATGGGCCCCGACCGCACGTCGTGGTAGTGGAACGCGGTCACCGCGACGCTCTGCCCGTCGAACCCGTCGAGCGTCGGCGACTGCGCCGACAGGTAGACGATCGGCAGTCCGGCCGTGTACGCCAGCTCCGGCACGGCCCGCGTGAGCATGATGAAGGAGCGCCCGAGGGGCGTGGGCGTCGCCGTCGTCCCCGACGCGAAGTCCGTCGCGACGCGCTCGGCGCCATCCGGCGTGACGATGTCGATCGTGCGGTCGCCGAGGTCGACCTCGACGCGCGCGGCGTTCGCGCTCAGCTCGACGTCGGCCATCCGCAGCCATCCCGCGACCTGGCGCGCGTCGCCCTGCGACGGCGTGCTCTGGCGCCCGACGAGGAGCACCTTGACCCAGTGCTCCTCTCGCTCGACGACCGGGACGACCGTGCCTTCGAAGGGCAGCTCGCGCGCGAGCGCCGCGACCGGCTCGCCCTCGGGATCCGCGAAGACCGGGGCGCCATCGCCGAGCGGACGAGCGGACAGCGACGCGGTCTCGCCGTCGGGGTCGTCGTCCAGCGGGAGCTCGGGAATCACCGCGAAGACGTCGAGCGCCGGCAGCGCCCCGAGGTCGTACTCCTCGGTGTTCGCCGGATGCCCCGTGGGCGTCGGCGTCGGAGTCGGCGTGGGCGTGGGCGTCGTCGAGACCGACGCGGATGGCGTCGGCTGCGCGGCCGGCTCGGCCTGCGGCTGCAGGACGGACCAGAGGAACACCGCCACGAGGCCCAGCACCACGAGCCCGATCGCGCTCCACGCGATCGCGACCCCGCGTCGACGCCCGTCCACGGCTTCCCCCCCTCGTCCGCGTCCATTCCACCACGCCGATCGGACGCGCGGGCGGCGATGAGATGATCTCAGGATGAATATCCTCTCGATCCAGTCGGCCGTCGCGTACGGGCACGCCGGCAACTCCGCCGCCGTCTTCCCCATGCAGCGCATCGGCGTCGAGGTGCTCCCCGTCTACACGGTCAACTTCTCCAACCACACCGGCTACGGCGCGTGGCGGGGCCCGCTCATCCCGCCGGCCGACGTGGCCGAGGTCATCCGCGGCGTCGAGGAGCGCGGCGCCTTCGCGTCGCTGGACGCGGTGCTCTCGGGATACCAGGGCAGCGAGGGCATCGCCGATGTGATCATCGACGCCGTGGCACGCGTCAAGGAGGCCAATCCCGCCGCCGTCTACGCCTGCGACCCCGTCATGGGCAACGCGAAGTCGGGCTGCTTCGTCGCCCCGGCGATCCCCGACCTCCTGCGCGAGAGGGTCGTGCCCGTCGCCGACATCATCACGCCCAATCAGTTCGAGCTGGGCTTCCTGACCGGCACGGCGCCCGACACGCTCGAGTCCACGGTCGCAGCGGCCGACGCCGCGCGCGACATGGGCCCCCGCACGGTGCTCGTCACCTCGGTCGAGCGCCCCGACCGGCCCGAGGGCACGATCGAGATGATGGTGGTCGACGACGACGGCGCGTGGGTCGTGCAGACGCCGCACCTCCCCATGAAGGCGAACGGCTCCGGCGACGTGACGGCCGCCCTCTTCACCTCGCACTATCTCGCGACGCGGTCCGCGCCCGATGCGCTCGCGCGCACCGCGTCGAGCGTCTTCGGCCTTCTCGAGCAGACGCTCGCCGCGGGCGACCGCGAGCTCCAGCTCGTGCAGGCGCAGGAGCACTTCGCGCATCCGCGCCTCGAGTTCGCGGTTCGCCAGGTGCGCTGACGCCGCAGCGGCAGGGTCCGCCGCGCGGACCCTGCCGCGGTCAGGCCGCGCGCTGCACGCGAGCGAGGAAGCGGCGGTGCAGCCGCTCCTCCCCCGAGACCTCCGGGTGGAAGGAGATGCCGAGGAGGCCATCCTGCTCCACCGCGACCACGCGGCCGTCGGGGAGCGCAGCGATCGCCTCGGCTCGGGCGCCGACCTGCGCGACCACCGGCGCGCGGATGAACGTCGCGTGCACGGGAGGGGCGCCGAGGACCGGCATCGACAGCTCGGTCTCGAACGACTCGACCTGTCCGCCGAACGCGTTCCTGCGCACCGTGACATCGAGCCCGCCGAACGTCTGCTGACCCTCGATGCCGTCGCTGATCCGGTCGGCGAGCAGGATGAGCCCCGCGCACGTCCCGAATGCGGGCATCCCCGTGCGGATGGCCGCCACGAGCGGCTCGCGGACGTCGAAGGCGCGCGCGAGCTTGTCGATCACGCTCGACTCTCCACCGGGGAGGACGATGCCGTCGATCTCGTCGAGCTGCTCGGGCCGACGCACGCGCACGACGTGCGCGCCGAGGTGCTCGAGCACGGCGACGTGCTCGCGCACATCCCCCTGCAGCGCGAGCACCCCGACGCGCGGTGCGGCGGGCACGGCTACCAGCCGCGCTCGGCGAGGCGGTGCGGCGCCGGCAGGTCGGAGACGTTGATGCCGACCATGGCCTCGCCGAGGCCGCGCGACGCCTCTGCGACGACCTTGGGGTCGTCGTAGAACGTCGTGGCCTTGACGATCGCCGCCGCGCGCTTGGCCGGCTCGCCCGACTTGAAGATGCCGGAGCCGACGAAGACGCCGTCCGCGCCGAGCTGCATCATGAGGGCCGCGTCGGCGGGGGTCGCCACACCGCCGGCCGTGAAGAGCACGACCGGCAGCTTGCCCGTCTCCGCGATCTCCGCGACGAGCTCGTAGGGCGCCTGAAGCTCCTTGGCCGCGACGTAGAGCTCGTCCTTGGTCTTCGAGCGGAGCACGTTGATGTCGCTCGTGATCCGGCGGATGTGCTTGGTCGCCTCGGAGACGTCGCCCGTGCCGGCCTCGCCCTTCGAGCGGATCATCGCCGCGCCCTCGGTGATGCGGCGCAGTGCCTCGCCGAGGTTCGTGGCGCCGCACACGAACGGCACGGTGAATCCCCACTTGTCGATGTGGTTGACGTAGTCGGCCGGCGAGAGCACCTCGGACTCGTCGATGTAGTCGACGCCGAGCTCCTGCAGCACCTGCGCCTCGACGAAGTGCCCGATGCGCGCCTTGGCCATCACCGGGATCGAGACGGACGCGACGATCTCGTCGATGAGGTCGGGGTCGCTCATGCGGGCGACGCCGCCCTGCGCGCGGATGTCTGCGGGCACGCGCTCGAGCGCCATGACGGCGACCGCTCCCGCGTCCTCGGCGATGCGCGCCTGCTCGGCCGTCACGACGTCCATGATGACGCCGCCCTTGAGCATCTCGGCGAGTCCGCGCTTGACGCGCCCGGTTCCAGTGGTGGCAGTGGCCACGGTGCTTCCTTTCACATCGTCGCCGTCCGGCGACGGTCGGGTACATTCGGGCTTTTGACCTAGGTCAAACCGTAGCACGGTGCGGACCGTAGACTCGGCGGAATGGAACAGGGCGTCATCGAGATCACGGGCCGCTCCGCGTCGGACATCGCCGACAGCGTGCGCGCCCTCCTCGAACGCGGCCGGCTCCGGCCCGGCGACGCGCTTCCCCCGGTCCGCTCGCTCGCCGAGCATCTCGGCGTGAACCGCAACACCGCCGTCGCCGCGTACCGTCAGCTCGCCCAGGCGGGGATCGTCCTCACGCAGGGGCGTGCGGGCACGCGGATCGCCGACCGCTCCCCCGTCGCTCAGGAGGGCTATGCGACCGACAGCGTGCTGCGCGACGTCGGGACGGGCAATCCCGATCCCGCTCTGATTCCCGACATGTCGCACGCGCTCGCCTCGCTCGCCGGCCGCCCGGTGCTCTATGGAGAGCCCGTCATCGACCGAGAGCTCGAGGAGCGCGCCCGCGCGTGGATGAGCCAGGACCTCGCACCGGCAGGCCCTCCGCGTCTCACGATCACGAGCGGCGCCGTCGACGCGGTCGAGCGCCTCCTCGCACAGGCCCTCATGCGCGACGACGCGGTCGCCCTCGAGGACCCGTGCTTCCTCGCGAGCATCCAGACCGTCCGACTCGGCGGCTACCGCGCAGTGCCCGTGCCGGTCGACGCCGAGGGGATGACGGTCGACGGACTGCGTCACGCGCTCGAGCAGGGGGTGCGCGCGATCGTCTGCACCCCGCGCGCGCAGAACCCGACCGGTGCCGGGCTGTCACCCGCGCGCGCAGCGGACCTCCGCGCCGTGCTGTCCGACCATCCGTACGTCCTCGTCATCGAGGACGACCACTTCTCTCTCCTGTCGCGCAGGCCGTACCACTCGATCATCGGCCCCGCGCACCGGCGCTGGGCGCTCGTGCGCTCGGTCTCCAAGTTCCTCGGGCCCGACATGTGCCTCGCGGTGACCGCGTCCGACCCCGAGACGGCGGACCGTCTCGCGCTGCGGCTGAGCCCCGGGACGACGTGGGTCAGTCATCTCCTCCAGCGACTGACCGTCGCGCTCCTCACCGACCCGGTCGCGCTCGCGACCATCGAGCGCGCCGGCGCGCACTACGCCGAGCGGAACGCGGCGTTCGCGCAGCGCCTGTCGCGCCACGGCATCGAGGTCGACCCCGGTGATGGGCTGAGCCTCTGGGTGCCGCTCCCGGCGCCGGCCCGCGCCGTCTCCGAGCAGCTCATGCGCCGCGGCTGGCTCGCGCGGACGGGTGACGACTTCGTGCTCGACGACGCCGCGACGCCGTCACACCACCTCCGTCTGACGGTGCACGGTCTCGCCGACGACGATGCCGAGGCGCTCGCCCGAGACCTTGCCGCCGCGTGCCGGGCGGCGCGCTGACGGGGGCTTGCGTTTCGACTCGCTCCGCTCGCTCAACGGCCGGGGGCGGCGCGCTGACGGGGGCTTGCGTTTCGACTCCTCGCTGGCGCTCGTCGCTCAACGACCGGGGGCGGCTCGCTGCGCTCGCTGAGTCGCGTTTCGACTCCTCGCTGGCGCTCGTCGCTCAACGACCGGGGGCGGCTCGCTGCGCTCGCTGAGTGTCTAGTGGTACTCGGGCCAGGCGCCGGCGATGGCCGAGCGGACCTCGCCGAGGAGCTGCGGGAGCGCCTTCGTCTTCGCGATGATCGGGAAGAAGTTCGCGTCGCTGGCCCAGCGGGGCACCACGTGCTGGTGGAGGTGCTCCTCGACGCCCGCGCCCGCGACGTGGCCCTGGTTCATCCCGATGTTGAAGCCGTCGCACCGGGACACGGAGCGGAGCACGCGCATCGCCGTCTGCGTGAGATAGGCGATCTCGGCCGTCTCGTGCGGGTCCGCCTCGTCGTACAGGCCGATGTGGCGATACGGGCACACGAGCAGGTGCCCCGAGTTGTACGGGAAGAGGTTGAGCAGCACGAAGGCGTGCTCTCCCCTGTGCACGATGAGGGCGTCCTCGTCGCTCTTGCCGGGCGCCGCGCAGAACGGGCAGCCCGTGCCGCGGTTCGCATCCGCGCCCGCGTTGATGTACGCCATCCGGTGCGGCGTCCAGAGTCGCTGGAACGCATCGGCCGACGACGGGAAGTCAGACGACGGCTCGAGGCGCGCGAACTCCTCGCGCGCCTCGTGCTCCTCGGTCATGTCAGAGGTCCTCGTCCGTCAGGATGAGCTTCTTCTCGGCGATCGCGCCCGTGACGAGGCGCACCGCCTCGTCGATCGGGACGCCGTTGCGCTGCGATCCGTCGCGGAAGCGGAACGACACCGTGCCGGCCGAGCGGTCCTGCTCCCCCGCGATGAGGATGAGCGGAACCTTGCCGGTCGAGTGCGTCCGGATCTTCTTCTGCATGCGGTCGTCGGAGCGATCGACCTCCACGCGCACACCCTCGGTCCGCAGGCGGTGGGCGACGTCCTCGAGGTAGGGCGCGAACTCGTCGGCCACGGGCACGGCCACGACCTGCTGAGGCGCGAGCCAGACCGGGAAGTCGCCCGCGTAGTGCTCGAGGAGGATCGCGAAGAAGCGCTCGATCGAGCCGAACAGGGCTCGGTGGATCATGATCGGCCGCTGCTTCGACCCATCCGCCGCGGTGTACTCGAGGTCGAAGCGCTCCGGGAGGTTCGGGTCGACCTGGACGGTCGACAGCTGCCACACCCGGCCGATCGCGTCGCGCGTCTTGAGGTCGATCTTGGGACCGTAGAACGCAGCCTCTCCGGGGACCTCGGTGAGCTTGAGCCCGCTCGCGACCGCGACATTGCGCAGGGCGTTCGTCGAGTACTCCCAGAACTCGTCCGAGCCGATCCACTTGGCCTTCTCGTCATCGCGCATCGACAGCTCGAGCTCGAAGTCGTCGAGGCCGAAGTCGCGCAGCATCGAGATGATGAACTCGAGCACCTTCGTCACCTCGGCCTCGAGCTGCTCGGGCGTCACGAAGAGGTGGGAGTCGTCCTGCGTGAAGCCGCGCACGCGCGTGAGGCCGTGCAGCGCGCCGGACAGCTCGTTGCGGTAGACCGTCCCGTTCTCCGCGAACCGCAGCGGGAGATCGCGGTAGCTGCGCGCGCGCTCCTTGTAGATGAGGATGTGCATCGGGCAGTTCATGGGCTTCAGGTAGTAGTCCTGGCCCTGCTTCGTGATGTTGCCGTCCTCGTCGCGCTCCTCGTCCATGACGATCGGCGGGAACATCCCGTCCTTGTATGTGACGAGGTGGTTCGAGGTGAGGAACAGGTCCTCCTTCGAGATGTGCGGCGTGTAGACGTAGGTGTAGCCGCCCTCGATGTGGCGCCGACGCGCGTGCTGCTCCATCTCGCCGCGCACGATCCCTCCGCGCGGGTGCCAGACCGACAGGCCCGACCCGATCTCGTCGGGGAACGAGAAGAGGTCGAGCTCCTTGCCGAGCTTGCGGTGGTCGCGACGCGCGGCCTCGGCGAGGCGGTCCTGATAGGCCTTCAGGTCATCCTTGGTCGGCCACGCCGTGCCGTAGATGCGCTGGAGCTGCGGGTTCTTCTCGCTGCCGCGCCAGTACGCGCCCGCGACCCGCACGATGTCCCAGCCGTTGCCGAGCAGGCGCGTGGAGGGCACGTGAGGGCCGCGGCAGAGGTCCTTCCACTGCGTCTCGCCGCTCCTCGCGTCGACGTTGTCGTAGATGGTCAGCTCGCCGGCGCCGACCTCGACGCTCGCCCCCTCCGCGGCCTCCTTCTTGCCGCCCTTGAGGCCGATGAGCTCGAGCTTGAACGGCTCGTCGGCGAGCTCGGCCTGCGCCTCCTCGTCCGTGACGACCCGGCGGACGAACCGCTGGCCCTCCTTGACGATGCGCTGCATCTCCTTCTTGATCGCCTTGAGGTCGTCGGGCGTGAACGGCTCGTCGACGCCGAAGTCGTAGTAGAAGCCGTCGGCGATGAACGGTCCGATGCCGAGCTTCGCGGCGGGGTTGATCTTCTGCACCGCCTGTGCGAGCACGTGCGCGGTGGAGTGGCGCAGGATGTTCAGCCCGTCGGGGCTGTCGATCGTCACCGGCTCCGTCGTCTGCGTCTCCGCGACCTCGGCTGCGAGGTCCTTCAGCTCACCGTCGACGCGCATGGCGACGACGTTCTTCTCGGGGTACAGGTCGAATCCGGTGGTCACTCGACCATCCTAGTTGCGCAGCCTCCGTGGGCTCGCACCGCGTGCACCCGCGAGAACGACGAAACCCCCGCCGAAGCGGGGGTTCTCGGGTGGGCGATACTGGGATCGAACCAGTGACCTCTTCCGTGTCAGGGAAGCGCGCTACCGCTGCGCCAATCGCCCAAAGGAACAGGGCCCCACGAGGGGGCCCTGTGCGCGAGCGGATGACGAGACTCGAACTCGCGACCCTCACCTTGGCAAGGTGATGCGCTACCAACTGCGCTACATCCGCGTGCGCGATACTGGGATCGAACCAGTGACCTCTTCCGTGTCAGGGAAGCGCGCTACCGCTGCGCCAATCGCGCTCATCAAGAGCTATTCAGTTGTCGAGCGAGGTGGCGACGGGATTCGAACCCGTGTAAACGGCTTTGCAGGCCGGTGCCTCGCCTCTCGGCCACGCCACCGCGGGGATCGAACCCACGTGCCTGGATCCCTTTCGGAACCCCTGCACTCGAGCGGATGACGAGACTCGAACTCGCGACCCTCACCTTGGCAAGGTGATGCGCTACCAACTGCGCTACATCCGCATTTCGCCCCCGGAGTCTCGCTCCGGGCACTTGCACCACTTTAGCCCACGTTCCACGACCGGCCAAACCACGACCCGGATCCGGGCGTGTCACCGACCGTTCACGTGCGACACGCGAGACGGGCGACCCGGTTCGCCTGCGTCGAGCCGATCCGGTATGCTCGACACCTGTGCCGCTGAGGCACGACAACTCCACATGGGCGATTGGCGCAGTTGGTAGCGCGCTTCCTTCACACGGAAGAGGTCATCAGTTCGAGTCTGGTATCGCCCACCATGAGAAGCCCCCGGTCCCGCCGGGGGCTTCGTCGTTTTCCCCGCCCGCGCGGCACGCGAGCAGGGCCGTGCGGCGACCGGCATCGCATGAGAGACCATTGCCCTCCCTCCGGAGCATGCTATATGTTGGCACTCCCAACCAATAGGAGGCCTCCCATGGACCGCATCGCCGAACCGCCGCCCACGATGACCGTGCTCGCCGCGCAGGACGAGGACGTGCGCAGTCTGCTCTCGGGCGGGTGGATCCGGTATCGGACCTCACCCGCTCTCCAGGACCTCTCGTGGAGAGCGCACGCGCTGTGCGCGCGGATCGGACGGACCTACCACGACGATCTCGACGAGGCTCGCCGTCTGTTCCGCGAGCTCGTGCCGGGCGCCGGAGACGGGATCGACTTCCGGCCGCCGCTGAGCATCGACTACGGCGAGCGGCTCGTGATCGGCGACCGCACGTTCATCAACGCGGACTTCCTCGTCGTCGGAGGCGGGCTCGTCACGATCGGCGAGGACACGCTGATCGGCCCCCGCTGCGCGATCTACACCCCCAACCACGCGGAGGACATCGCGAGCAGGGTCGAGGGGTGGGAGCTGCCAGAGCCCGTGACGATCGGCAGCAGGGTGTGGCTCGGAGGCTCCGTCACGATCACCCCTGGCGTCACGATCGGGGACGACGCCATCGTCGGGGCGGGATCCGTCGTCACCCGCGATATCCCCGCCGGCGTCGTCGCCGTCGGGAATCCGTGTCGCCCGGTTCGCGAGATCACGACCGCCCGGAGTGCGCCCGGCTCAGCTCAGGAGACGGCCGATGCGCTGTCATGACTGCGACGCCGTCGGCGTCGAGAGGGTGGCACTCGCGGTCTGCACCGAATGCGGCGCGGGCCTGTGCTCGGCCCACGCGCACGAGCTCACCACCGAAGTGCAGGCCCTGACCCTGGGGAACCCGACGGTGCGCACGGTGCGCCGGCTCCGGTGCGGCGCGTGCGCCTACTCCCCCGTGCGCCAGCCGTAGCGGCGCACGAGCTCCTGAGCGACGCGCTCGAACCGTCGACGGTCGAGCTCCGCCGCCTCGCGCCGCATCCCGTCGACGTGGACGCTGTAGAGCTGATCGAGATCGACCCACGACTCGCGGCCCTGGGCATCCCACTCCCCCGAGCCGATCGAGACGTACTCGCGGTCGCCGTCGTGCGACTTGCTCGTGAGCTTCACGGCGTACGAGCGATCGGACGTGTGCCGGCCGAGGACGAGGACGGGCCGGTCCTTGCCTCTCCCGTCGTTCTCGGCGTACGGAACCCAGGTCCAGATGATCTCGCCGCCGTCGGGCGCGCCGTCGCGATCGGGAGCGTAGCTGAGGACGAGGTCTCGGACGTCGCTCGGATCCACCTCGACCGTCTGCACGCCGGAGCGCGCGTCGGCCGCCTGCGGCGGGACCTCGCGCGCCGCCTCGCGCGCGGGGCGCGGCGCCCGCGGGGCCGAGGACCGGTCGTCGTCGCGCTTCCGCGCGGACCCTGCCTTCCGCTGAGGCTTCGTCGCCTGCGCGAGGACGTCGAGCGCGATGCCGGCGAGCATGCCGAGGAATCCCTGTCTTGCCACGCCGTCACCCTACCGGTGCCGACGCGCACGAGGACGCCCCGACCATCCGGCCGGGGCGTCCTGGAGAGGAGATGGGATCAGCGCACGTCGAGGACGTACCCCTCCTCGCCGTGCAGAACGGTGTCGATGCCGGCGACCTCGTCCTCGTTCTTCACGCGGAAGCCGATCGTCTTCTCGATCGCGAAGCCGATGATGTAGGCGAGCACGAAGGAGTAGATGAGGACGGCGACCGCCGCGATCACCTGGACGAGCAGCTGCGCGCCGTTGCCGCCCATGAACAGGCCGGTCTCGTTCGCGAAGAAGCCGAGGTAGATGGTTCCGATGAGGCCGCCCACGAGGTGGATGCCCACGACGTCGAGCGAGTCGTCGAAGCCCCAGCGGTACTTCAGCTCGATCGCGAGCGCGCACACCGCGCCCGAGATGAGGCCGAGCAGGATGGCCCAGATCGGGTGGACCGACGCGCAGGCCGGCGTGATCGCGACGAGGCCCGCGACGGCGCCCGAGGCAGCGCCGACAGAGGTCGCCTTGCCCTCCTTGATCTTCTCGACGACGAGCCAGGCCAGGAGCGCGGCGGCGGGTGCGGCGATCGTGTTGACGAAGGCGAGGGCGGCGGTGCCGTCCGCGGCGAGCTCGGAGCCGGCGTTGAAGCCGAACCAGCCGAACCACAGCAGCCCGGCGCCGAGCAGCACGAACGGCGGGTTGTGCGGGACGTGCGCGCCCTTCTGGAAGCCGACGCGCTTGCCGAGCACGAGCGAGAGCGCGAGGGCCGCGGCGCCCGCGTTGATGTGCACGGCGGTGCCGCCCGCGAAGTCGATCGCGCCGACGCCGAACACCTCCTGCATGCCGTAGGTGATCCATCCGCCGTATGCGAACGAGCCGTCGTCGGCGAGACCGAAGTTGAAGACCCAGCTCGCGACCGGGAAGTAGACGACGGTGGCCCAGATGCCCGCGAACGTCATCCACGCGCCGAACTTCGCGCGGTCGGCGATCGCGCCGGACACGAGGGCGACCGTGAGGATGGCGAACGTCGCCTGGAACGCGACGAACGCGAGCGGCGGGTACGCCGCGTCCTCGGGCGTCTCGAGCAGGCTGTCGAGGCCGAGCGCCGTCCAGTCGATCGACCACGGTGCGACGAGGCCCTCGGCGCCGGGGAACGCCACGGCATAGCCGTAGAGCACCCAGAGTACCCCGATGAGGCCCATCGCCCCGATGCTCAGCATCATCATGCTGATGACGCTCTTGGCCTTCACGAGTCCGCCGTAGAAGAACGCCAGCCCGGGCGTCATCAGCAGGACGAACGCCGCGGCGATCAGCATGAACGCTGTGTTGCCTTGATCCATGTGCTTCTCCAGATCGAGTGTGGGGACCCCGGCGAGCCGTCGGGTCGAGAGGTTCGCTCGACCGGGTGGACTCAGTGTCCCGACAGCGCGTTACCCGTCTGGTGCGGCTGGTGTTTCGGATGTGTTACGAGGATCGGCGTTCCGTAAACATCGTGTTTCGCCGCCCTGGGGAGGACCTCGGGCGGCAGCGCGTCACGCGTGCGTCGACGCGACGAGACGCGAGATCGCGCGGAGGTACTTCTTGCGGTAGCCCCCTGCGAGCATGTCGGCGCCGAACACGTCCTCGAGCGGTGCGCCCGTGGCGCGGATCGGCAGCTCGGCGTCGTAGACGCGGTCGACGAACGCGACGAAGCGCAGCGCCTCCGACTGGTCGGTGAGCTGGCGCACGTCGCGCAGGCCCACGGCGCTGAGGCCGTCGATGAGGCGGATGTAGCGCGAGGGGTGCACGCGGGCGAGGTGCGAGATGAGCGCATCGAAGCCGTCGTCGGAGGCCGAGCCGCCCGCGCCCGCGAGCGCCGCGTCGTACTCCGCGTCGTCGAGGACGACGGCGTGCCCGTCGAGGGATCGCTGGCGGAAGTCGACGCCGTCGATCCTCAGGGTGCGGAAGCTGTCGGACATCGCGTGGATCTCGCGGAGGAAGTCCTGCGCGGCGAAGCGCCCCTCGCCGAGCGCGTTCGGCGGGGTGTTGCTCGTCGCGGCCAGACGCGTCCCCGACGCCACGAGCTCGCCGAGGAGCCGCGTCATCACCATCGTGTCGCCCGGGTCGTCGAGCTCGAACTCGTCGATGCACAGCAGCGCCGATCCGCGCAGCAGCTCGACCGTGTTCTTGTAGCCCAGCGCGCCGACGAGGGCGGTGTACTCGATGAACGAGCCGAAGTGCTTCCGGCGGGCGGGGACCGCGTGGTAGATCGCCGCGAGCAGGTGCGTCTTGCCGACGCCGAACCCGCCGTCGAGGTACACGCCGGGCTTGGTCTCCGGGAGCTTTGGCCTGCGCGAGAAGAGCCCGCCGCGCCGCGCGGGCTGGGCCCCCGTCGCGAACCGCTCGAGCTCCTCCTTCGCCTCCTGCTGCGAGGGGTAGTCGGGGTCGACGCGGTACGACGCGAACGTCGCGTCGTCGAACTGCCGCGGCGGCACGAGGCTGGCGAGCATCTCCTCGCCGGACAGCTGCGGATGGCGGTCGGCGAGGTGGACGATCTCGGTCGCGGTGGAGGTCATGGGTCCTCAGATGTCTGTCGGTTACGCGCCCCGGCCGACGGGCCGAGCCGCACCGTGCTCGCGGGCCGTAGGCTCGAAGACGGGTCCCCACAACGATAACTAGGAGCAGCCATGGCCGTCGCACCGGATGAGTCGCAGGAGAAGTTCGCCGCGTACGCCGAGCCGTGGCGGCTGGTCTCGACCCAATGGCTCGAAGAGCACCGCGGCGAGCCGGGTCTCGTGGTCGTCGAGTCGGACGAGGACGTCCTCCTCTACGAGACCGGCCACATCCCGGGCGCGGTCAAGATCGACTGGCACACGGAGCTGAACGACCCGGTCGTGCGCGACTACCTCGACGGCGCGGGCTTCGCCGAGCTCCTCGGCCGCAAGGGCATCTCCCGCGACGACACAGTGGTGATCTACGGCGACAAGAGCAACTGGTGGGCCGCCTACGCCCTCTGGGTGTTCTCGCTCTTCGGGCACGAGGACGTCCGCCTCCTCGACGGAGGGCGCGATCGCTGGATCGCCGAGGGCCGGGAGCTCACGACGGAGCGCACGGTGCGCGCGGCCGTCGAGTACCCCGTCGTCGAGCGCGACGACGCCACGCTGCGCGCGTTCAAGGACGACGTCCTCGCGCATCTCGGCGCGGGTCCGCTCGTCGACGTGCGGTCCCCCGAGGAGTACACCGGCGAGCGCACGACCGCTCCCGCGTACCCCGAGGAGGGAGCGCTCCGCGCCGGCCACATCCCCACGGCCCGCAGCGTGCCGTGGGGGCGCGCCGTCGCGGAGGACGGCGGCTTCCGCCCGCGCGCCGAGCTCGAGGCGATCTACCGCGAGGAGATCGGCCTGCAGGACGACGACGACATCGTCGCGTACTGCCGCATCGGCGAGCGCTCGAGCCACACGTGGTTCGTCCTCAAGCACCTCCTCGGCTTCCCGAAGGTCCGCAACTACGACGGATCCTGGACCGAGTGGGGCAGCGCCGTCCGGGTGCCGATCGCGACCGGCGGCGAGCCAGGGGCGCTCCCCGCGCAGTAGTCTGGGGCGGATGACCGACCACGCGCTCCCCGACGCCCTCGCGGAGATCCGCGACGAGTTCCTCGCGCTCGATGAGCCCGAGCGTCTCCAGCTCCTCCTCGAGTTCGCGAACGAGCTCCCGGAGATCCCCGCGCGCTACGCCGATCACCCGGAGCTCACCGAGCGCGTCGCGGAATGCCAGTCGCCCGTGTTCATCGTGCTCGAGGTCGACGCCGATCGCCGCGTCGCGATGCACGCCACCGCGCCCGCAGAGGCGCCCACGACGCGCGGCTTCGCGAGCATCCTCGCTCAGGGGCTCACGGGCCTCACCGCCGACGAGGCCCTCGCGGTGCCCGATGACTTCCCGCAGACCCTCGGCCTCACCCGCGTCGTGTCGCCGCTGCGGATCTCGGGAATGACCGGGATGCTCCTGCGCGCCAAGCGGCAGATCCGCTCGCGTCTCGTCTGAGGCGGCTCAGGCCCCGCCGACGTCGGGCACGAGCGCCTGCGTGCGCAGCCAGGAGCGGATCGCGCTGTTCCAGCGGTGCTCGTCGAAGTTCCACAGCTTCGTGTGGCGCGCCGTGTGGAAGCGCTCGAGCGTCACGAGGTCGGGGCGCTCGGACGCGAGCCGGTGCGAGGCGTCGGACGGCACGAACCCGTCGTCGTCGCTGTGCAGGAGCAGAATCGGATGCCGCAGCTCCTCCGCGCGGGAGACGATGTCGAGGTCGTCGAGCGAGATCGGGTCGCCGTGGCGCACGACCCGCGACGTCCACTCCTGTCCGAGCGCGCCCATCGCGAGCCGGGTGAAGGGCGACGGGACGCGCAGCTCGCGCGCCTGGAATCCCAGCACGAGCCGCCAGTCCACGACCGGCGACTCCAGCATGACGCCCGCGATCGCGTCGGCGTGCGCCGAGTTGAGCGCGACCTGGAGGACGATCGCCCCGCCCATCGACCACCCCATCAGGACGATCCGGCGGGCTCCGCGCCGCAGCGCCCACGCGACGGCGGCGTCGACGTCGCGCCACTCGGTCGCGCCGAGACCGTACCGGCCCGAGCGGCTGCGCGGCGCCTCGCCGTCGTTCCGGTACGAGACGCACAGGACGGGGAGCCCCTCCTCATGGAGGACGGGAACCGCGCGGAGCACCTCGGCGCGGGTCGTCCCGCGCCCGTGGACCGCGACGACCCACGTGTCCGCATCGGGATCCTCGCCCGGGAAGTACCACGCGGGGCACGGCCCGACCGGGGCGCCGATGAACTCGGTCGTGAACGGGAGGTGGAGCTCCTCGGCGCGCTCCCAGTACCAGCCGCTGAAGGCCGCGTACGGCCCGATCTGCGAGCTCGAGTCGACCTGCGTGAGCAGCTTCCTCCGCACGCGCTGCCCGTCCTCCGCGAGGACCGCGCCGAGCTTCAGGTAGTGCTCTGATCCGCCCGTGAAGAGCCCGTAGCGCCCGGGGAGGACGGTATCGGGCGTGCGCGAGAGCGTGATCGTCTGCGCGCCGGTGTCGAACCCGTGGACGGCGACGTCGGCCACGCGCGGGCCGGGCGTGACCGCCTTGCGCGCGATCCGCAGCGAGACGTAGGCGACGGCGCCCGCCACGCCGGCGAGCATGGCGGCGAGCACGGTGAGAGCGGAGCGGAGACCGATGAGGACCGGGGATGCGGCGCGCCTGGGGGTGTTCATGGCACCCTCACTCTAATCTGTCGACGTGACGGGAGATCGGGCGCGCTCAGACGCCTTCGCGGAGGCGGAGGCGGCCGTGCGCTCGGCGACGTTCCGGGGCGATCTCACCGTGCGCGACATCCCGTCGCCGCAGGGTCTGGCGCCCTTCAGCATCGCCCTCGCCGCCGATGTCCGACCCGACGACCACGGCGACTCGCCGTACGGGACCGGCCGGCTCATCCTGCTCCACGACCCTGACGGGCAGGAGTCATGGGGCGGCAGCTGGCGCATCGTGACGTTCGCCCAGGCTCCCCTCGAACCCGAGATCGGGACCGATCCGCTCCTCGCGGATGTCACCTGGTCGTGGCTCGTCGACGCGCTGGAGACCCGCGGGGCGCCGTACCACTCCCCCTCCGGCACCGCGACGAAGATCCTGTCGAAGGGGTTCGGGGCACTCGCCGCCGAGGGCGACGGCGCGCAGATCGAGCTGCGCGCCTCGTGGTCGCCCGTCGGATCGTTCCGCTCCCACGTCGAGGCCTGGGCCGAGCTCGTCTGCATGCTCGCCGGCCTCCCGCCGGGGTCGGAGGACATCGCCGTGTTCGGCGCCCGGAGGCCCAGATGACCGACCAGCAGCCGGCAGCGGACTTCCCCGTGATCGACGACCCCGCGGTCTTCGCCGAGGCTGTCGAGCGCCTGGCCGCGGGCACCGGCCCCGTGGCCGTCGACGTCGAGCGCGCCTCCGGTTTCCGCTACTCGCAGCGCGCCTACCTCGTGCAGCTCTACCGTCGCGACGGCGGCGTCCTGCTCGTCGACCCGATCGCGGTTCCCGACGTGACGGCCATCCAGCGCCTCCTGGGCGACGAGGAATGGGTGTTCCACGCGGCGAGCCAGGACCTGCCCTCCCTTCGCGAGCTGGGGCTCGACCCTCGGCGCATCTTCGACACGGAGCTCGCCGCCCGCCTCCTCGGCTGGGAGCGCGTCGGCCTCGGCGCCGTCGTCGAGGCCGCGCTCGGGATCGAGCTCGCGAAGGCGCATTCGGCCGCCGACTGGTCGACCCGGCCCCTCCCGCGCGCGTGGCTCGAGTACGCGGCGCTCGACGTCCTCCACCTCGTCGACGTGCGCGACCGGCTGGAGGCAGAGCTCGAGGCGTCGGGGAAGGCCGAGTTCGCCCGTCAGGAGTTCGAGGCGACGCTCGCGCGCGAGCCGAAGGCGCCGCGCCCCGACCCGTGGCGGCGCCTGAGCGGACTGCACAAGGTGCGCGGCCGTCGCAACCTCGCGGTCGCTCGCGAGCTGTGGCGCGCGCGCGAGGAGCTCGCGCAGGCTCAGGACGTCTCGCCCGGTCGACTCGTGCCCGATCGCGCGCTCGTCGCCGCCGTGCTGGCCATGCCGCGCACGAAGCAGGCCCTCGCCGGCATCCGCGAGTTCACCGGCCGCGCGAGCCGGACCGAGCTCGACCGCTGGTGGAACGCGATCGTCGCCGGACGCGAGAGCGACGACCTCCCTGCCGAGCGGGTCCCGAGCGATGCGCTGCCGCCCCATCGGGCTTGGGCCGACCGCAACCCCGAGGCCGACCAGCGGCTCAAGCAGGCTCGGCCCGACGTCGAGGCGAAGGCCGCCGAGCTGTCGATGCCCACGGAGAACCTCCTCACCCCCGAGACGCTGCGCCGGGTGGCGTGGGAGCCGCCCGCCGTCGTGGATGCCGCCACCGTCGGCGACGCCCTCCGCGCGCAGGGAGCCCGCCCCTGGCAGATCGAGGCCACCGCCGACCTCATCGCCGCCGCGTTTGTGCGCGCCGCGCAAACGCCCGGAGAGCAGGACGATCCGGCTTCGTAGGTTCATCCCAATCGATGCGGAGACGCGCGCCCGCCCGTGCCTAGGCTGAGGTCAACTGACACAGGGAGGCAGAGTGGCCGAGCTTTCGGATGTCTACTTCGTCGATGGCGTGCGGACCCCGTTCGGGCGCGCCGGCGAGAAGGGCATGTACGCCAACACCCGAGCCGACGACCTCGTCGTCAAGGCGATGATCGGGCTCATGGAGCGCAACGGCGGCGTCCCCGCCGACAGGATCGACGACGTCGCCATCGCGGCCACGTCGCAGACAGGAGACCAGGGCCTGACCCTCGGCCGCACCGCGGCCATCCTCGCGGGACTCCCGCAGACCGTGCCGGGCCTCGCGATCGAGCGGATGTGCGCGGGCGCGATGACGGCCGTCACAACGATGGGCGCGTCGATCGGCGTCGGCATGTACGACCTCGCCATCGCGGGCGGAGTCGAGCACATGGGCCGGCACCCCATCGGGTCGAACGCCGATCCGAATCCGCGCTTCGTCGCCGAGAAGCTCGTCGATCCCGGCGCGCTCAACATGGGCGTCACCGCCGAGCGCATCCACGACCGGTTCCCGCACCTCACGAAGGAGCGCGCCGACCGCTTCGGCATGCTGAGCCAGCAGAAGGTTCAGGCGGCCTACGACGCCGGGCGCATCCAGCCCGATCTCGTCCCGGTCGCGGTGGCGCGCCCTGACGGAGCGTGGGCGCTCGCCACCGAGGACGAGGGACGCCGCCCCGAGACGACGATGGAGGGCCTCGCCTCGCTCAAGACGCCGTTCCGGCCGCACGGGCGCGTCACCGCGGGGACGTCGTCGCCGCTCACCGACGGCGCGACCGTGAGCCTGCTCGCCGGGTCGGCCGCGGTCAAGGAGCTCGGCCTCGCGCCCAAGATGCGGATGGTCTCCTTCGCGTTCGCGGGCGTCCAGCCGGAGATCATGGGCATCGGCCCCATCCCCTCGACCGAGAAGGCCCTCGCGAAGGCGGGGCTCACGATCGACGACATCGGCCTGTTCGAGCTCAACGAGGCCTTCGCGATCCAGGTGCTCTCCTTCCTCGACCACTTCGGGATCGCCGACGACGACCCGCGGGTCAACCCCTGGGGCGGCGCCATCGCGGTCGGGCATCCCCTCGCGGCATCCGGCGTGCGCCTCATGATCCAGCTCGCTGCGCAGTTCGCCGAGCACCCCGAGGTGCGCTACGGCCTCACCGCGATGTGCGTCGGGCTCGGTCAGGGCGGCAGCGTCGTGTGGGAGAACCCGCACTACACCGGCAAGAAGAAGCGGAAGTGAGCACGATGACCGACTACTCCTCCATCGACTTCTCCGGGCTCGAGGCGCTCACGGCCGACGAGGTCGTGACGCACTCCCTCGTCAGCGACATCCGCACGCGCGGGGGTCGCACGATCGCGCTCATCACGCTCCACAACGGGCGCGACCACAAGCGGCCGAACACGATCGGCCCGCGCACGCTCGCAGAGCTCGACGGCGTGCTCGAGACGCTGCGGGCGCGCGCCGCGGCCGGCGAGATCGATGCGGTGGCGATCACGGGCAAGCCGTACATCTTCGCCGCAGGGGCCGACCTGTCGCAGATCAGCGCTCTGCGCGAGCGGAAGGACGCGCTGCTCATCGCGCAGCAGGGCCACCACGTCCTCGGCAAGCTGTCTGACCTCGGCGTGCCGTCGTTCGCGTTCGTGAACGGGCTGGCGCTCGGCGGCGGGACGGAGATCGCCCTCAACTCCACCTACCGGACCGTCGACTCGTCGGCAGCCGCGATCGCGCTGCCCGAGGTGTTCCTCGGGCTCGTCCCCGGCTGGGGCGGCGCCTATCTCCTCCCGAACCTCATCGGGATCGAGAACGCGCTCGAGGTGGTCATCTCGAACCCGCTCAAGCAGAACCGCACGCTCAAGCCGCAGCAGGCGTTCGAGCTCGGCATCTTCGACGCGATCTTCCCGCCCGCGAACTACCTCGAGGACTCTCTCGCCTGGGCCGACGGCGTGCTCGCCGGGACGATCAAGGTCGAGCGCAGGAACGCTCCGGGAAAGATCGAGCGCCTGACGAAGTGGCCCGTCGCGATCAAGGTCGCGCGCGGGATGCTCGAGAGCCGCATCGGCACGGTCCCCCGCGCGCCCTACCGCGCGCTCGATCTGCTCGACAAGGCGCGCTCCGGCACCCGCGCCGAGGGATTCGCGCGCGAGGACGAGGCGCTCGCCGACCTCATCGCGGGCGATCAGTTCGCCGCGTCGATGTACGCGTTCGACCTCGTGCAGAAGCGCGCGAAGCGGCCCGTGGGCGCCCCCGACCGCTCGCTCGCCCGCAAGGTCACGAAGGTCGGCGTCATCGGCGCGGGCCTCATGGCGAGCCAGTTCGCACTCCTGTTCCTGCGTCGGCTCGAGGTGCCCGTGCTCATCACCGACGTCGATCAGGCGCGTGTCGACAAGGGTCTCGCGTACATCCACGAGGAGATCGCGAAGCTCGAGCAGAAGGGGAGGCTGGACGGCGACGCCGCGAATCGCCTCCGCGCGCTCGTGCACGGCACGATCGACAAGGCCGAGTACGCGGACTGCGACTTCGTCATCGAGGCCGTGTTCGAGGAGACGAAGGTCAAGCAGGACGTCTTCGCCGAGATCGAGCGGATCGTCTCTCCCGAGGCGATCCTCGCGACGAACACGTCGTCGCTCTCGGTCGAGGAGATCGGCTCGGTGCTCGCGCACCCCGAGCGCCTCGTCGGCTTCCACTTCTTCAACCCGGTCGCGGTCATGCCGCTCATCGAGGTCGTCCGCACGCCGCAGGCGAGCGAGGAGGCGCTCGCGACGGCATACGCGGTCGCGAAGGACCTCCGCAAGAACGCGATCGGCTCGGCCGACGCTCCGGGCTTCATCGTCAACCGCCTGCTCGCGAAGGTCATGGGCGAGGCTGCACGCGCGATCGACGAGGGCACGCCGCTCATGACGGTCGAGCGCGCCTTCGCGCCCCTCGGCCTTCCGATGACGCCGTTCCAGCTCATCGACCTCGTCGGCTGGAAGGTTGCAGCCCACGTGCAGGACACGATGGTGTCGCACTTCCCCGACCGCTTCCACGCCTCGGCGAACCTGCACGCTCTCGCCGACCTGCCCCAGGCGGTCGAGAAGGACAGGTCCGGTCGGGTCACCGGCTGGACGAAGGACGCGCAGAAGGCGCTCTCGGTCGGCTCCTCCCCCGTCTCCGAGCAGGAGATCCTCCGTCGTGTCGAGGACGAGCTCGCGCGCGAGATCCGGATCATGCTCGACGAGGGCGTCGTCCCCGAGGTCGAGGACATCGACCTCGCGCTCATCCTGGGCGCCGGATGGCCGTTCATCGACGGCGGCGCCTCGGTCTACCTCGACCGCGTCGGCGCATCCGAGCGCGTGTTCGGCGGCACGTTCCACGATCCCGTGATCCGCGGCGTCGACGCCTGAGACGGCGATCGAGGCGACGACAGCGGGGCGCACCGACGCGGTGCGCCCCGCTGTCGCGTCTCAGGAGCTGTTCGCGATGCGGCCGATCTGACCGGTCACGGTCGGCACGCCGCGGCCGTCCTTCTCCGGCCGCGCGACGGGCACGCGGGTGCCGAGCACCTGCGCGACGACGTCCTGGGCGATCTTCGCGGGCGTGAGGCCCGCATCCGCGAGCACCTGATCGCGCGAGGCGTGGTCGATGAAGGCGTCAGGAAGGCCCAGCTCGTCCACCGCGGTGTCGACGCCCGCCTCGCGCAGCACCTGGCGCACGCGCGTCCCGATGCCGCCGACGCGGATGCCGTCCTCGAGGGTGATGACCAGTCGGTGACGCGAGGCGAGCTCGACGATCGACGCGGGAACCGGGACGACCCACCGCGGGTCGACGACGGTCGCGCCGATGCCCTGTGCCCTGAGCCGCCGTGCGACGTCGAGCGCGGTCTCGGCGAAGGTGCCGATCGCGACGATGAGGACGTCCTCCTCGTCACCGCGCGCGAGCACGTCCACGCCGTCGGCGAGACGCTCGATCGCGGGGATCTCCTCGCCGACCGCCCCCTTCGGGAAGCGGACCACGGTGGGCGCGTCATCGACCGCGACGGCCTCGCGCAGCTCCTCGCGCAGCCGCTCCCCGTCGCGGGGTGCGGCGAGCCGGATGTGCGGGACGATGTGCAGGAGCGCGAGGTCCCACATGCCGTGGTGGCTCGGCCCGTCGGGGCCGGTGACGCCTGCGCGGTCGAGGACGAACGTCACCCCGGCGCGGTGCAGGGCGACGTCCATGAGGACCTGGTCGAACGCGCGGTTCACGAAGGTCGAGTACAGGGCGACGACGGGGTGCAGGCCGCCGTAGGCGAGCCCCGCGGCTGACGCGACGGCGTGCTGCTCGGCGATCCCGACGTCGTACACGCGATCGGGGAACCGCTCGGCGAACGGAGCGAGTCCCGTGGGCCGCAGCATCGCGGCCGTGATCGCGATCACCTCGGGGCGCTCCTCGCCCACCTGCACGAGCTCGTCGGCGAACACCTCGGTCCAGCCGCGGCCAGCGGAGGCGCCGATCGGGTCGCCCGTGGCGGGGTCGATGCGCCCGACGGCATGGAACTGGTCGGCCTCGTCGTCGAGGGCGGGCTGGTACCCGCGCCCCTTCTCGGTGATCGCGTGCACGATCACGGGCGCGCCGAACGCCTTCGCGAGCTCGAGCGTCTCGATGAGCGCAGGCAGGTCGTGGCCGTCGACCGGGCCGAGGTACTTGATGTCGAGCTGCGAGTACAGCTGACTGTTGTTCGTGAGACGCGACAGGAAGCCGTGGGTCCCCCCGCGCACGCCGCGATACAGTGCGCGGCCGGCCGCGCCGAACTTGCCCGCGAGCCGACCGGACTTCTCGCCGAGGTCGCGGTACACTTCGCCCGTGCGCACGCGGTTCAGGTAGCGGGCCATGCCGCCGATGGTCGGCGCATACGACCGGCCGTTGTCGTTCACGACGATGACGAGGTTGCGCTCGTTGTCGTCGGTGATGTTGTTGAGCGCCTCCCAGGTCATGCCGCCCGTGAGCGCGCCGTCGCCGACGACGGCCACGACATGCCGATCGCTGCGGCCCGTGCGCTGGAACGCGCGGGAGATGCCGTCCGCCCAGCTCAGCGAGCTCGACGCGTGGGAGGACTCGACGACGTCGTGCTCGCTCTCCGAGCGCTGCGGGTAGCCCGCGAGGCCGCCTCGGGAGCGGAGGCCGGAGAAGTCCTGCCGACCGGTCAGGAGCTTGTGCACGTAGGACTGGTGCCCCGTGTCCCAGATGATCGGGTCGCTCGGGGAGTCGAAGACGCGGTGCAGCGCGATCGTCAGCTCCACGACGCCGAGGTTCGGTCCGAGGTGGCCGCCGGTGCGCGCGACGTTCTCGATGAGGAACGCGCGCACCTCCTCCGCGAGCGTCGCGAGCTCATCGTGCGAGAGCGCGTCGAGGTCGCGGGGCCCCCGGATGCGGTCGAGCAGAGTCATGCTCCGAGCCTACGCCGGGCACCTGGGAGACGGCGCGCGACGGGCCCGGCGACGACGACGGCCCCGGGATCGCTCCCGGGGCCGTCGATGCGCGCGACGCGATGCGTCAGACGAGGCTGCGCAGCACGTACTGCAGGATGCCGCCGTTGCGGTAGTAGTCGGCCTCACCGGGGGTGTCGATGCGGACGACCGCGTCGAACTCCACGGTCTCCTTGCCGGGAGCGGAGTGCTCGCTCGGCGCGGCGGTGACCTTCACGGTCTTCGGCGTGACGCCCTCGTTGAGCTGCTCGAGGCCCTCGATCGAGACGATCTCGGTGCCGTCGAGGCCGAGCGACTCCCAGCTCTCGCCGGCGGGGAACTGCAGCGGGACGACACCCATGCCGATGAGGTTCGAGCGGTGGATGCGCTCGAAGCTCTCCGTGATCACGGCCTTCACGCCGAGCAGGCGCGTGCCCTTGGCCGCCCAGTCGCGCGACGACCCGGAGCCGTACTCCTTGCCGCCGAAGATGACCAGCGGCGTGCCCTGGGCCTGGTAGTTCTGGCTCGCGTCGTAGATGAACGACTGCGGACCCTCGGGCTGCGTGAAGTCGCGCGTGTAGCCGCCCTCGATCTGCTGGCCGTCGTTGACCGCCTTCACGAGCGCGTTCTTCAGGCGGATGTTCGCGAACGTGCCGCGGATCATCACCTCGTGGTTGCCGCGGCGCGAGCCGTACGAGTTGAAGTCGCGCTGCGCGACGCCGTGCTCGGTCAGGTACTGCGCGGCCGGCGTGCCGGCCTTGATGTTGCCCGCGGGGCTGATGTGGTCGGTCGTCACGGAGTCGCCGAGCGTCGCGAGCACGCGAGCGCCGGTGATGTCCTCGACCGGCGTGAGCTCCATCGTCATGCCGTCGAAGTACGGAGCCTTGCGCACGTACGTCGAGCTCTCGTCCCACTCGAACACCGGGCCGGTCGGGGTGGGCAGGTTCTTCCAGCGCTCGTCGCCGTCGAACACGGTGGCGTACTGCTTGATGAACTGCTCGCGCGAGATCGACGAGTCGATGATCTCCTGCACCTCGTCGGGCGACGGCCACACGTCCTTGAGGAAGACGTCGTCGCCGTTCTCGTCCTTGCCGAGGGGGTCGGTCTCGAAGTCGAAGTTCATCGAGCCGGCCAGAGCGTAGGCCACCACGAGCGGCGGGCTCGCGAGGTAGTTCATCTTCACGTCGGGGCTGATGCGGCCCTCGAAGTTGCGGTTGCCCGAGAGGACGGCCGTCACGGCCAGGTCGTTCTCGTTGATCGCCTCGGAGACCTCCTCGATGAGCGGCCCCGAGTTGCCGATGCAGATCGTGCAGCCGTAGCCGACCGTGTAGAAGCCGAGACCCTCGAGGTCCTTGTCGAGGCCGGACTTCTCGTAGTAGTCCGTCACGACCTTCGAGCCAGGGCCCAGCGTCGTCTTCACCCACGGCTTGCGCGTGAGGCCCTTCTCGCGCGCCTTGCGGGCGAGAAGACCTGCGGCGATCATGACCGACGGGTTCGAGGTGTTGGTGCACGACGTGATGGCGGCCAGGGTGACTGCCCCGTTGTCGAGGAGGTACGACTCGCCCTCCGGCGTGGTCACCTTCACCGGCTGCGACGCCGCGTGCGGCTCGCCGCTCGCGAGCAGGCCGGCCGCCACGTGCTCGGCGTGCGCCGCGTGCTGCTCCTCGTGCTGGTGCGACACGCCGTTCGCGGGCACGTGCTCGTGCTCCACGCCGGGGGTGGTGCCGGGGTCGGACGCCGGGAAGGTGCCCTCGACCTCGACCGTGTCCTCGGGGAGCGAGGCGTAGTTGAGGATGTCCTTCTGGAACTGCGGCTTGGCCTCCGACAGCAGGATGCGGTCCTGCGGGCGCTTCGGACCCGCGATCGAGGGCACGACGGTGCCGAGGTCCAGCTCCATGTACTCGCTGAAGACGAGCTCGCGCGACGGGTCGTGCCAGAGGTGCTGCTCCTTGGCGTACGCCTCGACCAGGGCGACCGTCTGCTCGTCGCGCCCGGTGAGGCGCAGGTAGTCGAGCGTGACGTCGTCGATCGGGAACATGGCCGCCGTCGAGCCGAACTCAGGGCTCATGTTGCCGATCGTGGCGCGGTTGGCCAGCGGCACCGAGGCGACGCCCTCGCCGTAGAACTCGACGAACTTGCCGACCACGCCGTGCTTGCGCAGCATGTCGGTGATCGTGAGCACGACGTCGGTCGCGGTCACGCCGGCGGGGATGTCGCCCGTGAGCTTGAAGCCCACGACGCGCGGGATGAGCATCGACACCGGCTGGCCGAGCATGGCGGCCTCGGCCTCGATGCCGCCGACGCCCCAGCCCAGCACGCCGAGGCCGTTGACCATGGTGGTGTGCGAGTCGGTGCCGACGCAGGTGTCGGGGTAGGCGCGCAGAACGCCGTCAACCGTGCGGTCGTAGACGACCTTCGCCAGGTGCTCGATGTTCACCTGGTGCACGATGCCGGTGCCGGGGGGAACGACCTTGAAGTCCTGGAAGGCGGTCTGACCCCAGCGGAGGAACTGGTAGCGCTCGCCGTTGCGCTCGTACTCGATCTCGACGTTGCGCTCGAGGGCGTTCTCGGAGCCGAAGAGGTCGGCGATGACCGAGTGGTCGATGACCATCTCGGCGGGCGAGAGCGGGTTGATCTTGTCGGGGTCGCCGCCGAGGGCGGTGACGGCCTCGCGCATGGTTGCCAGGTCGACGATGCAGGGCACTCCCGTGAAGTCCTGCATCACGACGCGCGCGGGCGTGAACTGGATCTCCGTGTTCGGCTCGGCATTCGGGTCCCACGAGCCCAGGGCGCTGATCTGCTCCTTGGTGATGTTCGCGCCGTCCTCGGTGCGAAGCAGGTTCTCGAGGAGGACCTTGAGGCTGAAGGGGAGCTTCTCGAAGCCGGCGACCGCGTCGAGGCGGAAGATCTCGTAGTCGGTGCTGCCGACCGTCAGGGTGCTCTTCGCACCGAAGCTGTTCACCGTGGACACGGGCTGTCTCCTCCTGGTCGACCGCGCACTTACGCCCCCATCATGCTCGCCGCTGAGCGCGTCGGCTAGGAAGGCGGACCTTACCGGCCGCGGCCGGGCGACAGGTCTCCCGCAGTGCGCAATTTATCTCGATGTCAAGATAAATCTAGCACGGCGGATGCCCGGCGGCAGCCGCGGCGCGCGGCGCTCAGCCTTCGCGTCGGCCGTACAGCGCGCGCACGGCGAGCCAGGTGACGGCGACCATGGGCGCGAACAGCGGCAGGCCCATGACGATCTTGAGAGTGCCGAGGGCCGTGACATCGCCCGCGAAGTAGAGCGGCAGCTGCACGGCGAGCCGCGTGAAGAAGAGCGCGGCCCATGCGATGCCCAGCCAGAAGAACACCCGCCGCTTGCGCCGGTCGGCGCGCCACGCCGTCCCCTCCCCCATCAGGAAGCCGGCCGCGAGGCCGATGAGCGACCAGCCGACGAGCGCCGAGACGAGCAGCGCCGTGCCGTAGAGGCCGTTCGTCAGGAACCCCGGGACGAAGTTGTCCTCGCCGCGGCCCGTCCACAGCGCGAGCGCCGCCGCAGCGGCGGCCGCGACGAGGCCTCCGATCGCGGCAGACGGGGGCGACTTCTGGACGAGACGCACGACCGTGAACACCGCCGCGACGCCGACCGAGACTCCGAGCGCGAGAGGGAGCGCGTCGGGCCGCAGCGTGAAGAGGACGACGAAGGCGAGGCTCGGCAGCACCGACTCGAGCACGCCGCGCCAGCCGCCCATCGCCTTCCAGACGACGTGGCCGGTGCCCCGCTCCTCAGCGGGGTCCAGCCCCATGCGGCGCGCGGCGTCGCCGAGTGCCGCTCCGAGCGCATCGGACGCGCGCGGCGGCTCGAGGGGTGTCTCGTCCCCTCGGTCGTCCTGTCCGGTCACGCCGCGCCCGGCGTCTGCGGCATCTTGAGCGGGATGAGGTCGCGCGGCGGCATGGGAGCGCCGCCGCGCACGACGACGATCGAGCGGAAGAGGTCCTCGATCCGCTCCGCCGCCTCCGGGTCGCTCGTCGCGCGCCCGCCCACGACTCCGCGCAGGAACCAGCGCGGGCCGTCCACTCCGATGAAGCGCGCGAGGCGCTTCTCCGCGCTGCCGCCGCCCGCGACGACCGGCACCTCGGCGAGGAGCTCGGGGCCGAGGGGTCCCTCGCGCTCCTCGACCCGCCCGCCCTGCTGACGCACCTGGTCGCGGATCTGGTCTCGCGTCTCATCCCACAGTCCGCTGGACCGCGGCGCCGCGAACGGCTGGACCTGGAGCGTGGACTCGGCGTAGTCGAGCCCGACCGCGACGATGCGCTTGGACTGCTCCTCGACCTCGAGCCGGAGGTTGAGGCCCTCGCGCGGCAGGATCTTGATGCCGCCGAGATCGATGTAGGGGCGGACCGGGTTGGCCTCGCTCTCGTCGAACGGCCCCTCCTCGGCGCGGTTGCGGGTCGTCGCGGGCGCGGCCTCGCCCTCGGGGACGGCGATCTCGTCGTTCTGCGGCGCGCTCTCGTCGCTCATGCCACTCCTCGTGTCTCGTAGCCGGTCGAGCCGAATCCGCCGACCCCGCGCACGGAGTCGGGCAGCTCGTCGACCGGGATGAATCGGGCGCGCGGGACGGGCATCAGGATGAGCTGAGCGATGCGGTCCCCCGCGGTGATCTGGTACGCCTCTCGGGCGTCGGTGTTCAGGAGGGCGACCTTGATCTCGCCCCGGTAGCCCGCATCGATCGTGCCCGGCGCGTTCACGATCGTGATGCCGTGCTTGGCCGCGAGCCCGCTGCGCGGGACGACGAACGCGGCGTAGCCCTCGGGCAGCGCGATGCGCACGCCGGTGCCGACGAGCGCACGCTCTCCCGGCTCGAGGAGCACCGACTCGCTCGCGACGAGGTCCGCCCCGGCGTCGCCGGGGTGCGCGTACGCGGGAGCCTCTGATGCCACAATGGGGACGTCAACGATATCGGTCACGCAACGAGGGTAATGCAGAACACAGTGTCGTCCCCGAACAGCGCGTCGGCCGCAGGCGCCGCCGCCGTCTACCGCGAGCGGCTCTCCCCGTCGCTCTGGCTGCTCGCGTCGGCCGCGATCGCCGCGCCCATGGTGTCGCTCGTCTTCGTGCGCCTCGATCCGTCGATCGCCCTCGCGCTGGGGGCCATCGTGGCCGTCGGCGTCATCGCCCTGCTCATCGCATCGTCGCCCGTCGTGGAGGTGCGCGACGGCATGCTGCGCGCAGGGCGGGCGCGCATCGAGGTGGAGCTCCTCGGCGAGCCGTCGGCGCTCACGGGCGACGAGGCGAAGGCGGCGCGGGGAGCCGGGCTCGACCCGCGCGGGTGGTATCTCGTGCGAGGCGGGATCGACCCGGTCGTCGTGGTCCCGGTCATCGACCCGGACGATCCCGTCTCGTCGTGGACGATCTCCACGCGCACCCCCGACCGCCTCGCGGCGGCCGTGGTGCGCGCGCAGATCACGCAGCGCAGTCGCGGCAGATAGGCCCGTCGGCGCCGTCGTGGTCGAGCTGCGAGCGGTGCTTCACGAGGAAGCAGCTCATGCAGGTGAACTCATCCTCCTGCGGCGGGAGCACGACGACATCGAGCTCGACATTGGACAGGTCGGCGCCCGGCAGGTCGAAGCTCGACGGGTTGTCCGCGTCCTCCGAGTCGATGGATCCCGCGTTGTCGGGGCGGCGCGCCTTGAGCGCCTCGATCGACTCGTTGTTGTCGTCTTCGCTCTTGCGTGGGGCGTCGTAGTCGGTTGCCATCGGAGGGCGTCACTTCTTTCGTCATCGGGTGTTGCACATCCCCGCCATCGGGCGGGGCGGCGATAGTTTGCACGACGCCCGCGGCTTTCGCAAATGCTCAGCGCGTCGCCGTCGGGGCGTCCGTCCGTGCTCGCGATGAAACTCGCGGCGCGCCCGCGGTATTCCCGCCTGCGAGCCACCGCGCGTGAAACCATGTCGGGACACCGATTGTCATCGTGTGAGGAGCAAGAGCATGGATCAGCTCACGATCGTGGGGACCGAGGACGGCAAGCTCGTCCTGGCGAACGAGTCGGGGCAGCGCTTCACGCTCCCCGTGGACGACCTGCTGCGTTCCGAGCTGCGCCGGATCGACCGCGCGGCGCATCGCGAGGAGCCCCACGCGCCGACCGCGAGCCCTCGCGACATCCAGCAGCACATCCGCGCGGGACTCACGGCAGAGCAGGTCGCGGAGCTCCTCGGCGCGCGCGTCGAGGACGTCCGCCGCTTCGAGGGCCCCGTGCTCGCCGAGCGCGAGCACATCGTGGGCCGCGCCCTCGCGGTCCCCGTGCTCATGGGGGTCGACCTCGCCGGCGACCAGAATCCGACCTTCGGCGAGGCCATCCGCTCGAAGCTCGCGGACCTCGACGCGTCGGGCGAGCGCTGGACGAGCTGGAAGGACGAGACCGGCTGGATCGTCAAGCTCGAGTTCTCGGCCGCGGAGGTCGACCACGACGCCCGGTGGAGCTTCGACCCGCGGCGCAGCGCCCTCGCTCCCCTCAACGGCGACGCCACGCAGCTGTCGCGTCAGGGCCCGCTGCCGGAGGGGCTCATCCCCCGCCTGCGCGCGCTCGAGGTCGTGGAGACGGCCGACGAGGATCGCTTCGACTCCGGCGCCTTCGGGCCCCGCAGGCTTCCCGAGCAGGACACCGCGACCGACGGCATGACCCGGTCGATCCCGTCGGTGCGCGAGGCCGCGACGAAGCGCGCTCCCAGCGCGGAGGGGCCGAGCTCCGAGACCGCCGACCTCCTGGAGGCGCTGCGCCGCCGCCGGGGCCAGCGCGAGAGCGCTCCCGTCCTCGAGATGGAGGAGACGCCGCCGGCCGAGGCCGATGGCGAGGATCACGGGCCCGCTCCGGTCGCGCTCTTCGATGCGCTCGAGCCGGGCTACCGCTCGGAGTCGGAGCCGGAGCAGCCCGCACCGCAGCCCGAGCCGGAGACCCCGCGTCGTCGAGGGCGCGCGTCCATGCCCTCGTGGGACGAGATCGTCTTCGGAGCCCGTGCGGACGACTGAGCCTCAGCGCGCGTAGGAGCCGAGGCGGATCAGCGGCACGGTCATCTCCTCGGGGGTCGTCGAGCCGTGCTGGCCCACCATGTCCTGCGGACGCTTGTCGTCCAGGCGGTCGTCGTAGAACGCCCACGTCCCGCGCGCCGCGACGAGCACGTCGCCGATGCGCGCCTCGACATCAGGATGGACGTCGCCGAAGAGACCGGAGGCGATCGCCTCCGCGCGCGTGGCGATGTCGGCGGTCCCCTCGGCTGCGCGGCGCCAGACGTCCGCGACCTCGTCGGCCCGCGCGTCGTCCTCGAGGTAGAGATGCAGCAGGCGCGGCTCGCCGCCGACGAGCGCCACCCCGTCGAGTCGCGGGTCTCCGTCGCGGAGGAGGATGTGCCGGTGCCGGGGCACGTCGATCATCCCGTGGTCGGCGGTCACGACGACGCCGACGCCCGCGGGGACGGGCACGGCGAACGCGGCATCGACGTCCTCCAGGGCGGCGACCCACGCGTCCGAGGCGACACCGTGCCGGTGGCCGGCCTTATCGACCTCGGGCAGGTAGCAGTAGACGACCGAGCCGGGATGAGCGCTCGCGAGCCCGTACGCGGTCGCGAGGCGCGCCCGGACGCCGTCCTCCGCGATGTAGCGCGCGCCGCGCAGGACGGAAGCGGTGAAGCCGCTGCCGGCGAACTCCGCGAGCCCGACCGCGAACGCCGCGCGGCCGTCGGCGTGCGCGCGCTCGAAGACGGTCGTCGCGCGCTGCCACGTGACGGGGTCGAGGCCGTCGCGCTCGTAGCCGTTCAGCTGGTTGGCGAGCACCCCCTGTGCGGGGTCGAGGACGCGGTAGCCGACGAGTCCGTGCTCTCCCGGCCAGGCGCCGGTGAGCGTGCTCGTGAGCGCCGCGGCCGTCGTCGACGGGAACACGCTGCGCGCGACATCCTTCTTGGCCATGGCGCCCGCGAGACGTCGCGCGTGCCCGGCATGGGCTCGCAGCTGGATCGATCCGAGGCCGTCGACGACGACGATGACCGCGGAGGTCGCGGCGGGCAGCCACTCCCCTCCTCCGTCGAGCGAGCGCAGGGACTCCTGCGCGACCTCGGTGAGGCTCCGGGCGTTCAGGGGGCCCGCCGGTACGATGAGGGACATCCGGGCCAGTCTCCCACAGGGGAGCTGCGCGCCGTCGCCCTCCGCCCGCGGGCGCGCGCCGCACGGCCCGGGATCCGTCCCACCCGAGGAGAGGGCTGAATGGCGCGCAAGCAGGCATCCGAGGCCACGCCGGTCGAGGAGCGCATCGAGGACATCGACCTCGAGTCGGAGATGCAGGGGTCGTACCTCGAGTACGCCTACTCCGTCATCTACTCGCGCGCTCTGCCCGATGCCCGCGACGGCCTCAAGCCCGTGCAGCGCCGCATCCTCTACCAGATGGCCGAGATGGGGCTGCGCCCCGACCGCGGTCACGTGAAGAGCGCGCGCGTCGTCGGCGAGGTGATGGGAAAGCTCCACCCGCACGGCGACACCGCCATCTACGACGCCCTCGTGCGCCTCGCGCAGGACTTCGCGCTGCGCGTGCCGCTCGTCGACGGGCACGGCAACTTCGGCTCGCTCGACGACGGCCCCGCGGCGGCCCGGTACACCGAGGCGCGCCTCGCGGCCGCCGCCATGGCGATGACCGAGAACCTCGACGAGGATGTCGTCGACTTCATCCCCAACTACGACGGGCAGTTCCAGCAGCCCGACGTCCTGCCGGCCGCCTACCCCAACCTCCTCGTGAACGGCACGACGGGGATCGCCGTCGGCATGGCGACGAACATGGCGCCGCACAACCTCACCGAGGTCGTCGCGGCCGCCAACTTCCTCCTCGAGAACCCCGACGCGACCCTCGACCAGCTCATGGAGTTCGTCCCGGGGCCGGACTTCCCCTCGGGCGGCATCGTCGTCGGCCTCGACGGGATCCGAGACGCGTACGAGACCGGCCGCGGCGCGATCAAGGTGCGCGGGAAGGTGTCGATCGAGCAGATCGGCCCGCGCCGCACGGGCATCGTCGTCACGGAGCTGCCCTACATGGTCGGGCCCGAGCGCGTGATCGAGAAGCTCAAGGACGCCGTCCAGTCCAAGAAGCTCCAGGGCATCAGCGATGTCACCGACCTCACCGACCGCAACAACGGGCTGCGCATCGTCATCGGGGTGAAGACGGGCTTCGACCCGCAGGCGGTGCTCGAGCGGCTCTACCGCCTCACGCCGCTCGAGGACTCCTTCAACTTCAACAACGTCGCCCTCGTCGGCGGGCGGCCGCACACGCTCGGCCTCGTCGAGCTTCTGCGGGTCTACGTCGAGCACCGCCTGCAGGTGGTCACGCGCCGCAGCCGCTTCCGCCTCGCGCGCCGGCAGGAGCGCCTGCACCTCGTGCGCGGCCTGCTCGTGGCCATCCTCGACATCGACGAGGTCATCCAGGTCATCCGCACGTCCGACGACTCCGAGCAGGCCCGCACGCGCCTGTGCCAGGTGTTCGATCTCGACGACGTGCAGGCCGAGTACATCCTCGAGCTGCGCCTGCGCCGCCTCACGAAGTTCTCGCGCATCGAGCTCGAGAAGGAGCGCGACGAGCTGCTCGCCGAGATCGCGCACCTCGAGGAGCTCCTCGGCTCCGATGCGCTGCTGCGCAGACAGGTGGCGGCGGAGCTGGACGCGGTCGTCGACAAGTACGGCACGCCGCGGCGCACGCTCCTCATGAACGCGAAGCCCGCCGCGGCGCGCACGCGGCAGACCTCGGATGTCGACCTCCAGATCGCGGATGGCCCCACGCTCGTGGCGCTGTCGACGACGGGGCGCGCGGTGCGCGTCGAGGTCCCGGAGGGCCAGCAGCTCGCGGCGCCGTCGAGGCGGAGCAAGCACGATGCGATCCTCTCGACGGTCCAGACCACCGTCCGCGGCGAGGCCGGCGCGCTCACGAACCGCGGGCGCATCGTTCGGTTCCACCCCGTCGACCTGCCGTCGGTGCCGCCGAACGCGGTGCAGCTGGGCGTCGGCGTCAAGCTGCACGACTACATCGGGCTCGCCGACCGGAGCGAGCGGATCCTCGCGCTCGTGAAGCTCGACGACGACGCTCCGGTCGCCATCGGCACCGCGCAGGGCGTCGTGAAGCGGATCGTCCCGTCCGCGCTGCCGGCGAAGCCCGAGCTCGAGGTCATCGCGCTCAAGCCCGGCGACGAGGTCGTGGGCGCGGCGTCGGCACCCGACGACGCCGAGCTCGTCTTCATCACGACCGACGCGCAGCTGCTGCGCTTCGCCGCCTCCTCGGTGCGCCCCCAGGGGGCCGCGGCAGGCGGGATGGCCGGGATCAAGCTCAGCGCGAAGGGCGCCGTGCTCTTCTTCGGCGCTGCGACCGGCGACGACACGGTCGTCGTCACGGTGTCGGGCGCCGAGGGCATGCTCGCGGGCGCCGACACGGGGCGGGCGAAGATCTCGGACTTCTCGGAGTTCCCCGGCAAGGGCCGCGCGACGGGCGGCGTCCGCGCGCACGCCTTCCTCCGGGGCGAGGACCGGCTGACGCTCGCGTGGGTCGGCCCCGACCCCGCCCTCGCGGTGGACGCGAACGGGTCGGTGCGGAAGCTCCCGCAGACCCTCTCGAAGCGCGACGCGTCGGGGCAGCCGCTCGAATCCGTCGTCGCCTCGATCGGCCGGACGCTCGTCTAGGACGGGTGCTCGGCCGAGCACCCGTCCTAGACGTCGATCGACTCGCGGTCCAGGCGATCGGCGGAGTCGATGATGAACTCGCGGCGCGGGGCGACCTCGTTGCCCATGAGCATCTCGAACACGCGGCCCGCGGCCTCGGCGTCCTCCATGCGCACGCGGCGCAGGAGGCGGCCGTCGCGCTGCATCGTCGTCTCCGCGAGCTGGTCCGCGTCCATCTCGCCGAGCCCCTTGTAGCGCTGGATGGGCTCCTGCCAGCGCTTGCCCTGCTTCTGCAGTCGCGCGAGGAGGCGCGTGAGCTCGGCGTCGCTGTAGGTGTAGATCGTCTCATTGGGCTTCGAGCCCGGGTTCATGACGATCACGCGGTGCAGCGGCGGAACGGCCGCGTACACCCTGCCGTGCTCGATGAGGGGCCGGAGGTACCGGTAGAAGAGGGTCAGCAGCAGGGTGCGGATGTGCGCGCCGTCGACGTCGGCGTCGCTCATCATGATGACCTTGCCGTAGCGCGCGGCGTCGATGTCGAACGTCCGCCCGGAGCCCGCGCCCACGACCTGGATGATCGAGGCGCACTCGGCGTTCGAGAGCATGTCGCCGATCGAGGCCTTCTGCGTGTTGAGGATCTTCCCGCGGATGGGCAGAAGGGCCTGGAACTCGCTGTCGCGAGCGCGGCGGGCCGTGCCGAGCGCCGAATCGCCCTCGACGATGAACAGCTCGGAGTTCGACACGTCGCTCGAGCGGCAGTCGATGAGCTTGGCCGGGAGCGACGAGCTCTCGAGCGCGTTCTTGCGGCGCTGCGTCTCCTTGTGGGCGCGCGCCGACACGCGTGCCTTCATCTCGGCGACGACCTTGTCGAGGAGCATCGACGTCTGGTTCTTGTCGTCGCGGCGCGTCGAGGTGAAGCGCTCCTTGAGGCCCTCGCGGACGACCTTCGCGACGATCGCGCGGACGGCGGGCGTCCCGAGCACCTCCTTCGTCTGGCCCTCGAACTGCGGCTCCGGCACCGACACCGTGAGGACCGCCGTGAGACCGGCCAGCACGTCGTCCTTCTCGATGCGGTCGTTCTGGCCGACCTTGAGACGCCGTGCGTTCTTCTCGACCTCCGCGCGCAGCTGCTTGAGCAGCTCCTGCTCGAAGCCCTGCTGGTGCGTGCCGCCCTTGGGCGTGGAGATGATGTTGACGAACGAGCGGATGATCGTGTCGTACCCCGTGCCCCAGCGCAGCGCGATGTCGACGCTGCACTCGCGCTGGACATCCGTGGATCGCATCGATCCGTCGGGCTGCAGCATCGGCACCGTCTCGGTGTACGTGCCGGAGCCCTGGAAGCGCCAGTCGTCGGTCACGGGCGCGTCGGTCGCGAGGAAGTGCACGAACTCGGAGATGCCGCCGTCGAAGCGGTACGACGTCTCCGTCGGCTCGTCTCCGCGCTCGTCGCGGATCACGATCTCGAGCCCCGGTACGAGGAACGCCGTCTGCCGCGCGCGCGTGACGAGCTCGTCGACCTGGAACGCCGCATCCTTCGTGAAGATCTGCCGGTCGGCCCAGTACCGCACGCGCGTGCCGGTGACGCCCTTGGCGACCTTGCCGACGACGCGCAGCTCGCTGCGCTCCTCGAAGGGCGTGAACGGCGCCTCGGGCGTCGGCTCGCCGGTGTCCGCGAAGCGCCCGGGCTCGCCGCGGTGGAACGACATCGCCCAGGTCTTGCCGTCGCGGTCGACCTCGACGTCGAGGCGCTCGGACAGGGCGTTCACGACCGACGCGCCGACGCCGTGGAGTCCGCCGGAGGCGGCGTACGAGCCGCCGCCGAACTTCCCGCCCGCGTGGAGCTTCGTGTAGACGACCTCGACGCCGGACAGGCCCGTGCGGGGCTCGACGTCGACCGGCACGCCGCGGCCGCGGTCCTGGACCTCGACGCTGCCGTCGCCGTGCAGGATGACGTCGATGCGCGTGCCGTTGCCGGCGACCGCCTCGTCCACGGCGTTGTCGATGATCTCCCACAGGCAGTGCATGAGGCCGGGCGATCCGTTCGACCCGATGTACATGCCGGGGCGCTTGCGGACGGCCTCGAGGCCTTCCAGCACCTGGAGATGATGAGCGGAGTACTCGGAGGTCACGATCTTCGATCATACTTTCGACGTGCCCGGAAGAGCCTGCGACACTCCCCCGATGCGCGCTCCCACGAGGACATCCGGCGCGCTCGCGTCCAGCCCGTACGCGCAGAGCGAAACATGCGGCCATGCGGGCATGATTCCGAGGTCCCCGTGGTTTCATACAGTGAATCGGAAGAGTCGAGACCGAGATCGACAGGTTCGAACAGGGAGGCAGACCATGACCGCGACATCCACACCCGAAGCCCCTGTCTCGTACCGTCTCACCGCGGCCGACCGCTGCGACAGCTGCGGGGCGCAGGCGTACATCGCCGCCGAGGTCAACGGCAGCCAGCTGCTCTACTGCGCCCACCACGGTCGCAAGTACGAGGAGAAGCTGCGCGCCGTGGCGACCTCGTGGCTCGACGAGACGGCCCGTCTCGCCGAGACGGACTGACACCAGGCTTCCGAGGCGCCCGTCCCCGCGAGGGGGCGGGCGCTTCGCCGTTCCCGCTCCTCAGACGTACACGCGCGGGATGAGGGGCGACACGCGCAGGAGGGGCTCCTCGCCGACCGTGCCGATCGCCTCGGCGATGGTCGTCGACGTGCTCTCGCCGCGATCGCCCGCGCCGAACAGCACGACCTCGTCGCCGACGGCCGCGCCGTCCCATCCGTCGATCGTCGACGTCGTCTCGCGCACCGCGCGCAGCCGACGCGCGCCCGCGGGCGTGCCCACCGACATCCGCCCGGCGAGCGTGGAGAACAGGCCGTCGAGCGATCCGATGCCCACCTCGACCGTGTCGCCGTGCACGGCGGTCACCTCGCTCACGAGGGAGGCGGATGGCGCGGTGCCGGGGATCTCCGGCCCCTCGGCCGAGCGGATGCCGTAGCAGAAGGCGCCGACCCGGACGAGGTCGCACCGGAACTCCGCGCGATGCCACGCGGCCGCGCTGGCCGCGAGGTGGCGCACCTCGGGCCGCAGGCCGGCCGCTCGCGCCGCCGCGACCGCCTCGTCGAAGAGAGCGCGCGCGGCGTCGTCCTCCTCGTCGCTCGCCTCGGCGATGTGGCTCCAGATCCCGGCGACCCGCACCGCGTTCTCCGCCTCGAGCGCGGCCGCGCGGGCCGCGAACGCCGGCCACGCCTCGACGCGCACGCCGTTGCGGTGGAGGCCCGTGTCGATCTTGAGGTGGACGACCGCGGTCTCGCCGCGGGCGGCGGCCACGCGGCCGACGCGCTCGAGATAGCCCGCGTCGCCCACGCCGAGCTCGACGCCCGCCTCGAGAGCCTCCGCGATCTCGCCCTCGTCGACGGTCAGCCACGAGAACACCCGCGCGCGGTCGCCGGTCACGGCCTTGGCGCGCACGCCGGTCGCGATGTCGAATGCGCCGAGCCAGCGCACGCCCTCCGCGGCGGCCGCATCCGCGATGGCCTCCACGCCGTGGGCGTAGGCGTCGTCCTTGACGACGACCATGAGGTCGGCCGGCGCGACGCGGGCCCTGACGGCGCGCACGTTCTCCCGGAACCGTCCCAGATCGATCCGCAGGGCGCTCACGCGACGACCTCCCTCTCCACGCCGAGGCCGACCCGCGCCACCAGCTCGGCGGCCGTCAGACCCGTCACCGTCGTCCACTCCGCGATCTCGTCGCGCACGGCGCCCGATCCGAAGAAGACGACCTCGTCGCCCGGCTCCGCGCCACCCGCCCCGCCGACGTCCACGACGCACACGTCCATCGCGACGCGCCCGACGATCGCGCAGCGGCGTCCGCGGATGTCGACGTGCGCGCGGCTGCCGAGCGCGCGCACGACGCCCTGCGCGTACCCGCCGGGGACGAGCGCGATCTGCGTGTCAGCGGGCGCGCGGTGGACGAAGCCGTACGACACGCCCTCGCCCGCGAGGAGCGGCTTCGTCGACAGGACGCGCGATGCGAGCGACAGGACCGGCTGTCCGCCGGAGCCGGGAAGGCCGAGCACGCGGGCCATGGGCAGCGTCGGCTCGTCGGCGGTCGCGACGAGGCCGAGATCCTCGACGATCGCGACATCGGGGGCGTCCGCGCGCACCGCGCGGACACCCGCCGCGTGCAGGGCGCGCGCCACGGTCACGAGGCCGTGACCCCACGCATCGCGCCGGACGTCGCCGATCGCGTCGGGCGGCGTGTCACGCAGGTTCGCGGCCAGGGCCGCTGCCGACACGCGCGCGCGGGGCGCGGACGTCCGAAGGCGCTGCGAAGTCACCCGATCTAGACTAGCCAGGCCCATCGCAAGCGACCTGGAGGACGCCCGTATGCCCTCGACCGGCCTGAGCCTCGGCCCCAAGCTCCGCTACCTCGTGGAGCGCGCGCGCCGCATCGACGTCGGGTCGGTGATCGAACGCGCCAAGGAGGTGCACGAGCAGCACGGCAAGGCGGTCCCGCTCGTCGTCGCCGACATGCTGTGGTCCGCCGCACGGCGCGACGTCGCGTTCCAGGACTACGTCGACTACGACTTCGCGATCCTCACGCGCGAGGAGCGGGCGACGTTCATGACCCACCCGGTGTCGATGCAGCTCGCCGCGAAGTACGCGCACCCCGACCACCGCGTCCTCTTCGAGAACAAGATCGAGTTCAACCGGCGCTTCGACCGCTTCCTGCGGCGCGAGTGGCTCGTCGTCGAGGCGGGGAACGCGGACGCCGTCCGCGCGTTCGTCGAGAAGCACGGCACGATCGTCGCCAAGGTGCCCGTGAGCCACATGGGGCTCGGAGTGCACCGCTACCACGCCGAGGAGGTGCAGGACTGGGCCGCGTTCCACCGCGGTCTCCTCGAGCGCGACGAGATCCTCCTCGAGGAGGTCATCGTGCAACATCCCGACCTCGCCGCCGTCTGCCCCGGAACGGTCAACACGACGCGCATCACGGCGTTCAACGACGGCAGCGACGTGCACATCCTCGCGATCGCGCAGAAGTTCGGCCGCGGAGCGGTGAGCGACCAGATGTCGTTCGGCGGCTTCTACACGATGCTCGACGACGCGGGGCACGCGATCGGCGCGGGGTACGACTCCCACGGCCACGTCCACGAGAAGCACCCGGACACGGGCTTCCCGATCGCGCAGTTCCAGCTGCCCTTCATGGAGGAGGTGCGCGCGTTCATCGACCAGGTCGCGCGCATCGTGCCGCAGGTGCAGTACGTGGGCTGGGACGTCGTCGTCTCCCCCGACGGCCCCGTGCTCGTCGAGGGCAACTGGGGCGCCGGCGTCTACGAGAACAAGCCGTCCGTGACGGGCATCCGCACGGGGCACAAGCCCCGCTACCGCAAGGCGATCGGCTTCTGACGGAACGCAGAACGGGCCGGACCCCGAGGGGTCCGGCCCGTTCTCGCGCGTCTGATCAGCGACCGGCCGGCGCGGTGACCTTCCGGATGATGCCGAGCGGGGTCGACTGGTGGCCCTGCCCGAGCGGGTTGTCGCCGAGGATGCGCACGAGGCGCTTCTCGCCGGCCTTGTCGAGCGTCGAGCCGAGGATGTTCCCGCCGATGTCGTTGATGTCGACCACGGCGACGTCGGCGTCCACCCCGAGCAGCGAGCGCACGTGCTCGGCGACCTCGCGCGGACGCTCGGGGCCGAGCACGACCGCCCGGTTGTAGGGCGGGATCGTGCCGGGGGTCGGCCCGTCGATCGCGCGCGCCTTGTCTCCCGCGATGCGGTAGAAGTCGCCGCGGCGGCCGAGGAGCTTCGTCACGGCCGACACGGCGGCCGCGAAGAGGATGCGCGGCGTGCCGACCTCGCGCAGCGCCATCTCCATCGTCTCGGGGATGCCCAGACCGATGCCGTACGCGGTCTTGGTGACGTACTTCGACAGGAAGGTCGCCAGCTTCCGCGGCCGGATCTCGTCCATCATGTACGAGCGGCCCTGCGTGATCGCGACGATCTTCTCCGTCACGAACAGGAGGTCTCCCGGCTCGACGGCGTCCTTCGCGTACTCCGCGATGATCGCGTCGATCTCGTCATCCGGCATGACCACCTTCGTGCGCAGGGGGATGCGCGCGTAGCGGACGCCGTCGACCTCGACCTCGAGGTGCTTGCCCTCGTTCGCCTCCGCCATCACTCGAGGTAGTCCCGGAGCGACTGCGAGCGGCTCGGGTGGCGCAGCTTCGCCATGGTCTTCGACTCGATCTGGCGGATGCGCTCACGCGTCACGCCGAAGGTGTCGCCGATCTGGTCGAGCGTCTTGGGCTGCCCGTCGCCGAGACCGAAGCGCATGCGGATGACGCCCGCCTCGCGCTCGGAGAGCGAGTCGAGCAGGCTCTCGAGCTGACGCTGCAGCATCGTGAAGCCCACCGCGTCCGCGGGGACCACGGCCTCGGTGTCCTCGATGAGGTCGCCGAACTCGCTGTCGCCGTCCTCGCCGAGGGGCGTGTGCAGCGAGATGGGCTCGCGACCGTACTTCTGGACCTCGATGACCTTCTCGGGGGTCATGTCGAGCTCCTTGGAGAGCTCCTCGGGCGTGGGCTCGCGACCGAGGTCCTGCAGCATCTGCCGCTGGACGCGGGCGAGCTTGTTGATGACCTCGACCATGTGGACCGGGATGCGGATGGTGCGCGCCTGGTCGGCCATCGCGCGCGTGATCGCCTGGCGGATCCACCACGTCGCGTAGGTCGAGAACTTGAAGCCCTTGGTGTAGTCGAACTTCTCGACCGCGCGGATGAGACCGAGGTTGCCCTCCTGGATGAGGTCCAGGAACTGCATGCCGCGGCCCGTGTAGCGCTTCGCGAGCGAGACGACGAGGCGCAGGTTGGCGCCGAGCAGGTGGCTCTTGGCCCGCTGGCCGTCGCGCGCGACCCACTGGAGGTCGAGGCCGAGCTGGCTCGACTTCTCGGCGGCCGACATCTTGGAGAGCTTCTCCTCGGCGAACAGACCGGCCTCGATGCGCATCGCGAGGTCGACCTCCTCCGCCGCGTTGAGGAGGGGCACCTTGCCGATCTGCTTCAGGTAGTCCTTGACGGGGTCGGCCGTCGCGCCCGTGATCTGCGTCGAGTAGACGGGAACGTCCTCCTCGTCGCTCGAGCTGATGACGATCGCGCCGGTCGGAAGCGGCTCGACGGCCGGCTTCTTCTCGTCCTTCTCGTCGCCCTTGGCGTCGTCCTTCACCTCGTCGGCGTCGGTCTCCGCGTCGGCGTCCACGTCGATGTCCTCGACGTCGACGTCCTCCTCGATCTCGGCGTCCTCGTCGGACCCCTTCTTCGCTGTGCTCTTGGCCGCCTTCGTCTTCTTCGTCGACGCGGTCTTCGCTGCGGTCTTCTTGGTCGTCTTCTTCGCCGTGGAGCCCTGAGCCGTCTCCTCGACGACTTCTTCCGCGGCGGCTTCGTCCTTCTTCGCGGTACTCCGCGAAGCCTTCGTGGCAGTTGTCACGTTCTCGCCTTTCACCGACGGCGCTGCGCGCGTCGCCCCCGGGTGTCTTCGGGCACTAGTAAGACCCTTGTCAAGTCCCGCGCCTCGACAGCACGGACTCGACAACGGGTCGTGCACTCATTCTCTCATACCTGAGCCGCGTCCTCCGCCGCGGCTCGATCCGCTCCGATGAGGGAAACAGCCCGGCCCCCGCCCACATTCCCGGCGGGGTCAGTTCGGCTTGTCCTCGTCGCCGTTCGGACGGGAGGCGAGGTACCGCTCGAGCTCGGCGGCGAGCTCGTCGGCGCTCGGGATGTCGCTCTCGTGGATGAGGCCGGCCGAGCTCGGCGCTCCGCCGTCCGACAGATTGGCCATGTAGGCGTCGTACCGCTCCTCGAGCCCCGTCACCATCCGCGCGAGCTCGTCGTTGCCGTGGATCTGCTCCTCGACCTTCGCGAGGTACTCGAGGTTGTCGTCGCGGAGTCCGTCGAGATCGAACACGCGCCCCGTGGACGACGCGATCCGGTCGATCGCCGACAGCGTCGCCGCGGGGTAGTCGGTCTCGGCGAGGTAGTGCGGCACGAGGAGGACGAACCCGGCCACGAGCAGCCCAGCGGCCGACGCGCGGTACTCCAGGAGGTGCCCCGCAGTCGCCGGCACCTGCGTGCGGGGCTGCCAGATCGACTGCGCGGCGATCAGCTCGGTGCGGTTGCCGCTCACGGTGACACCCAGCTCGCGGGTGTGCGGGACCGGCATCGCGATCGCGTGCACCCAGGTGAGCCCCGACACGTCGAACTCCCGCGCGAAGGCGATCACGGTCTCGGCGAACGCGTCCCACACGAAGTCGGGCTCGTACCCGGACAGGAGGAGGAAGGGCTGGCCGAGCGCGTCGTGGACGAGGGAGAGCTCGAGGCGCGGAGGGCGGAACTCGGTGAGGTGGTCCTTGTCGAAGGTGACGATCGGGCGACGCGCCCGGTAGTCGAGGAGCACGTCGTTCGAGAACACCGCGATGACGTGCGGATCGAGGTCCTCCCGCATGTAGTCGATCGCGCCCGACACCGCGCCGCCGGCGTCGGTGAACCCGGTCAGGAGCACGACGAGCGGCAGGCCACCGGGAACCACGGGGGCGTCGGCGAGTCGTTCGAAGAGATCTCGATGAGCGGGCATTCCTCCATGCTACGAGTCGCACGGCCCGCGCGGGCGGTCGTCGGCGTCGGGCGAGCGCGAACCTAGGATGGAGGAATGCCTCACCCCGAGATCGAGCTGTCCGCAGCCACGTTCCCCGCAGAGGGCGCCGATGCCCTCGTGATCGCGATCCCCGATCTGACGGGCGACGGGCCGGGGCCGGCCGGGCTCGCCGACCTCCTCCCCGCGCTCGACGCCATCGGCTTCACGGGGGCCCGCAACGCCTTCGCGCGGGTCTACACGCCGGGCTTCTCGGACGCCCCGGTCGCGGTGGTCGGCCTCGGGCGGCGCCCCGATGCGGACGCCGTCCGCGACGCCGTGGGGACGGCCATCCGCTCGCTCACGGGCTTCGACACGATCGCCGTCTCCGTCGCCGCCGAGGTGGAGGACGGATGGCGCGCGGCCGCCGAGGGCGCGGCGCTCGGCGGATACGCGTTCGCGGGATACAAGTCCGACTCGCAGGACAAGAAGGACAAGCGCCGTCGGGCGTCGCGCGTCGTCGTGCACGCGCCGGAAGGCGCGGACGACGCGGCCCTCGCCACGGTGCGCGCAGGAGCCGAGGCCGTCGCCCTCGTGAAGGACCTCGTGTCGACGCCCGCCGAGTGGCAGAGCCCTGCGCAGCTGGCCGACACGGCCGTCGAGACGACGCAGGGTCTGCCGATCGACGTCACCGTGTGGGACGAGAGCGCCCTCGCGGAGGCCGGCTTCGGCGGCATCCTCGGCGTCGGGAAGGGATCCGACCGGCCGCCGCGCCTCGTCCGCCTCGACTACGCCCCGGCCGGCGCGGAGCGCCATATCGCGCTCGTCGGCAAGGGCATCACCTTCGACACGGGCGGGCTCTCGCTCAAGCCCGCGGCGTCCATGGTCGGCATGCAGGAGGACATGACGGGCGCCGCCGAGGTGCTCGCGGTCGTCCGCGCCGCCGCCCAGCTCGAGCTTCCCGTGCGGGTGACGGCGTGGATGTGCATCGCGGACAACATGCCGTCCGGTCGCGCGACGCGCCCCGGCGACGTGCTCGTGATGGCCGACGGCACGACCGTCGAGGTGACCAACACCGACGCCGAGGGGCGCCTCGTGCTCGCCGACGGCCTCATCGCCGCGAGCAGGGAGAACCCCGATGTCATCGTCGACGTCGCGACCCTCACCGGGGCGATGATCGTCGCCCTCGGCACGCGCCACACGGGCGTGATGGGGCACGGCGACGCGGTCGACGCGTTCCTCCGCTCAGCCGATCGGACCGGCGAGCTCGCGTGGGCGCTCCCCCTGCCCGAGCACATCGCCGAGGAGCTCGAGTCGCGTGTGGCCGACATGCGCAACGCGAACGTCGGGAACCGCGCGGGCGGCGCGCTCTTCGCGGGGCTTTTCCTGCAGCGCTTCGTGGGCCGCACCGGCGAGGGAGACGACGCCCCGCGCATCCCGTGGGTGCACCTCGACATCGCGGGCTCGTCGATGAGCACCGGCAGCGCCTTCGGCTTCACTGACAAGGGGCCGACCGGCGCCACCGTCCGCGCGCTCATCGACTTCGTCGCGGCGGGCGGTGAGGTGCGATGACCGAGCAGGTCTTCGACATCGTCGTCCTCGGCGGCGGCAGCGGCGGCTACGCCGCCGCGCTGCGCGCCGCCGAGCTCGGCAAGCGCGTGGCGATCGTGGAGAAGGACAAGGTCGGCGGCACGTGCCTGCATCGGGGGTGCATCCCCACGAAGGCGCTGCTGCACGCGGCGGAGGTCGCCGACACCGTGCGCGGCGCGGCCGAGTTCGGCGTCACCGCCGAGCTCTCGGGCATCGACGCCGCGCAGGTGGCGGCCTACCGCGACGGCATCGTGGCGAAGAAGCACAAGGGCCTCGAGGGCCTCATCAAGGCGCGCGGCATCACGGTCGTCGCCGGCGAGGGGCGTCTCGAGGCGGGCCCGGCCGTCCGCGTCGGCGACGATCTCCTGCGTGCGCAGAACGTCGTCCTCGCGACGGGCTCGTACAGCCGGACGCTGCCCGGGCTCGAGCTCGGGGGCCGGATCATGGCGAGCGAGGGCGCCCTCGCCCTGGATGAGATCCCGTCGAGCGCGATCATCCTCGGCGGCGGGGTGATCGGCGTCGAGTTCGCGAGCGTCTGGCGGTCTTTCGGCGCCGACGTGACGATCGTGGAGGCCCTCGAGCATCTCGCGCCCAACGAGGACATCGCGCTCAGCAAGGGTCTCGAGCGCGCCTACCGCCGTCGCGGCATCCGCACCTCGCTCGGCGTCCGCTTCGCGTCGGCGTCGCAGACCGCCGACGCCGTCACCGTGACGCTCGAGAACGGCGAGACGCACACGGCCGACGTGCTGCTCGTGGCCGTCGGTCGCGGCCCCGCGACCGACGGGCTCGGTCTCGACGAGGCCGGCGTCCGGCGGGATCGCGGCTTCGTCGTCGTCGACGACGAGCTGCGCACGAGCGCACGCGGCGTGTGGGCCGTGGGCGACATCGTGCCGGGCCTGCAGCTGGCCCACCGCAGCTTCCAGCAGGGCATCGCCGTCGCCGAGCGCATCGCGGGTCTCGCGAGCGCCCCGGTTCCCGATGCCCAGCTCCCCCGCGTGACCTACTCCCACCCCGAGCTCGCCTCGGTCGGCGTGACCGAGGCGCAGGCGATCGCGCAGCACGGTGCCGACGGGATCGAGACCGCCGAGTTCAATCTCGCGGGCAACGCGAAGAGCGAGATCATCGGGACCGGCGGACTCGTGAAGGTCGTGCGCCGCAAGGACGGCCCCGTCCTCGGCGTGCACCTCATCGGCGACCGCGTCGGCGAGCTCATCACGGAGGGCCAGCTGGCCGTCGCGTGGGAAGCCCACCCCGACGACCTGGCGCCCCTCATCCACGCGCATCCGACGCAGAGCGAAGCGCTCGGCGAGGCCTTCCTGGCGCTCGCGGGCAAGCCGCTCCACGCGCTGTGACGCCGCCCCCGGACCCCAACAACACTAAGCTAGACAAGAATTCGACATTCCGAAGGAGACTCCTGACATGAGCACTTCCGTCGTCCTCCCCGCTCTCGGAGAGAGCGTGACCGAGGGTACGGTCACCCGCTGGCTGAAGCAGGTCGGTGACACCGTCGCAGCGGACGAGCCGCTTCTCGAGGTGTCGACCGACAAGGTCGACACCGAGATCCCCTCGCCGGTGAGCGGCGTCCTGGAGACCATCCTCGTGCAGGAGGACGAGACGGTCGAGGTCGGTGCTGAGCTCGCCCGTGTCGGCGACGGCTCCGGCGCGGCCGAGGCTCCCGCGGCACCGGCCGCCGAGGCGGCGCCCGCCGAGGCCGCCCCCGCCCAGGCTGCCCCCGCGGAGGCTCCGGCCGCCCAGGCTGCGCCTGCCGCGGAGGCTCCCGCTGCCGCGCCCGCCGCGAGCGGCGACTCCTCCGACGTCGTGCTCCCCGAGCTGGGCGAGAGCGTGACCGAGGGCACCGTCACCCGCTGGCTCAAGCAGGTCGGCGACTCCGTCGAGGTCGACGAGCCGCTGCTGGAGATCTCCACGGACAAGGTCGACACCGAGATCCCGTCGCCGGTCGCCGGCACGGTCCAGGAGATCCTCGTCCAGGAGGACGAGACGGTCGAGGTCGGGTCGGTGCTCGCTCGCGTCGGCAGCGGAGCCCCGGCTGCTCCCGCCGCCCCGGCTGCCGCCCCCGCGGCTCCCGCCGAGGGCGTCGGGCTCCTCGGCCTCGGGCTCGAGCGCCTCGACGTCGT
>NZ_JBAKGU010000021.1:0-41596 GCF_049065455.1 Microbacterium sp. SA156
CTTCACCGTCTACCCACTCCTCCAGTCGATCGTGCTGCTCTTCCAGCAATGGCAGGGATACGGGACGCCTCGGTGGGTCGGATGGCAGAACCTCGAAACCCGCACCCCCGCGCGTGGGGGGCGGTTCCGCTCCAGTGGCTCCTCCCGCGCCCGCGACGCCGCCCCCGCCACCACGCTCGGAGCCGAGCGCCCCTCTCGGCGTGATCGCGTACGTTCCCGGCATCACGCAGGACCCGCCGGCGCCCGCGCCCACCCCGGCCCCCGCGCCCGCCCCGGCCCCGGCGCCCGCACGGGCCCCGGCCCCCGCGCCCGCCCCGGCCCCGGCGGAGGAGGTCTCCGACGACACGATCGTGCCGGGAGGCGACGCGCCCGACGGATACGACCCCCTTCTCGATGACACGATCGTCGTGCGCCGCGAGCCGCCGCGGCCGACCGCGACGCTCGTGTGGGACGACGGCGCCGTGCACACGGTCGACGGCTTCACGCTCTTCGGCCGGAACCCCTCGGGGGAGGGGGAGACCGTCGCCGTGCGCGACGAGAGCCTCTCGCTGTCGAAGACGCACTTCGCGCTCGACGTCGACGGCGACGGCGCGTGGATCACCGACCGCCACTCGACCAACGGCGTCGTCATCGTGCGCGGCGGCGACCGCATCGACGTCGTGCCCGGAGAGCGCACGCCGCTCGTCGAGGGCGACGTGCTCGAGATGGGCGACCGGACGGCGACCTACGGGGCGCCCGCATGACCGCGCCGATCACGGTCGCGGTCGGCGCCGCAACGGACACCGGTCGCCGCCGGGCGATCAACGAGGACGCGCTGCTCGCGTCCGCCCCGGTGTTCCTCGTCGCAGACGGGATGGGCGGGCACGACGCGGGCGAGGTGGCATCGCGGATGGCGGTGGCCGCGTTCGCGGACCTCGTCGGGCGCGATCACCTCACGGTCGACGAGGTGCGCGAGGCCGTCGAGGCCGCCCGCCGGCGCATCGACGCGTTCTCGTCCTCCCGCGAGACGGGCGCGGGGACGACCCTGTCGGGGGTCGTCATCGTCGACGTGCGCGGAGCGGGCTACTGGCTCGCGCTCAACATCGGCGACTCGCGCACCTACCGGCTCGCGGGCGACCGCCTCGAGCAGATCAGCGTCGACCACTCGCTCGTGCAGGAGCTCGTCGACTCGGGGCGCCTCGCCGAGGCCGACGCCGAGCGCGACCCGCGCCGCAACGTCATCACGCGCGCCCTGGGAGCGGGCAGCAGCGAGCGGGTGGACTTCTGGATGCTTCCGGCGAGCCGCGGCGACCGCCTGCTCATCTGCTCGGATGGCCTGCCGCGCGAGGTCGGGCGCGATCAGATCGCGGCCATCCTGAGCGCCGAGGACGACCCGCAGGCGGCGGCGAGCCGACTGGTCGAGGCGGCCGTCGCACGCGGCGGCCGCGACAACGTCTCCGTGATCGTCGTCGACGCCGTGCACGTCGCATGGCACGACGGAGACACGGGCACCCGCGACATCGACGCCGACACGCGGCCGCGCGAGCCGGTGGGGGGTCGACGGGCATGACGGCCGGCGATCAGCGCGAGGCGGCGGCCGACACGATCGCCCCGACGGGAGACGGGCTCGGCGACCACGACGGCGCGACGATCTCGGCCGCCGACCTCCGGGGCCTGCGCGGGGACCATGACGGCACGACCATCCCGCGCGGCGAGCGCTCGGCCGCTCCCACGCGGACGGCACGCGCCCGCATCCGCCTCTCGAGCGGCGAGGTCGTCGCGCTCGATCGTCCGATCGTGATCGGGCGCCGTCCGCGCGCGACCCGATCGACCGGCGCCGAGCTGCCGCACCTCGTCTCGGTCGAGAGCCCGTCGCTCGACATCTCGCGCAGTCATGTCGAGGTCATCCCCGACGCCGACAGCGTCGTCGTCGTCGACCTCCACTCGACGAACGGCACGACGCTCCTGCGCGGCGGGGAGGAGCCCGTGCAGCTCCACCCGGGCGAGCACACGGTGGTCGTGACGGGCGACGTCGTCGATCTCGGCGACGGCGTCTCCTTCGCGTTCGAGGACCTGCCGTGAACCAGCGCCGGCCGCCCGCCCCTCCGCCGCGCATCCCGGGCTTCCAGTGCATCGAGCTGCTCGGGTCGGGCGGCTTCGCCGACGTGTACCGGTACGAGCAGGAGCTCCCGCGTCGCCAGGTCGCGATCAAGGTCCTCCTGCCCGATCGGATGGGCGCGACCGCAGGCCAGTTCACCGCCGAGGCGAACACCATGGCGATGCTCTCGAGCCATCCCGCGATCGTCACGATCCTGCAGGCCGGCGTCTCCGACGACGGTCGGCCCTACCTCGTCATGGAGTACTGCCCCGGCGCGAACCTGCAGGTGCGGTACCGACGCGAGCCGTTCTCGGTCGCGGAGGCGCTGCGCGTGGGCATCCCGATCGCCGCGGCCGTCGAGACCGCGCACCGCGCGGGCGTGCTCCACCGCGACATCAAGCCCGCGAACATCCTCGTGACCGAGTACGGGCGGCCCGCGCTCACCGACTTCGGCATCGCCGCGACCGCGCACGGGCCGACCGAGACGACCGGCATGTCGATCCCCTGGTCGCCGCCCGAGTCGTTCGGCGACGTCGCGCGCAGCGGCCCGCGCTCCGACGTGTACCAGCTCGGCGCGACCGTCTACACGCTGCTCGCGGGCCGCTCGCCGTTCGAGGTCGCGGGCCAGAGCAACGCGAGCGCCGACCTCATCGACCGGATCGAGCGGATGCCGCTGCCGTCGCTCGATCGACCGGACGTGCCGGAGGCGCTCCAGAGCGTGCTCGAGCGCGCGATGGCCAAGGATCCGGCCGACCGCCACACGAGTGCGCTGGCCTTCGCGCGCGCTCTGCAGAAGGTGCAGATCGAGCTCGCGCACGCGGTCACGCCGATCGACATCATCGACGAGGGCGCCAGGGGCGACCGCGACGAGGACGAGGACGGCGGCCTCACGCGCGTCCGCGCCGTCATGAGCATCGCCCCCGACGCCGCCGACGTGGCGACGTCGCCGCGCCCGGCGGCGGCAGAGACCATCCGCCGGGGCGCGCAGGACGAGGCGACCGTCGTGCGCGGGGCCCGCAGCATCCATCCCGACGACGCCACGGTCATCCGCCCTCCCGTGCCCGCGTCGGCTCCCGAGTCGACCATCCCGCGCCGCGAGATCGCGGCCGAGGCGCCGCGGCGGGGTCGGTGGGGATGGTGGGTGTCGGTCGGCGTGATCGCGCTCGCCGCGGTCGCCGTCATCGGCTTCGGGCTGCCCGCGCTGCTCGCCGAGCCCGAGCCGGAGGACACGCCGGCGCAGACGGTCGCGCCGCAGGACCCGATCGTCGCCGTCCCGTCCGTTGCCGACCTCCAGGGCGCCGTGCGGGGCGACGAGGTCGTGTTCACCTGGACGAACCCCGAGCCGGAGGAGGGCGACAGCTACCTCTGGACCATCGCGAGCGTCGCCGGCGAGCCGGACTACGAGCGGACCGTCGAGCCGACGGTGACCGTGCCGGCCGCGGACGGCGAGACGTGCGTCGAGGTGGTGCTCCGGCGCGCGAGCGGGACGAGCTCCGAGCCCGCCGTCGCGTGCGTCGGCGGCTGACCGGCGCGCCGGGGGTGGGCATCCGCACCGCGGGCACGGCACAATGGACGTGGAGGAGCACCATGAGCCACGCAGACACCGCCGAGACCGAGATCCATCAGGCTTCGGAGTGCCCGAAGTGCTTCGTCGAGCTCCAGCGGGACGGCGGATGGTGGCAGGCGCGTCCTGCGGGATCGCGTCTCGTGGGCCTCGTCGTGCAGCGCGACGACATGCCGTCGGTGATCCAGCAGCGCGAGGACCTCACGCGCTTCGGCGTGCCGATCGAGGGCTTCCGGCACCCCGCGCCCGACATCCTCGAATCATGGGAGGAGCGCCTGCAGCGCCTCTTCTCGCGCCTGAAGTCGGGCGATGTCGTCGTCGTCGCGAGCGTGCACGCGCTGGGCCGCGACGCGGCGGAGGAGGTGCGCACGATCGCCGAGCTCTCGCGCCGCGGCGTCGTCGTGAAGGTGCTCGGCCACGGCCAGAAGCACCTCCACGACGCCTGATCGCGCGAGGGCCTCAGATGAGGGCGAGCTCCTTGAGCTTCGCCTCGACGTCGGCGTTCGACGGCTCGACGTGGTGGGTCGCGTCGGGGTAGACCACGACCGGGATGTTCGTGCGTCCCGAGATCTCCTTGGCGACCTCGGCGGCCGCGGGCTCGGCCTCGAGGTCGACGTACGTGTACGCGACGCCGAGCTCATCGAGCTGCGCCTTGGTGCGGCGGCAGTCGCGGCACCACTCGGCGCCGAACATGGTGATCTCGTTGGTGGCGGAAGTCGTCATGCCTTCCAGGTTACGCGCGCTGCGGGGCGGGGGGTCCGCGCGATCGTAGGCTGAGAGGATGGGTGCGCTCGAGGACGCGGCGGAGGCCGCGGATGACGTGATCGACGAGCTGGCGGGGGCGCCGGAGGACGGCCGCATCTCGCGCTTCACGTGGCAGGGCGCGACCCTCGTCGCCGAGGAGCGCGGAGCGGGCGAGCCCGTCTTCCTCCTCGTGCACGGGATCGGCATGGGCCGCCGCGTCTTCGCCGACGTCGCCGTCCACCTCGCCGAGCGCGGGCGGGCGATCGCGATCGACCAGCCCGGATACGGGGAGGCGCCCGAGCCGCCGCGGACGCCGTCGATCGAGCGCGTCGCCGACCTCATCGCGGCGTTCATCCGCGATCGCCGTCTCGAGCGCCCGGTCCTCATCGGGCACTCGATGGGCACGCAGGTCGTCGCCGAGATCGCGGCCCGCCACCCGGATCTCGCGGGGCCGGTGGTCCTCGTCGCCCCGACCGTCGACTCCGAGGCGCGCCGCGCCGTCCCCCAGCTGCTGCGGCTCGGGCGCGACCTCCTCGGCGAGAGCCTCAAGGTGCTCGTGCTCGGTGCGAGGGAGTACCTGCGGGCCGGCCCGAACCTGCGGCGCAAGATGAAGGCGATGCTGTCGCATCGCCCCGAGGACGCGTACGAGAGGATCCGCTCGCGCACGCTCGTCGTGCGGGGCGCGAACGACGTCGTCTGCCCGCCCGTGTGGGTGCGCCGCGTCGCGGAGCTCGTGCCCGACGCGACCTCGATCGAGATCCCCGGCCACGGGCACGAGACGATGATCCGCGACGGCGCCCCCGCGGCCGAGCGCATCCTGGCGTGGCTCGACCGCGGGTGACGCGTCGGATCAGGCCGTCGCGGCGTCGAGGACGATGACCGCCCACGACATCGGCGGCAGGGTGGCGCGCACGGCGCCGTCGGCGATGCCCGCGTCGCGCAGGGGGACGAGCCCCACGCGGTCCTGATCGTCGGCGACGTTCGCGGAGCGCCGGTCGCCGCCCTCGGGCACGGTCAGCACCTCGGCCGAGCGGATGGCCGTGGCTGCGAGCCCGCGCAGGTCGACCGTGACGTCGCCGGCCTCCTCGAGCGAGCGGTTCGCGACGAACAGCGCGATCGTCCCGCTCGCCTCGTCCCACGTCGCGGCCGCGTCGATCGCGTCGACGTCGCCGAACTTGCGCGTGCTCGTCTGCGACGAGTCGACCGCGAGCCGCAGGATCCGCCCCTGCGCGAGACGCGCCATCCGCGCGAACGGCCAGAAGATCGACTGGCGCCACGCGGGCCCGCCCTCCTCCGAGCGGATCGGCGCGATGACGTTGACGAGCTGGGCCTGGTTGGCGATGCGCACGCGGTCGCCGTGGCGCAGCAGACTGTGCAGCAGGGTGCCGACGACGACGGCGTCGGCGACGTCGTACGTGTCCTCGATGAGGCGCGGGTGCTCGCGCCATCCCGCCGCCTCGATCTCGCGCGCCTCGTGGTCGTTGTACCGGTCCTGGTCCCAGACGTTCCACTCGTCGAACGAGATGTCGACCTGCTTGCGGTGCTTGCCCGCGGCCTTCACGGCGTCGATCGTCGCGATCACGCCGTCGATGAACGCGTCCATGTCGACGCCCTCGGCCAGGAACGACGCGGCGTCGCCGTCGCGCTCCTGGTAGTACGCGTGCATCGAGATGTAGTCGACCTCCTCGTACGCGTGCGTGAGCACGGTGTGCTCCCACGTGCCGAAGGTCGGCATCTGCCGGTTCGACGATCCCACCGCGACGAGCTCGATCGTCGGGTCGACCAGGCGCATCGCCTTCGCCGTCTCCTGCGCGAGGCGGCCGTACTCGTGCGCGGTCTTGTGGCCGATCTGCCACGGCCCGTCGAGCTCGTTGCCGAGGCACCACAGGCGGATGTCGAACGGGTCGGCTGCGCCGTTGCGGCGGCGCAGGTCCGACCAGTAGGTGCCGCCGGGGTGGTTCGCGTACTCGACGAGCGCGCGCGCCTCCTCGACGCCGCGCGTGCCGAGGTTCACGGCCTCCATGACCTCGACGCCCGCCTCTTCCGCCCACTCGACGAACTCGTGCAGGCCGAAGGCGTTGGTCTCGATCGTGTGCCATGCGCCGTCCAGCCGGCGCGGGCGCTGGTCGACCGGCCCGACGCCGTCCTCCCACAGGTAGCCCGAGACGAAGTTGCCTCCGGGGTAGCGGACGACGGTCGGCCCCAGCTCCTTCACGAGCTGCAGCACGTCGCGCCGGAAGCCCCGCTCGTCGGCCTGCGGGTGGCCGGGCTCGAAGATGCCGGTGTAGACGCAGCGTCCCATGTGCTCGACGAACGATCCGAAGAGCCGGCGCGGCACGTCGGCGATCGTGAAGTCGCGGTCGATGGTGATGCGGGCGCGGGTCATTTCTCTCCTGGTTCCGGGTGTCACTGGCCGCCGAAGCCGGTGGTCGCGACGCCCTTGACGATCTGCTTCTGGAAGATGAGGAACACGATGATGAGCGGCAGCGCGGCGAGCACGGCCTGCGCCATCACCTGCGCGTACTGCACGCCGTAGGCGCTGATGACGGTCTGCAGGCCGACCGGCAGCGTCATGAGCGTCGTGTCGTTGATGACGAGGAACGGCCAGAGGAAGTTGTTCCACGCGCCGATGAACACGAAGATCGCGACCGACGCGAGGATGGGCCGCGACAGCGGGAGCACGATCGACCAGAACACGCGGAAGCGGCTCGCGCCGTCCACGCGGGCGGCGTCCTCGAGCTCGATCGGCACGGCGTCGAAGAACTGCTTGAGGATGAACACCATCGCCGGGGCGACGACCTGCGGCAGGATGAGGCCCCAGTGCGTGTCGATCATGTTGAACGCGAGCATCTCGTAGAACAGCGGGATGATGAGCGCCTGCGGCGGCACGACGATCGCGGCGATGACGGCCACGTAGAGCCAGCGCCGCCCGGTGAAGTCGAGCCGCGAGAACGCGTAGGCGGCCATCGCGGAGATCGCGAGCGTGATGGCCGTCACGGCGGCCGACGTCCAGAGGCTGTTGAAGGCCCAGATCCACACGTTGCCCTGCGAGAGGATGGCCGTGAACGCGTCGGTCGTGGGGCCGCTCGGCCCGATCCACGAGGGGTCGCCCGATGCGGCGTCGGTCTCGGTCTTGAACGCGGTCGCGACCGCCCACAGGAACGGCAGCAGCCATCCGATCGCGAGGAGCAGGAGCACCGCGAACGCGACGATCCGCAGCGGGCCGAACCGCCGCGCCCCGGGCTTGCGCTCGGCGCGGCGCGCGGTGGACGGGGTGACGAGGGTCTGCGTGACGGTGGTCATCGCTGCTCCTTCCTGCGCGCGGCGGCGGCACCACGGGACATGATCGCCGCCTGGGCGACGCCGATGATGACGATGAGCGCGAAGAACACGTAGGAGATGGCTGCCGAGTAGCCGAAGCGGTAGCCGACGAAGCCGGCCTCGTACATGTACTGCACGATGGAGCGCGTGGTGTCGCTCGCGACGCCGCCGAGCATCTGGTACGCCTGGTCGAACAGCTTGAGCGACGCGAGGATCTGCAGCATCACGATGAGGACCGTCGCGGGCCCGAGCTGCGGGATCGTGATCGACCAGAGCTGGCGCCACGGCCCCGCGCCGTCGAGCGACGCGGCCTCGTACTGCTGGGCGGGGATGTTCTGGAGGGCCGCGAGGTAGAGCAGGAAGTTGAACCCGACCGTCCACCATACGGTCGCGATGACGATCGCGATCATGTTCGTGTCGGGGTTCTGCAGCCACGCGATGGGGGCGAGCCCGAGCGCCTCGAGGATGTTGTTGGCCGCGCCGATCTGCGGGTTGAAGATCCACACCCAGATCTGCGAGATGACGGTCGAGGCGAGGAGGAACGGCATGAAGAACGACAGCCGCCACAGCCACTGGCCGGGGATGCCGCGGTCGACGAGCACCGCCATGACGAGCGCGATGACGACGAGGGGAACGGTCGAGAGCACCGTGAACCAGAGGGTGTTCCCGAGCGAGCGCCACATGACGGGGTCGGCGAGGGCCTCGGCGTAGTTCGCGAAGCCGACGAGGTCGCCGCCCGCGCCGGTCAGGGACTGGTTCGTGAAGCTCAGGTAGATGCCGTGGAGGATCGGCCACACGAGGAAGAGCGCGAACGCGATGAGGAACGGCGCGAGGAAGACCCAGCTCACGAGCTGCTCGCTGCGCTGGGCTCCGACGTGACGGCGTCCGCCGCGCTGCGCGCCGCCGGTGACGATCGTGCGGGTGGTGGGAGCTGCGGTCGTCATGACTGCCACGTCCCCTCGGGGTCGGCCGGGTTCGGCTTGGAGAGCATGCTGTCGACGCGCGCCTGGAAGGCCGCGATGGCGGCGGCGGGGTCGCCGCCGCTGAGGAGCACGTCCTGCACGGACGCGCCGAAGTCGCCCTGGAAGTTCGAGCCAGAGCCGGTGAACCACGCGGGCGGGTCGTACGCGACGTTCTCTGCCGCATTCGCGTAGTGCGCCTGGGGGACGAGATCGGCGTAGTCGGGCGACTCCGTGATCGGCAGGTAGGCCGGGATGTGGCCCGCCCCCGCCCAGTCGAACGAGCCCTTGAGGATGTCGGCGACGAACCGGTACGTGAGGTCGCGCTTGACGGGGTCGGGGCTCGTCTGGTGCGGCAGCACGAACGAGTGCGAGTCGGCGTACACGGAGTCGGTGCCGTAGAGCGTGGGGATGGTCGTCGCGTCGAACGGGATGCCCGCGTTCTGCATGGTCCGCAGCTCCCACACGCCCGTGAGGAACATGCCGCTGCGGCCCGTCGCGAACTCGGCGACGGCCGACTGGTAGTCGTTCTGCGGGGCGGCGATCTCGCCGTCCAGCAGGCTCTGCATGAGCGTGAGCGACTCGACGGCCGCGTCCTGGTCGAGCACGCTCTTCCCGCCCTCGGGCAGCTCCATCGCGAGCCCGTGCTGCGTGTAGAGGGTGTAGAAGAGACGCCACATCTGAGCGCCATCGCCGAGGTACCCGTACGAGAGGCCGTGGCTCTCCGACGATCCGGCCACGGCCCGCGTGAGCTCGAGGAACTCCTCGGGCGACGACGTCGGCAGGAGCCGCCCGTCGCTGTCGAGCACGCCGGCGGCGTCGCAGATGTCGGTGTTGAACATGAGGATGAACGGGTGCGCGTCGAGCGCGACGCTGTAGAGCTCGCCGCCCGCGAAGCCCTTCTCCCAGATCGGCGCGGGGAAGGTGCTCTCGTCGACGCCGAGCTCGGCGAGCCGGTCGACGTCCCACGGGTCGAGCAGGCCGCCCGGCGCGTAGCCCGCCACGCGCGTGGCGTGCATGACCGCGACCTCGGGCGCGCGCCCGCCCGTCGCCGCCATCGCGAGCTTGGTGTAGTACGGCGAGCCCCACGCGAGGACGGTGGGGCGGATGCGGTACTCCTCCTGCGCGGCGTTGACGCCGTCGAGGAGGCCCGACATCGTCACGCCGTCGCCGCCGGAGAGCAGGTGCCAGAACTGCAGCTGCTGCGCGCCGCGGGCGGCGCTCGCCGGGGTGCAGCCGGCGATGAGCGCCGTCCCCGCGAGAGCCGCGGCGCCCGCGAAGAGCTGGCGCCGCGTGATGTGGACCTGTGGTGATGCCATCGCCACTCCTTCGTGACCGTCTGACAGAGACGACGCCATCATTACATCGATGTAATGGATGCGCAAGGGGCGCGCGGAGGCGAGCCGCTCACGAGCGGTCGGTGCTCGCGCGGACGATGAGCTCGTGAGCGACCTGCACGGCGCGCGGCGCCTGCGACCGGTCGGACATCCGGCTCTCGAGCAGCGTGACGGCCTCCCGCGCGAAGGCGCCTCGGTCGAAGCGGATGGTCGTCAGGGCGGGGGTCGCGAAGCGCGCGGGCTCGACGTCGTCGAACCCCGCGACGAGCACGTCGTCGGGGACGCGGAGCCCGTGCGCGTGCAGGGCGTGCAGCGCGCCGATCGCGATCGAGTCGGTGAACGCGACGACGGCGTCGAACGGGGTCCCGCGCGCGACGAGCTCGTCGATGCCGGCCGCGCCCGCCGCCATGGTCCAGGGGAAGCGGTTGACCTCGAGCGCGGGATCGAGGGGGATCCCCGCGTCTGCGAGCGCCTCGCGGTAGCCGGCGAGCCGCAGCCGGCTCGTGGCGGTCGCGATCTCCGACGCGTCGTCGCCCCCGACGGCCGCGATCCGGCGCGCGCCGCGCTCGAGGAGGTGGCGGGTGACCTCGCGCGAGGCCGCGAGGCTGTCGACGAACACGCGGTCGGTGACGTGCTGCTCGACCTCGCCGATGAGCACGACGGGCGGCAGGTGATCGGCGTGCTCGACCGCGCTGTCCTCGAGGCGGATCGGGTTGAGGATGAGCCCGTCGATGAGGTGCGCGCGGGCGCGCGAGATGAGCTCGTACTCGCGGCCGGGCTCGGCGGCCGTCTCCTCGATCTGCACCGCGAAGCCGCGCTCGTGGGCGACGTCGAGGATGCTGTCGAGCAGCTCGGCCGAGAACGCGGTCGCGAGATCCGGCAGCGCGACCGCGATCGTGCCCGAGCGGCCGTTGCGGAGGCCGCGCGCACTGAGGTTGGGCACGAAGTCGAGCTCGGCCATCGCCCTCTCGACCCGCTCGGTCGTCTCGGGGCGGACGAAGACCGTGCCCGTCACGACGTTGGAGACGGTCTTCGGCGACACTCCGGCGAGCGCCGCCACGTCCTTCATGGTGGCCCGCATCGCCCTCCTCGCCATCCGCTCAGAATAGACGCCCCCCTGTGCGTGTCTCACTCGGCGCGGGAATGCCGCCGGCATTCCCGCGCCGAGTGAGACACGCAGGGGAGAGCGGGCGGGATCAGCCGGTGTTCTGCAGACCGGCTGCGACGCCCGAGACCGACAGGAGCAGGAGGCGCTGCTGCTCGGGGTCGGCGTTCCCACCCGCCGGCGTCTCGCGCAGCGCGCGGAGGGCGCGCAGCTGCAGAAGCGAGAGCGCGTCGACGTACGGGCTGCGGAGCTTGACCGCGCGCTGGAGCACGGGCTTGTTCGCGAGGAGCCCGTCGCCGCCCACGATCCGCACGACCCACGAGCGCGTGAGCGCCATCTCGTCCATGACGAGCGCGGCGAGGTCGTCGCGGTCGCCGAGGGCGAGGTACTGGCGGGCGATGCGGTCGTCTGCCTTCGCGAGGCTCATCGCGACGTTGTCGATCATCGTGCGGAAGAGCGGCCACTCGGCGTAGGCGGCCCGCAGCCGCTCCTCGTCGCCGACCGACTCGAGCGCGGTGCCGAGCCCGAACCATCCGGCGAGGTTGATGCGCGCCTGCGTCCACGCGAACACCCACGGGATGGCGCGGAGGTCCTCGAGCGACTCGACCGAGAGCCCGCGGCGGGCCGGGCGCGAGCCGAGCGCGAGCAGCCCGATCTCCTCCATGGGTGTCACGGTGGCGAACCACGGCGCGAAGCCCGGGGCCTTCACGAGGTCGAAGAACCGCGCGCGCGAGGTCGTCTCCATGACCTGCGCGATGTCGGCGTACCGCTCGGCGGCCGTGCGGTTGCGGTCCTCGTTCGAGGGCGCGCCCGCCGTGAGGATGGCCGCGGCGACCTGGTCGATGTGGCGCATCGCGATGTCGGGGTCGCCGTAGCGGGCGAAGATGACCTCGCCCTGCTCGGTCAGCTTGAAGCGGCCGTCGACCGAGTGCGGCGGCTGCGCGAGGATCGCGCTGTTCGCGGGGCCGCCGCCGCGGCCGAGGGCGCCGCCGCGGCCGTGGAAGAGCGTGAGCTCGATGCGGTTCTCCTGCGCCCACGCGGCGATCGCCGCCTGCGCCTCGTACAGGGCGAGGTTCGCCGCGACGGGGCCGACGTCCTTCGACGAGTCGGAGTAGCCGAGCATGACCTCGAGGCGGCGGCCGGTCGCGTCGAGGCGCGACGCGAACTCGGGGTGCTCGACGATCTCGGCGAGGATGCGCGGCGCGGCCTGCAGGTCGGCGAACGTCTCGAAGAGGGGGATGACGTCGAGCACGGGCGCGGGCCCCGCGTCGCCGACCGCGTAGCGCGCGAGGCGGTGCACGTTCGCCAGGTCGTCGGCGGACTGCGTGAACGACACGATGTAGCGGCCGGCCGCGCGCGGCCCGAAGCGCTCCTGGATGAACGCGATCGCGCGGAAGACCTCGAGGACCTCCTCGGCCAGCTCGCTGCGCGGGCCGCCCGCGTCGAGCTCGGCGAGGACCTTCGCGTGCACGGCCGAGTGCTGGCGCACCTCGAGCTCGGCGAGGTGGAAGCCGTAGGTCTCCACCTGCCAGATGAGGTGCTGCAGGGTGCCGTACGCCTGACGCGCGGCGCCCGCGTCGGCCAGCGACGTCTGCACGATCCGCAGGTCGGCGAGCAGGTGCTCGGGGTCGCGGTAGGCCAGGTCGGCGTCGCGCGTGCGGGTCGCCGTGATGCGGCGTGCGATGAGGAGCAGGATGCGCCGGTGCGGCTCGTTGGGGGAGCGCTTGGCGATGTCGGCGGCGGCGTCCTCGTCGGCGCTGCGCAGGCGCTCCCAGAGCGCGAGCAGCTCGTCGCTCGGCGGCGTGGAGGTCGCGTCGAGCGTGAGCCCGCGGCCCACGCGCTGCGCGGCGCGCTCGAGGCCGAGGAGCACGTGCTCGCTCGCGATCGCGGCGGCCTTGCGGCTCACCTTGGCCGTGACGAACGGGTTGCCGTCGCGGTCGCCGCCGACCCAGCTGCCCACGCGGACGAACGGGCGCACGACGGGCGGCCGGTCGCCGTCGACGCCGCCGTGGATGGCGTCGTCGACGCGGCGGTACATCTCGGGGACGGCCGTGAAGAGCGTGTCGTCGAAGACCGCCATGACCGCGCGCACCTCGTCGGTCGGCGACGGCTTCTCGGGGCGGATGGGCGCGGTGCGCCACAGGGTGTCGATCTCCTCGAGCATGAGGCGCTGCGTGCGCTGCGCGGCCGAGCCGCCCTCGGGTGCGGCGCCCAGCTCGTCGACGAGGGCCGACAGACGGCGGATGCTCGTCGAGACCGCGCGGCGGCGGGCCTCGGTCGGGTGGGCCGTGAAGACGGGGTGGAAGCGCAGCGCCTGCAGGCGCTCGCGCGCCGCGTCCTCGCCGATCTCGCCGGCGAGCTCGGCGAACGCGCCGGCGATCGTGCCGCGCGGGTCGCGCTCGGGCTGGCCGTCGCGCTCGCGGAGCACGCGCACGCGGTGGTGCTCCTCGGCGAGGTTCACGAGGTGGAAGTAGCACGTGAACGCCCGTGCGACCTCGTCTGCCCGCTGGATCGAGAACGAGTCGGCGATCCGGACGGCCCGGTCGAAGGCCTCGGGGCTGGGGTCCGTGTACGCGTGGATGGTCGCGACGCGCAGGCGCTCGACGTCGTCGAACAGGCCGGCCGAGCCGCTCTCGCGAAGCACCTGGCCGAGGAGGGAGCCCAGCAGGCGCACGTCGGCGCGCATCTGCTCGGGGATCTCCTGCTCCGCTTCCAGTCGCCCGACGGCGTCGAGAACTTCCGTGGGGGTGGGATCGTGCATGCAGACAACGCTAGCGGGCGCGCGAGACCGCTCCGTTCACGCGAGGGCGGATGTGACGGCGTGCGACAGCGCGTCGCGCACGCGCTCGACGTGCGGGCCCGCCGGGGCGCCGGGTCGCCGCACGAGATGGAGGGTGTTGCGGGGCGGGTCGTCGGACGGCCGGAGGTCCACGAGCTCGCCGCCCGCGAGCGCCGCGCGGCAGAGATGCTCGGGGAGCGCGGTCACGCCGGCGCCGGCGATCGCGGCCGCGCGGAGCGCGCGCAGGTCGGGGAGCGTGAGCGCGGGCTCGCGCTCGAGTCGCGTTCCGAACACGTGCCGCCAGTACCGGCGCAGGATGGGCACGTCGTGCGCATAGGCGAGCAGCGGCACGTCGGCGAGGGCATCGGGCACGACCGCGCCGCGTGCGAGCCCGCGGGCGCGCGCGAACGCGGGCGACGCGACGAGGACGAACGCCTCGTCGGCGAGCGGCGCCGCGACGACCGCGCGTCCGCGAGGGCGCTCGGACGCCACGACGAGGTCGAGCACGCCCGCGCGGAGGCCGTCGACGAGCGCGCCGCTCAGCCCGGGCACGAGCTGCAGCCGCACGCCGTCGGCGACGAGCGGCGCGAGAGCGGGCGCCGCGATCTCGGCGAGGAGCTCGGCCGGCCCGCCCACGCGCACGGGCGCGTGCGACGTCGCACCTCCCGCGTCGGCACCGGACAGCGCGGTGGCGAGCGCGCCGAACGGCTCCGCGAGCCGGGCGGCGAGCGCCTCGGCCCGGGGCGTCGGCGTGACGCCGCGGGCCCCGCGGGCGAAGAGGCGCTCGCCCAGGCGCCGCTCGAGGGTCTGCAGCTGCGCCGTGACGGCCGGCTGCGTGAGGCCGAGCGTGCGCGCGGCGCCCGAGAGGGATCCGGCCGTGTGCACCGCGAGGAAGGTGCGCCACAGGGCGAGGTCGTCCAGTCCATCAGAGGATCTATGGCTCACATCGCGAAGATATCGGAAGAGTCGCGGTCTCCATGCGTTGTCCTCGGTGCCGGCCCGCTCGGGCCGTCCCATCGAGAAGGAGTAGCCATGTCCACCGTCCTGTTCGTCGTCACCGGAGCCCGCACCTGGACCCTCTCCGACGGCACCGCGCATCCGACCGGATACTGGGCCGAGGAGCTGCTCGCGCCGTACCGCCTGCTCGTCGGGGCCGGCCACGATGTCGCCGTCGCGACCCCGGGTGGCGTCGTCCCCGTCGTCGACGAGGGATCGATCGCGGACGATGAGGAGGCGCGGGCCGCGCTCGCCGCGATCCCCGGCCTGCAGCGCCCGCTCGTGCTCGCGGAGGTCGACCCCGGCGCGTTCGACGCCGTGTTCTACCCCGGCGGGCACGGACCCATGGAGGACCTCGCGCGCGACGCCGCCTCCGGCGCCCTGATCGTGCGGGCGCTCGACGCCGGAACGCCCCTCGCGCTGGTCTGCCACGGCGTCGCGGCGCTGCTCGCGGCGAAGCGGTCGGACGGCGCGCTCGCGGCGGCGGGGCGCACCGTCGCGGCGTTCACCGACGAGGAGGAGCGCCAGGGCGGGCTCGCTCCGAAGGCGCCGTGGCTGCTCGAGTCGACGCTGCGCGACGGCGGCATCGCGGTCGACGCCGCCGAGCCGTGGGCCGATCACGTCGTCGAGGACGGCGCGCTCGTGACGGGTCAGAACCCGCAGTCGTCCGCATCCGTCGCGCGCGCCCTGCTCGCGCGCCTGTCCTGAGGCAGCGCGGAGCCATCCGCCCCGGCGGGCGCTACGCGGCGACGGCCGCGTGGCGCCCGCACGGGTGCACGTCGCCGCAGCCCGCGCACAGGACGACGCGGACCTGGCAGGTCTCGTCGACGCAGTCGACCATCCGGTCGGTGGGGCTCTCGCACGCCGCGCAGCGCGAGATCACCGCCGCGCCGTCGCCGAACGTCATCGACTCGCGGCCGTCGAAGACGTAGAGCGATCCCTCCCACAGGCCCGCGTTGCCGAAGGTCTCTCCGTAGCGGACGATGCCGCCGTCGAGCTGGTACACCTCGCCGAAGCCGCGCGCCGTCATGAGGCTCGAGAGCACCTCGCACCGGATGCCGCCCGTGCAGTAGGTCACGACGGGCCGCCCCTTGAGGTCGTCGTAGCGCCCCGAGTCGAGCTCCGCGATGAAGTCGCGCGTCGTGGCGACATCCGGCACGACGGCGTTCCGGAAGCGGCCGATCGCCGCCTCGAACGCGTTGCGGCCGTCGAAGAACACCACCTCGTCGCCGCGCTCCTCGACGAGCTTGTGCAGCGCACCCGGTGTGAGGTGCGTGCCGCCGCCCACGACGCCGTTCTCGTCGACTCGCAGCTCGCCGGGCGCGCCGAACGACACGATCTCGTCGCGCACCTTGACCGACATCCGCGGGAAGTCGAGGCTGCGGCCCTCCGCGTCGAGGCCCGACCCCGACGACCACTTGAAGTCGATGCCCTTGAAGGGCGCGTAGTCCTTCGTCTTGCGGACGTAGCGCTTGAGCGCCTGCATATCGCCGCCGACCGTGCCGTTGATGCCGTGCTCCGACAGGAGGATCCGGCCCCGCAGCCCGAGCAGCTCGCACAGGTCGCGCTGCCACAGGCGGATGGCCTCGGGGTCGGCGATCGGCGTGAAGAGGTAGTAGAGGAGGATCTTGGCGGGCACGGATCCAGGGTAGGCGAGCAGGCCGTGAGGACGCCGGTCGGGAGCGGTACCGTGGGCGTCATGACGTTCAACGAGAACGCGGATGTGAGCGGGCACGGCGCACGGCGTCGAGGACGGACCGCGGCGATCGCGGGCGGCGGGATCGGCGGCCTCGGCCTGCTCGGCGTGCTCGTCGTCGGGCTGCTCACGGGCGGCGACTTCGGGTCGGTGCTCGGGCTGCTGTCGCCCGACGCCGGCGCGCCCGGCGGCTCCGGCCAGGAGACGGCGATCTCGGACTGCGAGACGGGCCAGGACGCGAACGAGAACGACGACTGCCGGCTCGCGGCCGGATCGCTCGCGCTCGACCAGTTCTGGGCCGGCGCCCTCGAGGGGTACCGCGAGCCCGAGCTCATCATCGTGGACGGGCAGACCGAGACCTCGTGCGGCACCGCGTCGAACGCGACGGGGCCGTTCTACTGTCCGCCCGACGAGACGGTCTACATCGACCCGACGTTCTTCTCCCTGCTGCGCGAGCGCTACGACGCGCAGGCGGGCGACCTCGCGCAGCTGTACGTGCTCGCACACGAGTACGGGCACCATGTGCAGAACCTCACGGGCGTGCTGCAGGAGCATCAGGGCGGCGGAACCGGGCCCGAGAGCGACGGCGTGCGCACCGAGCTGCAGGCCGACTGCTTCGCGGGCGCCTGGGTGGGCGCGATGACCGAGCAGGTCGACGAGAACGGCGTCCCGTACCTCGAGGCGCCCACCCGCGGGCAGCTCGCCGACGCGATGGACGCCGCCTCCGCGGTGGGCGACGACCACATCCAGCAGGAGTCCGGCGGCGTCGTCAACCCCGACAGCTGGAGCCACGGCTCGAGCGAGCAGCGCATGCGGTGGTTCCAGACCGGGTACGAGCGCGGAGAGCGCGCGTGCGACACCTTCGCCGTGCCGGGGAGCGAGCTCTGACCCGCGCGTAGTCTGTCGCGTGTGAACGCACCGCACTCCGCGCTCGGCCGTCTGCGGATGGTCCCCATGCGCCCGCGCGACCCGCGCGAGCCCCATCGGGCGGCGACCTCCCTCGAGCTGTTCTTCGACCTCGTGTTCGTGATCGCCGTGAGCACGGCGGCGGTCAACCTGCACCACGCCCTCGTCGAGGCGCACGTGCTCGACGGCGTCGTGTCGTACCTGCTCGTCTTCTTCGCCATCTGGTGGGCGTGGATGAACTTCACGTGGTTCGCGACGTCGTTCGACGCCGACGACTGGCTGTACCGCGTGCTCACGATCGTGCAGATGGGCGGCGTGCTCGTGCTCGCGGCCGGGGTGGGCCCCGCCTTCCACGGCGACTTCACGATCCCCGTCGTCGGCTACGTCATCATGCGCGTCGCGATGGTGGCGCAGTGGCTGCGCGCGTCGCGGGGCGCCGGCCGCGCCCGGCGCACGACGCTCATGTACGCGCTCGGCATCGCGGTCGTGCAGGTGTACTGGCTGCTCACTCTGCTCGTGCCCGAGGGCGCGTTCCTCGTGGCCTTCCTCATCGGCGTCGTGCTCGAGCTCGCCGTCCCGATCATCGCCGAGCGCGGAGCGAACACCCCGTGGCATCCGCACCACATCACCGAGCGGTACGGGCTCTTCACGCTCATCCTGCTCGGCGAGAGCCTGCTCGCGTCGGCCAACGCCATCATCGAGGCCCTCGAGGACGCCGACGCGCTGGCTCCGCTCATCGCGATCGCCGTGCTGACCCTCGTCGTGACGGCCGCGCTCTGGTGGATCTACTTCTGGCCGCCGCACCACTCCGCGATCGGATCGCTCGCGCAGTCGATCCGCTACGGGTACGTGCACTACGTCGTCTTCGCGGCGGCGGGGGCGTTCTCGGCCGGCGTCGAGGTCGAGATCGACGCGCTGACCCACCACAGCGAGCTCACGGGGCCCGCCGCTGCCTCCACGGTGACCATCCCGATCGCGCTGTTCGTCCTCGGCATCTGGTGGATCGCCATCCGCGCGCATGCCGACCGCGTCGTGAACACGGTGGTGCCCGTGGGCGCCGTGCTCGTCCTGCTCGACGCGCTCCTGCCGTTCCCGCTCGCGCTGAGCGCGGTCATCCTCGTGGCGATCGTCGTCGTCCTCGTGCTGAGGTCGCCGCGCTCCGCCGAGGCGCCGCTGCCCGGGCAGGCGCGCTGAGCGCCGCCTGGGCAGCGCCTCGGTATCGACTGCATCACGTATCACGCCGCGTGTTGCACGCCTCGTCGCAGGTATGGACACAATGTGTCTGACATGGACGATCTCTCCCTGTCGCCCGCGGATGATGCGGACGACGTCGCCGACGCCCACGGCGCGGCGCGCTGGGAGCAGGCGGCCGCGCACTTCGCGCGCTGGCGCAACGGCGACCCGCAGGCGATCGACGAGCTGGTGCGCATCATGACCCCCGTGCTGTGGCACGTCGTCCGCGCGTACGGCCTGCGTCGGGCGGCGGCGGAGGACGTCATCCAGACGACGTGGCTCACGCTCGTCCGCAAGCACGACACGATCGCGAGCGCCGACGCGGTCTCCGGATGGCTGCGCGTGACCGCGCGCCGCGAGGCATGGCGCGTCGCGCGCGCGGACCGTCGCGCCGATCCGACCGACGACGACCTGCTCGAGGCGCGGCTCCCGTCGCGCCGCGCGGCCGAGGACGACGTCGCCGAGGCCGACACGGCCGACCGCCTGTGGCTGGCCGTGCGCGCGCTCGATGAGCGGTGCCAGCGGCTGCTGCGGATCGTCGCCTTCGAGGACCGACCGGACTACGCCCAGATCGCCGCCGATCTGCGCATGCCGGTGGGAAGCATCGGGCCCACGAGGCAGCGCTGCCTCGCTAAGCTTCGAGCCAGATTGAATCCCGATATACGAGACGAGGGGCGATCGTGAACGACCACGTCGGGGGAGCAGAGGACCGCGAGCTCCTCGACGCGCTGCGCGCGTCCTGGGAGCAGGCCGACCCCGTCCCCGCAGGACTCGCCGACCGCATGATCGCGGCCGTGGCCGTCGACGACCTCTCGCGCGAGTTCGCGCTGCTCTCGCTCGTCGACGGCGCGCAGGCCGCCGTGCGGGCGGGCGACGAGCGCCGCACGCTCCAGTTCGCGGACGACGACGCCGAGGTGCTGCTGCACGTGTCGCCGACGGATGGCGGCGCGCGCCGGATCGACGGATGGTCCCGTCCTGCGGTGCTCGCGGCGCGCCTCGCGCAGGACGACGCCGAGTGGGCCGCCGACACGGTCGGCGACGGCCGCTTCTCGTTCGAGGGCGTGGCCGCGGGGCGCGCGCAGGTGCGGATGGTCGTGCGGCAGGAGGAGGGTCTCCGGGAGGTCGCGACCCCCTGGTTCGACATGTGAGGTCGATCTTCCCGTGACGGCGGTTCTGGGGCAGAATACGCGCAAGCGGTGCTCCCCTGGCCGAGTGCCCGGGGAGGTGCGCGATGCCCGACGACAGCCGGACCACATCCCAGCCCGACGGATGGTCGTGGCGTGATCGCGCCGCGGGATCGATCCCGGTCGGGCGGGTCCTCGACCCGGCGGTCGAGCCCGTCGACGGCGTGCGCGCGTTCCCGACCGCGTACGTTCCCGACCGGCTCCTGATCGCGCGACGCGACGACGACGCGGAGGCGGTCGACGGACTCCGCCTCGTCCGCGAGGCCGCTGCGTCGTTCGGGTGGCAGGTCGTCCCCGAATCGCTGCGCGGCGACGCGCTCGGCGAGGCGGAGGAGCCGACCCCGCTGCTGCCGGGCCTCGGGATGCTGCGCGCGCAGCTCGTCGCGCCCGACGGGCCGTCGCGGGGGGAGGCGCCCGTGCCGCCCGACGCGTGGCGCGTCCTGCAGCGGGCGCGACGCCTCTCTCGAGGCCGACTGCGCGACGTCGCGCTCGACCACGTCGTCGCGATCGACCCCGTCGGCGTCAATCCGTTCACGCGCACGAATCCCTTCACGCGGACGAACCCGTTCACGCGCACCAACCCGCATGGCGCTGACCAGTACGCCGAGGCGGGGCACGGCGGGCGGCAGCCCGTCGCGCGCCTCGGCGCGGGGCCCACGCGCGCGGGGAAGCCGCCGCGCGGGCGACGGCGACCCGTCGTCGCGATCCTCGACACGGGGTGCGGCGCGCACGACTGGCTGCCCGACGACATCGTCACGCGGCGCGTCGAGCTCGACGGAGCGCCGCTCGGACTCACGGACGACGCCGACCCCGAGCGGTTCCCCGACCTCTACGGCCAGCTGGACGGGGAGATCGATCCGGTCGCCGGGCACGGCACCTTCATCGCCGGGATCGTCCGGCAGGTCGCCCCGGAGGCCGACATCCTCTCCGTGCGGGTCGCGAACGCCCTCGGCGTCGTCGACGAGAGCGCTCTCCTCGACACCCTCGCGGGGCTCGTCGAGCTGCTCGCGCGGTACCGCGCGGGGCGGGAGGGCGGACGGGCGATCGACGTGCTCAGCCTGTCGCTCGGCTACTACCACGAGACTCCGGAGGACGGGCTCTTCTCGACCGTGCTCTTCGAGCTCCTGCGCAGGGCGCGCGAGCTCGGCTGCGCGGTCGTGTGCTCCGCGGGCAACGACGCGATCGACCGACCGCCGTTCCCTGCGTCGCTCTGGCCGTGGCCGGGCGGCGACAACGGCATCGAGCCCGATGACGGGGCGGAGCACGTGTCGGTCGGCGCGCTGAACCCGAGCGGTGCCGCTGTCGCGCTCTTCTCTAACGTGGGGCCGTGGGTGCGCGTGTACGCACCGGGCGCCGCGGTGGTGAGCACGATGCCGGCGTTCGAGGGCGGGCGGCAGGCGTCGTCGCGCGATGACCGCTTCGAGCGGCGCCGGGAGACGATCGCGCCCGAGTGCTACCTCGGGAGCTTCGCCGTGTGGAGCGGCACGTCGTTCGCTGCCCCGTTCGCCGCCGCGACGATCGCCGCGCAGCTCGGATGGCCCGCGGCCGGCATCCGCGCGGCGGGCGATGCATGCGCCGAGAGCCGCGCGGCCACGGCGGCCGCGCTCGAGCTGCTCGCCGCCCGGGACCGGTCAGGGGGATGACGTGGCCTCGCGCCCGGAGCTTCCCGTCGAGGAGCTCCTCCGCCGGGGAGTCGACGCCGCCAACGCGAAGCGGCTGCGCACCGCGAGGCGGCTTCTCGTGCGCGCCCTCGAGGCCGCCGACGACGATGTCCTGCGCGCGCGGATCAGCGCGTCGCTGGCCTACGCGCTCGGGCAGCTCGGCGATCCGGACGGGGCGGAGCTGCTCTGCCGCACCGCCCTGCGCTTCCCGATGCTGCCGGAGGAGACCCGCGGCATCATCTCCGGTCAGCTGGCGACGCTGCTCCTGCACCGGGGCGACGTCGACGCCGCCCTCCCGCTCTTCGAACGGGCCGTCGCGCTCATCGACAGCCCCGCCTCGCGCGCCAACGTCGTCCTGAATCGCGGCGTCGCGCTTCTGCAGCGCCGACGGCTCGGCGAGAGCGCCGACGCGTTCCGGGCGGCGGCCGCGCTCTTCGCGGACCTCGGCGACCGCGGCGGCGAAGCGCAGGCCCGCCACAATCTCGGGTACACGGCGCTCCTCGCGGGGGACCTCGTGCTCGCGCTCAGCGAGATGACCGTCGCGCGCGCGGAGATCGCGCGCGACTCCGCCGTCGCCGCGGCGATCTCCGACCTCGATCGCGCCGAGGTCCTCCGGGAATCGGGTCAGCTGCGCGAGTCGGCCGCTCTGCTCGAGCAGGTCGCCCAGGCGTTCGGCCGGGCGCGCATGCAGCAGGCGCGCGGCGAGGCCGAGCTCCAGCTCGCGCAGACCCTGCTCGGCTACGAGCCGGGTCGCGCCGCCCGGGTCGCGCTCCGCGCCAGTCGGCGCTTCCGCGGGCTCGGCAGCTCGTCCTGGGAGGTGCGAGCGGAGGGCGTCCGGCTGCGGGCGCTCCTCGCGCCCACGGCCGACCGCACGTCGGCGAAGCCCGTCCCCTCGGCGCTCGAGGAGGAGTGCGCGCGCGTCGCGCGGCGGCTGTCGCGCTTCGGGTTCCGCGTCGAGGCCCGCGCGCTCCGCTACGTGCTCGATGCGGCCCTCGCGCGCACGGGGCGGCCGCCTTCGCGCGCGGCCCGCCTGCATCCCGACGACCCGCTGTCCGTCCGCGTGCTCGCCCACGAGGCGAGGGCCGCCCGCTCGGCGGCCCTCGGGCGCGACGCGGACGCCCGCCGGCACGCCGAGGCGGGCCTCCACGAGGTGTCGGCCTGGCAGCGGTCGTTCGGGTCGCTCGAGGTGCTCTCGTCGACGGCCGTGCACGGATCGGGGATCTTCATCGAGGGCCTCGCCGCGAGCGTGCGCTCCGGCCGCCCCGACACGGTCTTCCGCTGGTCGGAGTACACGCGCCACTTCAGCCAGCAGGTCTCACCCGTGCGCCCTCCGCAGGACGCCGAGCACGCGGCCGACCTCGCGCAGCTGCGTGCGCTGCGCGCCGAGCTCGCCTCGTCGGACTGGGTCGCCGACCCGCGCGTGGCGTCCCTGCGCCAGCGGATCAGCGAGCGTCAGTGGGTCGCGACGGCCTCGACCGACGGCCCTCCCGTGGTCTCCCTCGACGAGCTGCGGTCGGCGCTCGACGGCGACACCGCCCTCCTCACGTACGTGTACGTCCGGGGCCGGCTCACGTGCCTCGTCGTGCCCGGGCGCGGAGCGCCCTCGCTCATCGACATCCCGTGGGGGCGCGTGCGCGACCTCCGCCGCGGTCTGTACAGCGAGCTCAACGCGGCCGCGGCGACGCGCACGGGGCCCGGAAGCCGGCTCATCCGCGAGTCGCTCGAGGCCCGGCTGTCGTGCCTGTCGCGCGCACTCGTCGAGGAGGCCGTGCGCGCCGCGGGAGACCCGAGGAGGATCGTCGTGACGGCGCCGGGCGAGCTGCGCGGAACGCCGTGGGGCATGCTGCCGGCGCTGCGCGGCCGGGTCGTGACGCACGTCCGCTCGGCATCGCGCTGGGTCGCCACGCGCGGCTCGGTGCCGCTCTCCTCGGCCGGGTTCGTCGTGGGTCCGGGCGTCGCGCGCGGCGACGAGGAGGCGGACACGGGTGCGCGGGCCTGGCGGCGCGCCGGGGGCCCTGCGCGCATTCTCACGGGCGACGCGTCGCGGATCGAGCACGCGACGGCTCTCGCGGAGGGCGTCGATGTGCTCCACGTCGTCGCGCACGGGCGGCACTCGCCGGATTCGCCGCTCCTGTCCGGATTCGAGCTCGCGGACGGCACGCTGTTCGGCTACGACATCGACGCGATCGCGCGCCCGCCTGCGGTCGTCGTGCTGTCGGCGTGCGAGCTCGGCCGCTCATCGGCGCTGTGGGGCGAGGAGGCGGTCGGGATGGCGAGGGCGTGGCTGCACGCGGGGTCGCACTGCGTCATCGCGGCCCCCGTGACCGTGGCCGACGACGTCGCCTGCGAGCTGCTGGGCGCGATGCACGAGGGGCTCGTCGGCGGGCTCGACCCTGCCGAGGCGCTCATGCGGGCGACGGCCCAGACCGGGCACGTCGCGCCCTTCGTCTGCTACGGCTCGGGCTTCTGAGTCACCGCGCGACGGGAAGGGCCGGCGCGAGGGCGTCGAGCGCGCGCCGCAGCGCGGTGCTCGAGGTGTGCGCGGTGTAGGGGAAGTACACGACCTCGACGCCGACGGCGCCGAACTCGCGCTCGAGGCGGAGGCCCTTCTCGGTGCCCCGCCAGTCGTCGCCCTTGAAGAAGTGGGTGAAGCCGACCTCGCGCCACACATCGAGCTTGTCCGGCACCGTCTCGACGTGGACGTCGTCGACGTACCGGATGCTCCGGACGATCTCCGCGCGCTCGGCGGTGGGCACGACCGAGCGGATGCCCTTCACGGCGCGGAGCATCTCGTCGCTCACGACGCCCGCGATGAGGACGTCGCAGTTCTCCTTGGCGTGGCGGAGGAGGTTGAGGTGGCCGACGTGGAAGAGGTCGAACGCGCCGGCCGCGTAGCCGATGCGCGTCATGCGGGCGCCTTCCCGCGGGCGGGACGGCGGGAGGTGCCCCGGTGGCGCAGGGGGCGCACCACCGGGGCGATGGGAGAGAGCTCGGATCTCTCCCATGGCTCGGCCGGGACGGCCGAGGCGACCGATGCGGACGTCGCCGGGGGTTCGGCATCGGCATCGGGGTCTGGGGCCGCTCGGCCGGGGGCCACGGGCACCGCGCGGACCGCCCCAGACGGCGGCAGTGCCCGTGAGCTCTCAACGGATCGCATACTGGGGAAGAGCGCGGACCGCGGCGGCTGATACATCACGACTCGGTAACGAGCTCGGACCGCGGCGAGCGCACGACGCCGCCGGCCGGCACGTCCTTGACGACCACGGCGTAGGGGCCGATCCGCGCGCCCCGGCCGACCGTGATCGCGCCGATGACGACGGCTCCGACCCCGATCTCGACGTCGTCCTCGATCACGGGGCAGTCATGCGGCGTGCGGCGATTGCCGAGCGTCACACCGTGGCGGAGCATCACGTTGCGGCCGATCACGGTCGCGGGGTTCACGACGACGCCGATGCCGTGACGCAGTCGGAGTCCGGGTTCGACGCGGGTCGTCGGGGGGATCTCGATGCCCATGATCCACTCCGTCACGAGCTTGTATCCCGCGGCGTGCGCGAGGTAGATCGCGCGGCCGAGGGGCCGACGGCTGCCCTGCCAGCGCTGGCAGCGGCGCAGCCAGCCGAGCACGAACCGGCTCTTCGGGTACCGCGCGTTCGCCGCCCGGTCGGCCCGGAGCGCCGCGCGGAGGCGATCGCGCGCGGCGCTCATGACGCGGCCTCCGCTCGCTCGTCCGCGGCGGCGCGGATCCGCTCACGGCACCAGGCCGCGCGCCGCGCGAGGCGCCGCAGCACCGCGGCGCGATCCGCCGGCCGGAGCCGCGACGCCGCACAGCGGAACCGCCGCTCGAACTCGTCGAGGCACGCGGCCTTCTCCTCCGCGGGCAGCGGAGCGACCGCGAGGGCCGTGAGGCGCGGGAGCGGGGCGCCGAGCACGCGAGCCGACAGCTCCGCGAAGGCGGCCTGCGTGCGCTCGTCGTTCCACGACCGCAGGCGCCAGCCCTCGGCGGACGTGACCTGCCCCGGGTGCACGCGGTAGAGAAGGGACGGGGCCGCGAGGCGACGCAGACGAGCACCCGACGAGGCGAGCCGCAGCCACAGGTCGTAGTCCTCGCTCGGGACGACGCGGTAGCCGCGAACGGCCTCGACCGCGGAGCGCCGAGCGGCCATGGTGGAGTGGGCGACGGGGTTCGTCAGGAGGAGATGGAACGGGAAGGACGCGGTCCCGATGCCGGACGGCCAGGGCGGGCGGGGCACCCCGGCTCCGTGCCAGGAGGCGACGGTCGTGAAGACGGCGTCCGCGGCCTTCAGCGCCCGCAGCTGCCGGCGGAAGCGGCCGGGGAGGACGACGTCGTCGGCGTCCATCCGCGCGACGAACTCGCTCGCTGAGGCATCCAGCAGGGCGTTCAGCGCCCGGGCGACGCCGCGATTCGGGCCCGTCAGCACGCGCAGGCGCGGATCGTCGATGCGCTCGAGCGCCGCGAGCGTGCCGTCGGACGATCCGTCGTCCTGCACGACCAGCTCGGCGTCGGCGGGCAGGTCGCGCAGCGTCGACCGCACGGCGCGGTCGATCGTCGGCGCCGCGTCGAACGCCGGCATGAGCACGGAGAGCCGCGGCATGTCACATCCCCCGTCCGCGCGCATTCAGGGCCGAGACGACGCGCCCGCCCGAGACGAGGTGGAGGCCGACGCACATCGCGAGGTACGCGCGCGGCTGCAGGAGGTCGTGGCGGATGGCCGCCCGAGCCCATCGCCGGGCGGGGGCGAGCGCGCCGAGCGCCCCGTGCGCGAAGGCGATCTGACCCTCGATCCGCGCGCGGCCGCGCGCGGATCGAGCGAACTCGGGGTGCTTGTCGAGCAGGTAGCTGAGGCCGTCGGCGATGCCGCGCCAGCGCTCGCTGAAGTACGACGGCCGGTCCCAGTGGACGATCGTCAGCGGCGCCGCGACCGCGGCGATGCGGCCGATCTTGGCCGCGCGCAGCAGCAGGTCGTAGTCCTCGCCGTAGCACGCGGGCAGCTCCTCGTCGACGAGACCCAGGCGCCCTCGCGCATCGGCCGTGCGCAGGAGGAAGGAGGACGGGTGCAGCTCGGTGATGCGCGAGCGGAGGAGGTCCGCGAGCGCGACCCGCTCGGGCGGGAGCCGGTCGTGCGCGCCTCCCGTCGAGAGGATGCGGATGCCGGTGGCGGCGATGACGACGTCGGGGTCCTCGAGGAGCGGCAGCTGCGCCTCGAGCTTCCCGGGCGCCCATTCGTCGTCGTCGTCGCAGAAGGCGATGAGCGGCGCCTCGGCCGCGAGGATCCCCGTGTTCCGACCGCCCGCGAGTCCAGGAGTCCGGTCGTTCGCGATCGTCCGCACGAGGTGGCGACCGCGCGGGAGGTCGGCGAGCGGATCGACCGCGCATCCGTCGAAGACCACGACGATCTCGAGCGGGTGCGGCGTGTCCTGAGCGAGCACGGAGCGCACGGCCCGCCGCAGGAGCTCGGGGCGGTCGCGGGTGGCGATGACGACGGTGACGCGGGGGTTCATGAGGACGGCCTCTCGAGAGCTGTGTCGTGGGGAAGGGCGGCGGCCGCGGGGAGGAGGGCCAGCACGAGCCCGTGCGGGAGCACGCCGTAGTAGAAGACCTCGACGAGGAGCACCACCTGCACGACGTGGACAGCGGTCATCCGCCTGCGCACATGGCGCGTCGACCACGCGAGCCAGAGGAGGGCGAGGAGGAAGACCGCGAGCGCGGGCAGGCCGTGCGAGAACATCACCATCCACACGTGACCCTGCGTGCCCGCGGACGGCGCGCCCTCCGTCCACGACGGGCGCGGCGCCCCGTAGCCGAAGACCGGGGACTGGAGGGTCCGCACGAGCGTCTCGTGGTAGAGGTCCGCACGGTCCTCGGTCGACGAGCTCGACTCGACGCGCCCGAGGAGCCGGTCTCCGACGTCGAGCACAGCGGCCGCGGCGAGGCCCACGGCGCACGCCGCAGCGAGGCCCGCGACGGCGCGGACGCGACCGGAGGCGAGGAGGATGAGGCCCCCGTAGACCGCCGCGACGCCGAGCCCGATGAACATCCCGCGATTGAGGGTGAGGAACGCGGGGACGAACGAGAGCGGGATCGCGACGAGGAGGCCGAGGAACCGGAGGTCCCGGGGGATGCGCGCCACGTGCGAGATGACGAGCGGGAGGAGCATCGAGTACGCGTTGCCCCAGCCGTTCGTATAGAGGAAGGGTGCGGCCGGGCGCGGATCGAGGACCGTCCAGGCGTCCGGGTTCCACTGCGTCGCCCGCCGCACGACCATCTCGCCCACGAGCTCGTTGCTCTGGAGGCCGCGGGGGAGCACGTAGCCGAGCGGGGTCCGGAAGGAGAACTCGGGGGCGATCACGCCGAGCCACCCGCCTGCCACGACGAAGAGCCAGAACAGCGTGAGCATGCCGAGCAGCCAGTCGAGCGTGATCGTGCGGCGCGCGTTGTAGACGTAGAGGAAGGCGATCGTGATCGAGAGGTACTGCAGGGCGCGGTAGACGAACCCGATGAGCCGGCCGGGGGTGTCGATCCCGATCACCGACACGGCGACGAGCGCGAGGAACAGCAGCCAGATCCCGAAGCCCCGCGGCGCGCGGACGTCGCCGCGGCGGATCAGGAGCACCGCCATGGCCGCGGCGAGCGGGATCCACGCCATCTCGGCCATCCCGAGCGCCCACCAGAGGGGGAACGCCGCGAACATCGAGGTGATCGGCCAGCGAGGCAGGTCGCCGCGAGCCTCCGCAGCGGTCGGCCGCGCGGGAGCCGGGGCGAACGCCGTGTCAGACCGCATCGGCGTACTCCTCGCGAGCGGGCGTCTCGTCGGTCGCGGGCGCGACCTCCCGTCGGCCTGCGCGGCGCCGTGATCGCCGCCGCTCGCGGGGGACGACGACGGCGCCGATGAGGGGCACCCCCGCGGTCGCGGACTCGTCGCGCAGGGCGGCGGCTGTGGTGCGGCGGCTCGCGCCCTCCTGCAGCACGACAACCACCGCGTCGGCCAGGCGCAGCGCGGCGAGCAGGTCGGCCGTGCCGGCCGAGACCGGGACCGCGAGCATGACGAGCGTCCCCTCGGGCGCGGACTCGACGGCGACCCGCGCCTCGGCGGTGCGCGCCTCGCCGTGCAGGTCCGCGCGCCCGAAGCGGACGCTGAGCCCGGGCACGGCGGCCCGGGGCGCCGCTCCGGCCGACCGGAGGACCGCGAGGCGCCGCTCGGAAGGATGGGGGAGCACGAGCCGCACGGCGAACCCGCTCTGCGCGGTCGCCATCGCCAGCCCCGTCGCGACGGCCCCCTCCGACGACGTGTCGTCGAGCACCGCGACCGCCCGCGCCCCGGCGGGGAGGTCCGCGAGCATGCGCTCGCGTGCGATGCGCATCGCCTCGGCGTCGGGCGCCTCGAGGGGCGTCCGCGGGTGCGGCGTGCGGAGCGTGGCGAGCACGCGCGCGCCGAGCGCGCGCGTGATCTCGGCTCCGCTGCGCAGGCGCCCGTCGAAGGGCTCGCGGAGGAAGGCCAGCAGGATGCCGACGATCGCGCCGATCCCGATCCCGGTCGCGGCCGTCGTGTAGCGCGGCGGTGCCGAGTCGATCGGGTTGTCGGCGGCTCCCGTCAGCACGCTGCCGCCCGAGGTGTCGACGCTCTGCAGCGCATTCCGCTGCGACAGCAGGCCCTCGAGCTCGAGGAGGATCTGCTCCCGGTCGCTCGTCGCCTGCGCCTGCGCGGCGCCGGATCCCGCATCCGCGATCGCCGCGTTCGCCTCGGCCAGCTGCGCGTCGAGCTCGTCGATGCGCGTGCTGAGCCCCGAGACCATGACGTCGAGCCGGCTCTCGGCCTGCTCGCTGCGGTAGGCGAGGTAGGCGGCCGCGACGGAGTCCGCACGCTCGATCGCGAGCGCGCGCGTCGCGGCCGTCGCGGAGACGTGGGCGATCGTGCCGCCCTCCGAGATCGTGACGTCGACGGTGTCGTGGATCTCGCGCGTCGCGTCGGCGTCGCCGAGCAGGGCCGCCGCGCGCTCGGCCACGACGTAGGAGCGGGCGATCGCGGCCTCGGTGGCGTCGTCCAGCAGACCCGACGCCGCGCGCTGCGGATTGAAGGGATCCGTCGTGATGACGGAGAGGTTGACATCGGTCGTCGCCGTGATGCGCTGCGGGGCGACGAGCAGGTAGGCGATCGCGGCGATCGCCCCGATCGCGATCGCGGCGACGACGAGGCGCCACTGCCTGCGCAGCACGCGAGCGTAGTGATCGAGACCGAGTGTGGTGGTGTGTGCGGTGTCGGACATCGTGCTTCCCCCGGTGAAGCCGTCACCTCAGACGGCGGTGCTTGCGGCGCATCGAGATGCCCGCGTGGATGAGGTTCGCGATGAAGAGGAGGACGTAGACCGCGGCGAAGGCCGCGTGCGCTCCCCACAGCGCGAAGGCCCAGCACAGCGTGCCGGGGTCGGTCGGGATGAGCGCGACCGACTTGGCGACGCCGCTCGGCTCCGAGACCGAGCGGCCGTGACGCGACGCGAGCTGCTCCGCGAGGATCTGGCTCATGAACTGGCCCGACGTCAGGAGCGCGAAGCCGAGCGCGACTCCCATCAGCCAGACGTCCTGAGGGCGGTGCACGAAGCATCCGACCGCGACGCCCAGGTGGATCGCCGGGGAGCGGATCGCGTCGACGACGTGATCGAGCCATTCGCCGGCCGGGCTCGACGCCCCGCTGAGCCGGGCGACCTGGCCGTCCGCGGAGTCGAGGACGTATCCCGCCGCCAGGAGCACGGCGGCGGCGACGCCCGAGCCAGCGGACGGCGGGGCGGCCGCGATCACGGCGATGCCCGCCGCCGACATCGCGGCGCTGAGCAGCGTGACCGCGTTCGGCGTCATCCCGATCCTCACGGCAGCGGCTGCGACGCCGCGCGCGAGGCGGCGATTGATCCAGCGCGTGTACGCGGGGACCCCGGCGCCGCTCTTCTGCGCCTGCGCGAGCGCGGTGCGGGAGGTGCGGAGGGCGCGCGCGGGCCGCGCCGACGCCGTCTGGGCGTTCATGGCGCCGTCACCGTCATCTCGAAGCTGTGGCTGTTCGCGGTCCGGTAGTTGGAGTGGACCTCGACCGCGATCGTGTTGGCCCCCGTGCGGAAGGCGGTCGCGGGGATCTCCGCCACGTACGGCTGCGCCATCGCCGTCGTGCCCGAGACCGCCGTGTTGGCGTAGGTGCTCGCGGTGACCGGGCCGGGGTCGATGTTCCTGCGGAGCACTTCCGTCCCGTTGACGTAGACGACGACCCCGTCGTCGACCCGGACCGAGAAGCGCAGCGCGACCGCGCCGCCCGGGAGGTCGATGTCGTGCCGGTGGTAGCTCGTGAGCGGGCGAGGCGACAGCGACGTGTCGAGGGCGGTCGCGATGTCCGACGTCCCCCAGCCGACGGGAGCCGCGCCGCTGAGCCAGGAGCCGTCGTCGAACTCGGGAGCAGCCCAGTCGGACGGCGGCGCGGCGGTCGACCAGAGGGTCGCCCAGGTCGAGCCGGCGTCGATGAGCGTCGGCGAGGCCGGATCGGGCCCGGGAGCAGCCTCGGCGGGGACGGCCGGGGTGCTCGCCGAGCGGTTCCCGGCTGCGTCCACGGCGCGCACGGCGTAGAGCGTGCCGTCGGGAGCGGGAGGGAGAGCCGCCGACGTCCCGCCGACGGTCGCCACCACGCGATCGGCCCGCAGCACCTGGTAGGCGGTCACGGCTCGGTCGTCCGTCGCCGCCGTCCACGTGAGGTTCACGCCCTCGGCCGTCCTGACGGCCTTGAACGCGCCCGGCGTCGACGGGCTCGTGACGTCGGAGGGGGCGTGGCGCACGAAGCCGCCTGACCACTGGCGCACATAGCCCGCGCGGGTCGAGTAGCTGTAGTCGCCGCCCTGCCAGAGCGTGCCGCGCGAGTCGACGAAGAGGGCCCAGGCGCCGGCGCCGGCGCGCGTGTTGAGGATGCCGTTGAACGACTCGAGGTACTCGCCGCTCTCGGCGCTCCAGGCGCCGCTGCCGTAGATCGCGTGCGCGCCGGTCCACGCCGTCCCGATGCCGGGCCACACGGTCGCGCCCTCGTAGTTCGTGCCGAAGCAGTGGCAGCCGGCGTACACGGTCTCGCCGTCGGACGCGATCGCCTGGAAGTCCCCGCCGGCGAGCGTGATGTTCGAGCTCGCCATCTCCATCGTGTCGCGGCGGTAGCTCATGAGCGAGTGCTCGGAGCCGCCGAGCCAGACGCGATCTCCGACCTCGAGCACGGCCTGCTGGTAGCCCTGGCGGCCGCTCGTGCGATTGGAGAACACGACCGGCCACGGCGTGAGCGACTCATCGGCGGTCGACAGCACAGCGGCCTTGTCGGCGGGGCGCCCCTTCGACTGGCTGAAGAACCCGGCCGCGTACACGCGGTCGCCGTGAGCCGAGGCGTCGAGGCTGATGACGGTTCCGTTGAACTCGGGGTTCCACGCGTCCGGCACGCTGCTCGCGATCGAGAACCGCACCGTGTTGCGCGCATAGACCTGAGCGCCGGTCGCGGCCTTGGCGTGCGTGAAGGACCCGCCCACGTACAGCCAGTCGCCCTGCACATCGAGGGTGCGCACGACGGGCACGCCGCCGGAGAGGAAGTTCAGCAGGGCGCCCGTGAACGAGGCGTCCACCGCGCCCGTCGTCGCGTCGAGCACGACGAGGCCGGGGTGACTCTCGCCGTTCACGGTCGAGAAGTAGCCGCCGACGGCGATGCGCCCGCCCGGGAGCGGCGCGAGGGCCTTCACCTGGTTGTCGAACACCGGGCGGAAGGTCGAGATCCAGGTGCCCGTGTCGCGCTCGAACGCCGCGAGATACGCCTGCTCGACCGCGCCCGAGCCGCCGGCCGAGCGCTGCACCTTCGTGAAGTTGCCGCCCACGAAGACGCGGTCGACGTTCTCGGTGAAGGCCGACACCTCGTTGCTGCCCTCGAGGGTCGATGGGCCGGCGCCGAGGCCGGCGACACCCCACGGCTGGGTCTGCGCGAAGGCCTCCGCGACCGCCGTGCCGGCCGTCGCGGGCGTTCCGCCGGCCGGGACCGGTGCGAAGACATCCGCGCTCAGGAGCTTCGGTCGGATGAAGACCTGCGTGAACGGCCGGGCGTAGCCCGCGTTCGTGCTCGGCGACCACAGGTAGCTCGTGCCGTCGGGTGCGCCCTTGATGTCGGAGCCGTACCCGAATCCCATCGCCCAGCCCTCGGCGGAGCCGGTGATGGTGCGCACGCGGATGAGCCCGTTGTCGTTCCCGAAGTTGCTCGTCGTCCCGCCGGTCCCGTTGCGGTTGCCGATCCGGAACGACCCCACGCGCTGCTGGTTGTTGAACTCCCACGTCCACTCGTCGCGCGGGCTGGTGAGACGGAAGCGCGTGTCCTGCCAGGACGTCCCGGCCGCGTTCGCGGCGCGGACGAGGCGGATGCCGTCGGCGAGGGCGCCGATCGGCTGGTCGTTGTTGAGCTGGTCGATGAGGGCGCCGGGCAGCTGCCGGGGCGTGAACGCCGCGGTGCCCGTCGCGGGCTCGCGCACCTGCGCGGGCGTCCCGGAGCCGAGGATGGACTCGGACCATCCCTGGCGTCCGCGCCCCACGAGGACCCAGCCGCCGCCATCCGTCTCCTGGTCGCAGTAGAACTGCTGCGCGGAGCCCATGGCGGCGGTCGCGAGCCAGTAGACGCCGCTCGGGGCGTCGGGGTCGACCTGCGCGACCTCCCAGCAGGAGGCCGCGGCCGTCGCCTCGGTGCGCCCGTCGGGGGCGGGCAGCGTCGGATCGGCGGCCGTCGCGGGGATCGGAGCGGCCAGCGTCGCGATGAGGGCGATCGCGGCGACCGCCGCGAGGCGGGTGCGGAGTGTCATGAGCGGGCCCTTCTTCAGCACGCGGGGTCGTCGGGGAACGAGCGGGAGAGGACGCGCCACGTGCCGTCCTCGTAGACGAGGTCGAAGAGGTGGGCGGCCCGCGGGTGGGTGTCCTTCTCGGAGCCGATCCGCTCGCCGTCGGCGTCGACGAGCTCGAGGCCGCTCGCGTCGATGCAGGCCTTCACCTGCGCGGTGGCCGGCTCGGCCTCCTCGTCGAGCGCGAGGATCTCGAGCCCGACGACCTGGGACTCCCCGACGTACGACCATCCGTTCGCCGAGAGCTCAAGCCACTGGGCCTCGAGCTCGGCGCGGTAGGCGCCGGCGGTCACGTCGGCGAGGAGCGCCTCGAGATCGCCGGGGCGGGCCGCATCCTCCGCGTCGGGCGGGGTGAGCACCTCCTCCACGAGCTCCTCGGCCGGACCCTTCTCGAGATCCCGGTCGCCGAAGCGGCCTCGCCCCTCCGCATGCTCGTCGCGATCCGGCTCGGGAGCAGGACGGGTCGTCGCGGGCGGAGCCGGGCGGTCGCGCCGCGGTGGCTCTGGCTCCTCGGTCGCGACCGGCGTCGCGGATGCGGTGGGCGTCGGGGTCGCGGATGCCGTGGGCGTCGGAGAGGGCGGAGCCGCCTCGTCACCGGGGTCGGCGTTCGCGACGGCGCCCGCGAGGAGCGCGGCGCCGATCGCGACGAGCAGGGTGGCGGCGCCGGCGACCGAGCCGGCCACGGTCGCGGACAGCCGGGAGCGATATGGACTCATGAGGGGTCTCCTGTGGTGCTCCGCCGGATCCGAGCGAGATCGGCGAAGGCGTCGAGGTGAAGGGAGCGCGGGGCGAACCGCGCCCAGGTGAGAAGGGCGCCGCCGCCGACGACGGCGGCGACCGCGAGGCCGAGCCAGGTCGAGCCGAGCAGCAGCCGGGCGCCGAGGGCGGCAGCCCCCACGGTCGAGAGCGCGATGAGCAGCGGGCGCACCCCCGCCGCGAGCGGCAGGGTCAGCGCGAGGACGCGGTGCACCTGGATGGTCGCGAGGATCGCGTCGAGGAGGCAGGCCGCGGCCCACGCGACGGCGGCGCCGGTGACGCCCCAGAGCGGGACGAGCACGAGCAGGAGCACCACGTCAGCCGTGACTGCGATCGCCTTGTTCGTCGCGGCGAGACCGCTGCGGCCGCTCATGAGGAGCACCGAGTGGACGCTGCCGGCGAGGAAGGTCACGATCGACCCGAGGCAGAGGGCGGCGAGCGCGACCGCGCCCTCCTCGAAGGATGGCCCGAGCAGCGACAGGGCGAGCGGCGAGAACACGGCCAGGAGCAGGTAGAGCGGTGCGCTGAAGAGCACGAGCCAGGTCGTCGCGGCGCGGAAGAGGTCGGCGAGGGCCGCGTGGTCGCGACGGTGCAGCAGGCGGCTGAAGACGGGCGAGACGACCACGCGGATGGCGGAGTCCACGAGTGATCCGGCGGACGCGATCCGCGTGGCGGCGCCGTAGACCCCCGCAGCGGCCGGGCCGGCGATGGCGCCGACGATGAGCACGTCGAGCCAGATGAGCAGCTGCGACAGGAACTCCGACACGACACGGGGGAGCGCGTAGCGGCGCAGGCGCCGCGGAAGACCGGACGACCGGAACGCGCTCGCGGTCATCGGCTCGACGCCGAGCGCGTCGACCCGGCGGCGGAGGACGAGCAGGGCCGCCGCGAGGGCGAGGGCCGCGGGCGCGGCCCACGCGAAGCTCGCGGCGACCACGCCGCCCCCTGCGGCGACGGCGAGGGCGACGGCCGCCGGCCGCAGCGCCGGGAGCCCGACGCCGCCGATCGCGACGTAGGGGCCGACCCCGCCGAGCGCTCGCTCCCCGGCGAGCGCGGTCAGCATCATCGCCGCGAGAGGGAGACACCATGCGGCCGCGGGAAGCGCCGCGGCCACGGGGCCGTCGAGAAGCGCGGCGCCGAGGGTCAGCGCGACCGCGCCGACCGCTCCGCCGAGCCCCGCGACGGCGATGAGGTGCGCGAGCGCGGGGCGGATGGCGCCGCGCTCGCCGTCGGCGAGGCGGGGCAGGATCCACAGCGCGGCGGAGTCGGCGCCCCACCGGGCGAACCCGAGTGCGATCGTGAAGAGCGCGATCACCTGCAGCACGATCCCCGCACCGACGTCGCCGAGCAGCCGGCCGAGCAGCACGACGAGCGCGAGTCCGAGGACGGCGCTCGCCGCGGACCCGGCGAAGCTCAGCGCGCTGCCCCGGGCGAGGGCGGCGCGGTCGGATGCGGCGACGGTGCTCATGCTGCCCGGTGGTGCGCGATGCGGGTCGGGCGTCGCGAGGCCTCGGCGAGACGCTGGCGGACGACGGCGGCGACGAATGCGGGGTTCCCCGCGAGATAGCGGCGCGCGAGCCGACGCGGCTCGAGGCCCAGCCGCCACAGCCACTCGAGACCGGCGCGGATCATCCACTGCGGCGCCCGGCGATGCGTGCCGCTCAGCCAGTCGAAGAGCCCGCCGCAGGTCAGGACGACCGGCGGCAGCTGATCGCGGTGCCGCTCGACCCAGCGCTCCTGCACGGGATCGCCGAGCCCGACGAAGAGGATCCGGGTGCCGTGCTCGCGGATGTCGCGGATGAGCGCATCCGACTCCTCGTTGGGGATGTACCCGTGGCTCGTGCGGATCGCGAGACCCGGCAGCTCCTGCGCCATCCGCTCGGCCGCGGCCGCAGCCACTCCCGGGCGTGCGCCGAAGAAGTACACGGGCAGCCGGTCGCGCGCGGCGGCCGCGAGCAGCGGAGCCGCGAGATCCGTGGTCGCGACCCTCTCGGGCAGCGCCGCGCCCAGCAGGCGCGTCGCCCAGACGACGGACTGCCCGTCGGCGTAGTTCATCGTCGTCGTCGCGAGGAATCGGCGCAGCGTCGCGTCGTGGCGCGCGAGGTTCACGACGTGCGCGTTCACGCCGACGAGGACGTCGACGCCCGTCGTGCGCGTCATGGCGACGATCGCGTCGACGAGGGCGGCCATGGTGAGCGACTGCACGGGGACGCCGTCCACGATGCGGGCTTCGCCGAGCCCGATGCCCTGCTCGGCCGCCGCCGGCCGGCTGAGCGCTGCGGCGCGGGCGAACGAGGGGACCGGCAGCGCGTGGCCGGGGAGGATGACGGACATCAGTACGCTCCTTTCGGGCGGACCATCACCCTGACGGTGCGCCACATGATCGAGATGTCGTCCTGGAGCGACCAGTTCTCGACATAGCCGAGGTCGATCCGGACGCTCTCCTGCCAGGACAGGTCGCTGCGCCCGCCGATCTGCCAGGGACCCGTGATCCCGGGCTTCACGTAGAGCCGCCGCACGGTCGCGTCGTCGTACGCGAGGACCTCGCTCGGAAGCGGCGGGCGCGGCCCGACGACGCTCATGTCGCCGACGAGCACGTTCCAGAACTGCGGCAGCTCGTCGAGCGAGTAGTGCCGCAGGAAGCGGCCGACGCGCGTGACGCGCGGATCGCGGCGCAGCTTGAACAGTGGGCCGGCGCCCTCGTTCTGCGCGCGCAGCTGCGCGAGCTCGGCCTCCGCGGTCGTTCGCATCGACCGGAACTTCACGAGCCGGAACGTGCGCCCGTCGCGCCCCACGCGCTCCTGCGTGAAGAAGACAGGGCCCGGGGAGTCGAGAGCGATCGCGAGCGCGATGACGGGGGTGATCAGCGCGATGCCCGCGAGCGCGACCGTCGAGACGACGATGTCGAACGCCCGTTTGAGGACGAGGGCGCCGCCGTCGTACTCCGGCATCCGGAGGCGGACGAGGGGGAGCCCGCCCACCGCGTCCAGCGACATCCGGGCCCGCGCGACGTCCATAACGCCGTTCGCGACGATGAGCTCGGCGGCCGTGCCCTCGAGGCACCAGCCGAGGCGCTTCACGAAGTCGGCGTCCGAGGCGGCCGTGCTCGCGACGATCACGGCGTCCGCGTCGCGTCGAGCCGCCTCCTGCGCGATGTGCATCGCGGCCGCCTGCGTGCGCGGCGCCTCGTCGAACTCCACGGCGCCGACGACGCGGTACCCCGAGGCGTCGCTGCCGGTGATCGTCGACGACACGCGCGCGACGTCGGAGGGGCGGCCGGTGACGAGGGCGCGCGAGACACGCAGGCCCGCGGCGCGCTCGGCCGTGAGCCGGCGTCGCCAGATGGTGCGCGCGGCGAGGAGGCCGGCGAGCCCGATCGGCGCCGCGACGAACAGCTGCGCGCAGATCGCGGGGGCGCCGGTCACGACCAGGCCGAGGCCGAGGAGCCCGAAGACGTCGAGCGTGACGGCGGCGACCCGCGCGAGCTCGCGTCCGCGGGTGTCGTGGACGCTCCGCGGTGCCGCGATGGCGAGGCCGATCCACCAGAAGAGGCCGAGCGCGACCGCGAAGAGCACGGGGAGCGCGGGGGCGACGACCGCGGAGGACGGCGCGAGGGTGCCGCGTGCGGCGAGCGTCGCGGCGGCCGACGGGCCGGTCGAGGAGACGGCTCCGGCGACGAGCGCCGCGAGGGCCACGACGCCGGCGTCGGAGAGCAGCACGCGCGCCGTGTGGCGGCGCTCGAGGCGCCGTCTCCGCTCGAGCGAGGGGGCCATGCGCGGCGTGCGGATCGCGGGAGCGGCTTCGCGGCTCGCCCGCGAGGGGGAGACGAGACGGCTGCTCGGCGCGAGGACGAGCGCCCGCTCGAGCACGGTCACCGGTGTCCTCCGCCACGGCGCATGCGCGAGCCGGGTGTCCTCGTGGCGGATGTGGGTCCCTGCTCCCCGATACCGGAATACATCGCGTCTCCCCGCTGCGCCTCGCCGTGGACATCCGGGAGGCGCGCGCTCGCCGGCGCCTCCCGTCACAGGGGAGGAGAGGTCAGCGCCGGATCTGATACATCACGGCTGGATAACGGCGCGCGGGCAGAGCCCCATGCGCCCGGACGCTCTTAGAGTGGCGGCATGAGCGACTACCAGGTGAGCGAGATCGGCGGCCTCGACCAGTGGCGCGACCACTTCGGCGGCTTCCGCCCCGACAGCTCGCGCGACGGACGGCGCGTGGTCGACTTCGAGCTCGCGATGCAGTACATCGGGCTCACGGCGAACGCGCTGGAGCCCGGGGAGCAGGCGGGCTACTGGCACCGCCATGCGCGCGTCGAGGAGGTCTACGTGTTCCTCGAGGGGCGCGGTCAGATGGGGCTCGACGACGACGTCGTCGACGTCGGCCCCGGGACGATCGTCCGGGTGGGGCAGGGCGTCTGGCGAACGTGGCGCGCGCACCCCGAATCGGATGGCCAGCTGCGGTGGCTCTGCATAAGGGCCGGCGGGTACGAGCTGCCCGACCTCCCCGACGACAGCGAGCGCGGGCCGGAGCGCCCGCTTCCGTGGTGAGCTGAGCGGGGCTCACTCTAGGCCGAACGGGCGGCCCTCCGAGACCGAGATCGCGTAGGCGCGCGCGAGCTCCGACGAGACCCCGGGGCTGAGCCGGTCGACCATCTTCCGCGCGTGCGGTTCGATCTCGTCGACGGGGTGCCCCGTCCATTCGCGTCGGAACTCGGCGTCGAGCTGCTGCCACCTGTGGTTCATCTCCTCACGGTCGCACGTCGGAGGGCGCCCTGTCGTGGGGTTGAAGCTCGTCGCGACGCGCGCTAGCGGGGACTGCGCGCGGCGGGGCCGCTCAGTAGGGTGGGGAGCGTGACATCGCTCGTCCTCACCGTCATCGGAGACGACCGCGCGGGCCTCGTGGCGGCCCTCGCCGACGTCGTCGACGCCCACGGCGCCAACTGGGAGAACAGCCGGCTCGCCGAGCTCGACGGCACGTTCGCGGGCGTGATCCAGGTCTCGGTGCCGCCCGAGCGCGTCGACGCGCTCCGCGAGGGACTGAAGGGCCTCGAAGGGCTGCTCACGGTGGTCGTGCGCGCCGCCGAGGAGGTGCACGCGCCGCGCGGCCGCAGCGTCACGCTCCAGGTGCTGGGGCACGATCGTCCGGGCATCGTGCGCGAGATCTCCTCTGCCCTGCGCGCCCGGTCGCTGAGCATCGAGTCGATGGCGACCGAGGCGCGCGACGCGGCCATGGCGGGCGGGCGCCTGTTCGAGGCGACGGCGGAGCTGCGGGTGCCCGACGACGTCGATCTCGCCGACGTCGTCGCCGACCTCGAGCGGATCGCCGCCGAGATCCAGGTCGACGTCACGTTCGTCGAGTAGCTCAGACGGAGGGGCGCAGCTCGAACGCGGTCGCGCCCGTCGGGGCGATCTCCTCGATCGCGATGTCGTCCACGCGGGAGCCGGTCGGCCCCTGCCGCATCCAGTCGACGACCGCGTCGACGGCGTCGGAGCCGCCCTCGAGCTCGGCCTCCACGCGATCCGCGCCCACGTTGCGGACCCAGCCGACGACATCCCTGCGCTCCGCCTGACGCGCCGTGCTCCACCGGAATCCGACGCCCTGGACGACGCCCTCGACGACCACCCTGACCCGCCTCATGCGGGCCATCCTCGCATCGGATGGCCCGCAGCTGAAGGAGGTGCGCGGGCACCCCGCACGGCCGATCTCGCCGCGGGTCTTCCGTCTGCGACGAGAACCGGTCAGTATAGGCGCGGGGGAAACATGCAGCAGGACACTTCCGACGGCGAGTCGAACGACGCATCCGCGACGCGGGTGCGCTCGACGCGCGCCGCGCACGCGAGCGTCATCGTGGCGGCCCTCGTCGCCGCGGCCACCGGAGCCGGCGCCCTCGCGGCGGCCGGCGCGCCGCCCGAGAGCGAGCCGGTCGCGGCGGTCTCGATCGCGGTCGACGACGGCGAGGTGTCCGACGACCTCGAGCGCCCCGAGTCGCCGACCGCGGGCCTCTCGGATGAGGCGGCGGCGTTCGCCGAGGCCGGCGCGATCGAGGTGCCCGCGCTCGCCGGAAGCGACTACGGCGCGACGACCGTCGACGAGGTGACGAAGCTGCGGCGCGAGGCGCGCGAGAAGCTCATCCGCGCGGCGATCGCCGCGGGCATCGACGTCGACCTCTCGCGCCTCGGGGACGACGGCAAGCTCGCGTCCCTCGACACCTTCCTGTGGCCGATCGCGAACCCCGTGCTCACCGACCAGTTCGGGGCACGCAACGGTCGCCACATGGGCATGGACATCGCGGCGCCGGGCGGCACGCCCATCGGCGCGGCCGCTCCTGGCATCGTCGTGCTCTCGAGCGAGAGCCACTACGGCTACGGCGTCGCGGTCATGATCCAGCACGTCAACGGCGTGCGCACGCTCTACGGGCACATGACGCACGGGAGCCGCGTGGTCGAGGAGGGCGACTGGGTCGAGGCGGGCGATCCCATCGGGCTCGTGGGCAACACCGGTCGCAGCTTCGGGAACCACCTCCATTTCGAGGTGCACGTGAACGGCGTCCCGGTCGACCCGCGTCGCTACCTCGACGGGGCCGGCGAGCCGGTCGACATCACGCCGTGGGCTCCTGATCCGCGCGCATCGCAGAACCCGCAGCCCGCCGAGAGCCCGCAGTCGAGCGAGCCGCCGAAGCCGTCGGAGAACCCGCAGCCCTCGGAGAAGCCGAGCGAGACGCCGAAGCCGAGCACGCCGCCGACGACACCGCCGCCGACGACCCAGCCCCCCGCGACGACGCCGCCTCCGACGAGCCCGCCGCCCACGCAGCCGCCCGCGACGACGCCGCCTCCCACGACGCAGCCGCCCACGCAGCCGCCCGCGACGACACCGCCTCCCACGACGCAGCCGCCCGCGACGAGCCCGCCGCCGACCGCGCCCGCGCCATCCCCAGAGACGAGCGAGCCGGCGCCATCCCCCGAGACGAGCGAGCCGTCCACCCCGTCGCCATCGCCGTCGCAGACCCATACGCCGGTCACGCCGATGCCGCTGCCGACGGTGACGCTGCCGGCGGAGTGACCAGGCGGCCGGGCAGTCCTGCCGCGGCCCGTTCCCGTTTCTCGACGCCTCGCCGCCTCGCCGCTGACCGAGCGCGGCTGGGGCCTCCTACGAGCCGCCGAGGCACCCCGACATGCTGGTCGGATTCTCGGGATCACCTCTTCCGCCAGCCCGTTCGAATGTCGGTGGTGGGGTTGATGATGGGGGTGTGACGAGCAGGAAGCCGCGGTTTGTGGATCCGCTGTCGTGGGATGCGACGGTGGAGGAGCGGTGGGTGCTGTCGAATGTGCGGGAGACGTTGACGGGTTTCCGGCGGGCGGTGGCGTCGGCTGCGGCGGCGGAGGT
>NZ_JBAKGU010000022.1:0-36430 GCF_049065455.1 Microbacterium sp. SA156
CGGGCTGCGGCGCGTACGCGGGAGCGCTCGCCGCCGGAGCGGGAGCCGGCGCCGCGGCGGCCGGCGCGGGCTGCGCGAGCGGCGACGTCGGCGGCGTGTACTGCGCCGTGTACAGCTTCGCCGGGTTCGCCGGGTTCTTCGACTGCGGGTCGTTGCCGGTGTACGTCACCGACAGCACACCGCCCGGCAGTACGTCGTTCGCGCCCGACGCGCGGATCGCGTCACCGATCGCGCGCTTCATGTTCTTCGACGCGACGTACAGCGTCCGCTCGCCGTCGTCGTTCGCGTCGTCGCGACGGTCCGTCTGCAGGTCGATGAGGATCTGCATCTTCGGATCGCCGTTCGGCCAGAAATCCGGCTCCTGGGTGCCGAACTTCGTCTGCTGCCGTTCACGCGGCGCCGACTTCACGGTGCCGGTGATCGACGCGCCCACGACGTCGAACTTGACGCCCTTGCTGCTGGAATCGAAAAGGGACATGGTCTTCTCCTGAATGGTCTTGTCAGCGGTCGAACAGATTGGTGATGGGTGCGAGCGCCGCTGGCTGCGGCGTCGACGGGACCGGCCGCGGGGCCGCGACCGGGGCTTGAGGGTCCGCGCACGTCGGGTGCGTGGAGAAGCCGTCCGCGATCGCCGCGGGCGACAAGGGCGCGCCGCACGCGCGGCACAGCGCGAGACGCTCCGGGCTACGCGTCGGCATCGGTATCGGCGCGGGCTCCGGCTCGGGCTGTGACACCACCGCGACCGGGCCCGCGGTGGTGTCGACGAACAGCGACCTCCACCCCTCGGCGGTGTCGTCGAACAGGGAGATCCGCCCTTCCGCGCGCAACACGGCACGGTCCGCCTTGCAGAACGAGCACCACTGGTCATCGCACAGCGGCTTCGTCGCGAGCGCCGCGTCGAGCCCCACGACCTGCAGCAGCGCCCACAGCCGGTTCGCGCGCGCGAGCGCCTCAAGCGCCAGGTGCGGGTTGAACGGCTCGTGCCAGAAGTACGCCTGGTGCAGCTCCCCGTCGCGCGGGAGGAACGCGATCGCGACCTCCCGGCACGGACCCCACCCGCCGTCGTTCGTGAACCCACGGCCATACAGGTGCGCCTGCACCCGGTACTGCTCCGACGGGCCGTGCAGCCGGTACTTCGCGAGCTGCCGGGCGCCGACGACCTTCCAGTCGATCACGGTGCCCGTCGGCACGTGGAACAGGTCGGAGTGCCCGGTGATGTCCGTGTCACCGATGCGGCCGACGTTCACCTCCCACTCCGTCACCCACTCCGTGTTCTCGACGTCACCGCCGCCACGGTTCGCGGCGTCGAACCACTCCTCGAGCTGCGCGTGCATCGCCGTGCCGATCGCGGGCTTCCACGCCGGCCCCCGCTCCGGCTCCTCCACCCCGGCGAGCTTCCGAAGCATCCACCGGTCGCACGGCTTCCCGATCTCCGACGGCCCGATCCGCTTCTGCAGCGACCGCGGGTGCGCCGAGATGGCCGCGCGGACCACGGAGAACAGGTGATCCTCGAGGTTCACGCTGCACGCCCCTTCTCTGCTCGGCGGGTCCGGATCGCGAGCATGTTGTCCGCGTGCGGCATGATCGTGAGGTTCGTGACCGCGTTGTTGCTCGGGTCGTCGTCGCCGTGGTCGACGTCCATCCCCTCGACGGGGCCGAGGAACGTCGCGGCGACGAGTCGGTGCACGTACCGACGGCACCCGGCGCCGAGCATCACCGAGAGGTAGCCGTAGGGGCCGTTCGGGCACGGACGCAGCACGCGTCCACGGAGGGTGCGCGTAGTGCCGCTCTTACCTCCGTGCGGGATGACGCGATCCACGGACCGAATCCGGCCTAGGGTGGATGCTTCGTATCCGGCGTGCCCGGGGATCGGGGACCACTGCTCGATCGTGGTCATGATGCCGCCACAGCAGCCAGGAAGATGATGATCTGGTTCTTCGTCACCGGCACTTCGAGCATGTCGCCCAGGAGCCCGGCAAGGTGATCCAGCTTCGCGTCGAACTCCGGCCAGCCGACATCGTCTCGTCTTGCAGCGGGGATAGGTTCCTCGGTGTCGCCGAGAGGGCCGTTGAGGAAGTGGATACGCGCACCTCGCGCGCCGTCCACCGACCCAACACGACCGCTCTCCCGCAGAATCCGAAGTGCCGCGCGAATGTCCGATCGACGAACGTCTCCGCCACGAGCGAGCGAATTCTCGATCGCGATCTGCGACAGGCCAGAACGGCCGTCCTTGCTTCCGAGCAGGCGCAGGATTGCGTTGACTGCGTATTGGATTCGGTAGTTGTTCTCGCTCATGTTGAGCTCCTTCCTGTGTTGTGCCCGGCAGCGGAGTCGAACCGCTGCTGCGACCATCCGGGCGGCCGTGATAGGAGTCAGATGACGACGGACTTCGAGCCGCGCACCTTGTACGGCTCGAGCGCGGCCGGCGCGAACTGCTTCTTCACAGCGGCCTGATCGATCGCCGTCTTCGTCGCGTACAGGTCCGGGTACTGCTCGGCCGGGTAGTCCTTCTCGAGCTGCGGGTACGCGATCCGCGAGTACTCGCGCACCTGCACCTTCACGCCGTCGACGTCATGCGTCCCGACGTCGAGCTGGTCGATCAGCTGCGCATCGATCGCGGCGATCTCACCCGCGATGTACTCGGCGTCCGCCTTCAACGCCACCCGACGAGCGACAAGCTCCTCGAGCGTCGGCTTCCCCGCAGCGGGGTGAGGGATGGGAGCAGGAATGCTCATGATCGTTCTCCTTCGGTTTCAGGGGTTGACAGGGTCAGGAGATCTGCGCGATGCGCAGACGGAAGTGAGGGGTGCCGCCCGGCTCGTACCGGATCGAGGGCATGAGCTTCGTCATGAACGCGGGCACGTCATCCGGGACGACACCGGCGTCCACGAGCCCGTCGCACAGCGGCTTCAGGGTGGCGACGATGTTCTCCTCGTCCCGGCGCCGCTTGTCCGTGACGACCCACGTCAGCTGCACCTCCACATGCCGTGACGCGGGGAACGAAGCCGCCCGTGCAGCCGCCTGCGCCCGCAGGTCGGCCGTGATCTTCGCCTTCACGTGGTGATGCATCCGGTAGTTCATCGACAGCGGAGCCTTCGCCCACTCGAAGACGTACGTCGCCTCGATCACAGCGGCCTCACCGAGAACACCTCGTCGAGCTCCGCACCCCGGAACCCGCACGCCTTGTGAATGCACACCAGGAGCGGGTCCGCGAAATGCAGCCGCGCCTCGTCGACATGCGGACGGCACGCGAGCGACACCCCACCGCAGTGCCGGCACGTCAACGCCACGTTCGCGGCATGCGGCGGCGCGTCCGTCTCGCACTGCGGCTCGAAGTCCAGTCCGTCGAGCACCAGCGGATCCGCATCCAGCACGGCGCCCATCAGACGCTCACCATCAGCAGCACCACCAGCGGCACCGACACCAGGAACGCGACCACACCGGCCACCGCACCCAGCACCGAACCCGGCGCATCCGAACAGCCACCGCGGACGACGGCGAGCGTCTCATCCGACCGGGCCACCGCCGACGCCGACACCGGCGCCGACACCACACGATCCGTTTCAGGGGACACGACAAGCACCTCTCGAAGAAGAACCAGAACAGGGGAGAAGGGAAGAGGAGGGGACCGGTTAGTCGGAGTTGTCCAGCGAGTGATCCACCGGGCACCGCGGCCGGTCCTCGCGATCGAGGCGCGACCGCACCGGCCGCGGGTCCGCCGGGATCCGACGCCACGTCGCGATCGCCGCCAGCGCGAGCACCATCACGAACGCCGACAGGCCGAACAGGACCCACACCCCGTCGAACACACCCAGCGCCACGCACCGGCCGAAGCACACACCGGCCGCCAGCGCGGCGACCACCGCGACGAGGATCACGACGCGTCCCTCGTCACGACGGCGGTGCTGCGCACCCACGCGTCGACCGCGGCTGCCTCGTACACGACCGTCTTCTCGGTCGGCTTGAAGTACATGGGCCCCTTCGACCGGTCGCGCAGGTACGCGAGACGTTCCAGCGTGAGACCCGGGACCCGTTCGCACACCTGCGCCGGCGACAACCACACGGGGCCCGGCGTCACATCCGGGCGCAGCCTCGTGACGGCCATGTCACGCCGCCTTCGCGAGGCTGTCAGAGCGGACGATCTCGAACGCCTCTCCGAGGCCGAGACCGAACGCGTCACAGAAGCCGGCGATGAACGCGCCGGACGGCTGGCTCCCCGCGACGACTCGACGGAGAGTCGTGCGATCAGCGCCGATGAGGCGGGCGAAGGCCTCCTCCGACCCGATGTTCCGCGTCTCACGGAGACGCTCCACCAGGCCCGGCTTGATGCGGATCGAGACGCTCATACTGGACGCCCTTTCTGTGTCACTACTGCTTCGACGTGAAGCAAGCTTGCCACAGTCTGGACGAGATTTGGCGCAGGGTTGACACAGTGTCGAACAATTGCTCCGCGCTCTCCTGCGATGATGCGACACTCTCGATTGACACTGTGGCAAAAGTGCAACAAACTGATGCGCATGACGAACCGCAAGGACTACCTGCTCGAGGTCACCGGAGCGCGCAGCGCACGGGCCATCGCCGTCACATCCGGCATCGACCCGTCGACCCTCAACCGGCAGCTCAACGGCACCACCTCGCTCACCGTCGAGACGGTCGTCCAGGTCTGCCGCGCCTACAACCTCGACATGTCCCAGGTCTTCGTCGGCGTCGGCTTCATCACGCCCGAAGAGGCCGACCACCTAGGGCGCATCCACAGCCTCAGCGAGTACACCGACCTCGAGCTCGCGCGCGAAATCGTCCGCCGCCTCGAAGCCGGCGAGGCGACCGCCGACCTCACCGGCGAGCTCAATGTCCTACCTCAGACCGAGGATGACATCCAGATCGTCGACGCCCCACGGAAGAGCGAGCACGCCCTCGCCGCCGACGAGGGCGACGTCGCCGCCGACCAGCCCCACGCCGAATAGGAGACCGCGTATGCGCCAGCTGCTCGCCAAAGCCGCGGAATACGGCGTACACGTCCACTACGCCCACCTCCGCCCCGGCATCCGCGGCTTCTACGACCACGACGAGCAACGCATCTACCTCAGCCTCCGCCTCGCGCACTTCGAACGCCGCTCCACGCTCGCCCACGAGCTCGGACACGCCCACTACGGGCACGACTGCACCACCGCCCGAAACGAACGCCAAGCCCGCGCCTACGCCGCCCGGCTCCTCATCGACCCCGAAGAGTACGCCCGCCTCGAACGCATCAACCCCGACCAGCACCACCTCGCCGAAGAGTTCTCCGTGACACCGCGGATCATCTTCGACTTCGAACAGTTCTGCCTCACCCCGCTGCGCGGCGTCACCTACGCCAGCGCCCGCCACGGGCTCGGACAATGGGCCCACATGGCACTACGACCCCAGGAAGCGATCTGATGTCCGGCAGCATCGAACCCTACGACACCGCCAAAGGCCGCCGATACCGCATCCGCTACCGCAAACCCGACGGCACCCAAACCTCCAAGCGCGGATTCAAGACCCAGAAAGAAGCGAAGCTCCGCCTCGCCGACATCACCGTCACCAAAGCCAAAGGCGACTACGTCGACCCCACCGCCGGCCGCCGCACCCTCACCAGCTACGCCAACACCTGGAAGATCGAACGCCTCGCACCCCTCAAACCCTCCTCGAGACACGCCATGGAAACCGCATGGCGCGTGCACGTCGAACCCAAATGGGGCACCCGCGCCGTCGACCGCATCACCCACACCGAAATCGCCGCATGGGTCGCCGAGCTCAACACCACCCGCTCCGCGCAAACCGTCCGCCGCATCGTCTTCGTCCTCAACGGCATCCTCACCATCGCGCACCGCGAGAACGCCATCCCCCGCAACCCCGCCACCGGCATCACCCTCCCCGCCAAGCGCCGCAAACCACCCCGCTACCTCACCCACCAGCAAGTCGACACCCTCGTCCGCAGCGCCGACACCAACGAACACGCCACCCTCATCGACCTGTTCGCGCACGCCGGCCTCCGCTGGGGCGAAGCCGCAGCCCTCCGCGTCCGCCACCTCAACCCGCTCCGGAAACGCATCCGCATCGAAGACAACGCCGTCATGGTCAAAGGCACCTACGAGCACGGCACCCCCAAACCCGGCCACACACGCGACGTCCCCATGCCGCACCACCTCGTCGACCAGCTCACCGCGCTCACCGACGGCAAAGGCCCCGACGACTACCTCTTCGGCGACGGCACCAACCCCATCCCGTACCCACACGCCACCAGCGGCTGGTTCGTGAAGGCCGTCCGCGCCGCCCGCCAAACCGACCCCACCATCCCCGCTATCACCCCACACGACCTCCGCCACACCGCCGCATCCCTCGCCGTCGCATCCGGCGCCCACGTCAAAGCCATCCAACGCATGCTCGGACACGCGTCCGCAGCCATGACCCTCGACGTCTACGCCGACCTCTTCGACGACGACCTCGACGCCGTCGCCGCACGGATGAACGAACACCGCGCCGCCGCGCTCGGCGTGTCGCATTTGCACGCCGCCCGTTGACCGCCCCTAGCTTGATGATCGGAGCGGTGTCGGACAGGGGACACTCGGAACGGCCGGCAGGAACCACCCACAGGTGAGCGACCGCCGGCCGTTCCCCATTCCCCTCAGGCAGGCGCACCCGTGAACATCACGCCCGCGTAGAAGCGGCGCCCGTTCGACCGGGACGTCTCGATGCCAAGCGCGCGCATCCCGCGCCCGATCGCGTGCAACGTGAGCGGCTGCTCACCCTGATCCTCGAGCCAGCCGTTCACCGCGGCGATCACATCGGCCTGAGTCATGCGGCCACGGTCCGCACGGATCACACGCGACTGGCTCTCGAAGAACCGCTCGAGAGTCACGGCGGCATCGTCGGTGGCCGGGGTCCGCGCAACGGCGCTCGCCGGGGTTGTGGCCGCGACGAGCTGCTCGACGTCGGCCTTGAACAGATGGTGCCCGCAGGAAGGGCAGTAGATATTGGTGCCTGTCATACCAACACTGTAGGACACTAACGCGCACTGCTGGGGAGGCTCGCCCAAAGAGCGACAATGCGCCCTGCTCGGAGGCCGCACCAGGGCGCGACTTATCCACAGGGCGCACGAAAGGCGCGACACGAAAACGCGCACTGACCCTGCTCACACCCGCGTAACCCCGCGGAGAAAACAGTCCCAGGGTCCATAAGGGGCAACAGATGCGAGTTAGCACAGCTCTTTGACTATGTAACTAAGGGACCAAGTTAAACGCGCGCAGGGAACCGTCATACCCCAGACCGTGCCCTACGCGCCCTGCCCGCCCTGCCCGCCCTCGCGCAGCGGAGGTGAACGTGGCCGACGTCATCCACACCCGCCGCTACCGCGACTTCCGCGCCGCACTCAAGAACACATGGCAGGCCGCCAACGCGCCCTGCTACCTCTGCTCCCAGCCCATCGACTACGACGGCCCAGCCGGAGCACCCAACAGCTTCGAGCTCGAACACGTGCACCCCCGCAAGACCCACCCCGAGCTCGCACTCGAACCCACCAACGCCCGCCCCTCACACGTCCGCTGCAACCGCAACAAGAGCACCGGCAAAGCGAACGCAGGCATCGGCACCACCTCGGAAGCATGGTGACCCAATGAGCGCAACCAAGACCATCACCGCCAAGGGCGGACCCCTCCACGGCAAGCGCTACGACGTACACATCACCACCACACGCCTCGACGTGGTCCTTCCGGGAGGGCACTACACAGTGCAGGGAACGACCGCACGCTGGGTGCAGCACACGAAGGCGGACAGCTGATGCCGCCCGTCAACGTCGCCACCCTCACCGCGAAGGTGATGATCCAGGTAGCCGACGGCGACCCCGTCGAGGTCGGCACCATCGACATCCCCATCCACTTCGGAACGACGCACGCACCCGCGAAACGGGAACCGCGACCGCTGCGACCCTTCCCGAACAAGGGCGACCAAGGATGAGCGCCATCACCGCGGGACCGGATACTCGAACCGTGGACGAACGAGACGAAGCATGGGACCAGACCATGCGCGAACTCGGCTACACCTGGTGCCGGCCCTGCGCTGAGTGGCACAAGACCCACGGTGAGTGCCCCATAGACCAGGACGGCCAGCCGCTCGCGCCCTGCGGGTGCCGCTGGACTGACATCGAAGACAGCGGCGACCACCGATCGGCCTGCGTCTACGCCGAGGGATAGGGGCGTCCGGATCTCTGCACCGCCCACCCAGGGCCAGAGCGCCGGCAGTGAACTTCCCCACCCAGGTGTGAATGTCCGCGGACGTCGTGTCCGCGTCCGCAGAACGGGGGACTCGTCATGGCGATGACGCCGGAGGAGCGGAAGGCGCGCGACGCTGAAAGGAAGCGGCGGAAGCGGGCGGAGGAACGCGCTGAGCGTGACGCGCGCGCGGCTACGTCGCGGACGCGCGCGGACACCGGCCCCGCGCCGACGACGATGCGCGACGCGGTTGACGGCGCGCTCGCCGCGATGAAGTGGCTCGCGCCGTCCGACGTCGCGGCGGTCACCCAGGCGAAGGACCTCGCGCGGATCGTTGACGAGTCCACGCACAGCGGCGACGAAGCGCGCGCGCTGAGCGCGCATCGTGCGCTGTCGCGTGTGCTGAACGACTTGGGCGGGACGCCGACCGTGCGGATGCAGCACGAGCTTCGGTCGCTGAAGCTCGCGAAGCGGACGGAGGACGCTGATGGCGGCAACGAGTCGTCCGAAGGCGGGCGCCGGCCGGAGAACGTCACGGAGCTCAAGCGTCCGCCGAAGCGGGCGTGGCCGTAAGAAGCTCCTCGGCTGCCAGACGCCGTGGCTGTTCACGCCGCCGCTGCGCGAGCTGACGCCGGAGACGTCGCTCGGGTTCGAGGTGTGCGAGTTCTGGGACTGGATGCGTGACCGGCTGGAGGAGCTCGATGAGGCTCGCACCCCGGATGACGACACCGACTATCTCGGCCTGCTGCCGCGTCGGCTCGAGTGGCAGACGTGGCTGCTGATCCACGCGCTCGAGCTGCTGGACGGGCCGGGGGCGGTGTTCCGATTCCGGACGGTGCTGCTGCTCGTCGCCCGTCAGAACGGGAAGAGCACGCTCCTGACGGTGCTGATCTTGTGGCGCCTGTTCCAGGACGGCGCGCGGATGGTGCTCGAGACGCACGCGTCCCTCGATCACGCGCGTGCCGCGTGGGAGGAAGCGGTCGCGGTCGCGGAGGCGATCCCGGAGCTCGCTGACGAGATCGCGAAGAAGAACGAGGGCAAGGGGTCCGAGCTCGTCCGCCTCGATGGCGGGGAGACGTTCAAGATCGCGGCGGCGAACCGGCGCGGCGGACGCGGGTTCCGTGGGGACCTGATCCTGTTCGACGAGCTGCGGGAGCATCAGGACTGGCGGGCGTGGTCGGCGACGTCGAAGACGACGATGGCGCGCCGGCGCGCGCAGGTCTGGGGTGTGTCGAACGCGGGTGACGCGTCGTCGGTGGTGCTGCGGCATCTTCGGAAGGTCGCGATCTCGGCGATCACGGGTGAGGCTCTCGAGGGCGTCCCGGAGGATCTGCTCGATGAGCTCGACCTCGACTCGATCGGCCTGTTCGAGTGGTCCGCGGGGACGACGGACGGGGAGCCGGATGGTCCGCTTCGTGGGATCTGGGACCGGGAGGGTTGGGCTCAGGCGAACCCGTCTCTCGGATACACGGAGCTCGACGAGCGCGCGATCGCTGCTGCGGCCGCGTCGGACCCGGAGTGGGAGTTCCGCACCGAGGTGCTGTGCCAGTTCGTGAACCTGGCCGGTCAGGGCCCCTTCCCGAACGGATCTTGGCAGGCGACGACGGTCGCGACGGTCACGCGTGACCGGGACCGGCCGACGGCGTACGGGGTCGCGATGTCGCATGACCGCACGTGGGTGCATGTCGCGATCGCGTTCTGGGACACGGAGGGGCGGCGTCGCGTGGAGATCGCGGCGTCTCGTCCTGGCCCGGACTGGGTGATCCCGTGGCTTCTGTCGCCTGAGCGTGCGGTTCCGGTCGAGCATCTGGCGATGCAGACGCGTGGGGCGCCGATCTCGGGCCTGCGGGAGGACTTCGAGAACGCGGGCCTGGTGGTGTCGCCGTGGGAGGGCGTGGACCTCGCGGGGTGGCACGGGAAGTTCTACGACCTGCTGAGGGTCGCGACCGCGGATGACCGGGACGAGGACGAGCCTCTCCCGTTGACGCATGGCGCGCAGCCGAAGCTCGACATCGCGGCGACGACCGCGGTGATCAAGCCGCTCGGTGATGGCTGGGCGATCGATCTGAAGGCGTCACCGAATGACGCGGCGCCGCTGCAGGCCGCGATCGCCGCGGTCGGGCTGCTCGCCACCAACCCGGTGGTGCACCGCTCGGCGTACGAGGAGAACGACCTGATGGTCGTGTGAACCAAGGAGGTGTGCCCGTGCTGGCATTCCGGCGTGTGATCCAGCGGCGTCGCGTGATCGCGAACCTCGTCGACGGGACCTCCATCGACGCGATCTTCTACCGACAGGACGGGCCGCTGCTCGTCCTGAAGAACGCGACCCTGCTCGAGCCGGGCGCCGACCCGGTACCGCTCGACGGCGACGTCGTCGTCGAGCGCGACCGGGTCCTGTTCATCCAGGCACCGTGAGGAGGCGACGATGGCATTCGCTGTCTCTGAGGGCAATCTGCACGCAGTCCACAAGCCGGTCTACCAGGCGCCGTCGTCGATCCGGCTGAGCGACGACCTCACGGAGGACTACGCGGCGATCTACCGCAAGCAGCCCGCCGTGCGCACGGTGGTCGACTTCCTCGCGCGCAACGTCGCGCAGCTGTCGATCCACACCTTCCGCCGCATCCAGGACACCGACCGGGAGCGCCTGCGGGATCACCCGCTGGCGATGCTGCTGTCGAACCCGAACCCGTACACCACGGCCTACCGGCTGATCCACGGGCTCGTGTCCGACCGTGGCATCTACGACCGGGCGCTTTGGGTGAAGCTCAAGGGAGAAGCCCTCGTGCGGATCCCGCCCCGGCTGTGGTCGATCGCGGACGACGAGAACTGGCTCAATCCGTCGACGTTCATCATCAAGGGCTCGAAGGGCAAGTTCGCGATCCCCGCGGCGAACGTGGTCTACTTCCGCGGCTACAACCCCGAGGACGAGCGCTACGGGCTCTCGCCGATCGAGTCGCTGCGCCGCGCGCTGTCGGAGGAGTACGCGGCGGGGCAGATGCGTGAGCAGATCCTCCGCAACGGCGCCCGCCATTCGGGGTACATCTCGCGCCCGAAGGACGCGCCGACGTGGAGCGACACGGCCCGGCAGAGGTTCCGCGCCGGATGGCGCGGCCAGTACCAGGGGTGGTCGGCAACCGACGCCGGCGGGACGCCGATCCTCGAAGACGGCATGACGTTCACGCCCGCGTCGCAGTCCGCGGTGGACCTGCAGTACGTCGAGTCCCGCAAGCTCACCCGCGAGGAGGTCGCGGCGGCGTACTTCATCCCGCCACCGATGATCGGGATGCTCGACAACGCGTCCTTCTCGAACATCACCGAGCAGCACAAGATGCTCTACCAGGACACCCTCGGGCCCCTGCTGATGGAGATCAAGCAGGAGATCGAGCTGCAGATCCTGCCGGACTTCGAAGACACCGACGGGGTGTACGTCGAGTTCAACATGCAGGAGAAGCTGCGCGGGTCGTTTGAGGAGCAGGCCGCGCAGCTGCAGACCTCGGTCGGCGCTCCTTACCTCACCCGCAACGAGGCGCGCGCTCGCGCGAACCTCCCGCGCGTGGAGGGCGGCGACGAGCTCGTGGTGCCGCTGAACGTCCTCATCGGCGGGCAGGCGTCACCGACGGACTCGGCCCCGGACGGGGCGCTGTCGTGGCGGCCGCCGCTGAAGCAGGCGGGCCCGCTGGCGCTGAAGGCGAAGCCGGACACCACGCACGTGGAGAAGGCGCGGCAGGTGCTCGCCGGGTTCTTCAAGCGGCAGGGCGCCGCGGTGCGCTCCGCGATCGGCGCGGGCCGCGACGACTGGTGGGACGGGAAGCGGTGGGACGACGAGCTCGCCGCGGACCTGTTCGCGCTGTCGGCGATGGTGTCCACGGCCGTGGGCCGCAAGCAGCTGGACCGGCTGGGCGTGGACCCGGACGACTACGACGAGGACCGCACGCTCGAGTACCTCAACGTCGCCGCCCGGTCCAACGCGGAGTCGATCAACTCGGCCACGCGGATCCGTCTCGACGAGGCGCTCGCGGGGGATGATCCGCTCGAGGCCGCCGCGCACGTGTTCGAGGTCGCGGAGACCTCGCGCGCGGTGCAGGCGGCCGGGACGATCACCACGGCGCTGGCGGGCTTCGCGAGCGTCGAGGCCGTCCGCCAGGTCGGCGGGGGTCGGAAGGTGACGAAGACGTGGATCGTCACGTCCTCGAACCCGCGCCCGTCGCACGCGTCCATGCACGGCGAGACCGTCGACCTGGACGACACCTTCAGCAACGGCGCCCGGTGGCCCGGGGACTCCTCGGCGCTCGACGTCGACGAGGTCGCGGGCTGCTCCTGCGACGTGCAGATCGATTTCGGCTGAGAGGAGCCGCCATGAAGATCAAGAGCCTGCCGGTGAAGTTCAAGGCCGGCCCCGAGGACGGGCTGAACGAGGGCGAGTTCATCGTCTACCCGTCGACGTTCACCCGCGAGCCGGACGCGTACAACGACGTCGTCGCGAAGGGCGCGTTCGAGCGCGGCATCGCCAAGCGCAAGGAGGCGGGGATCGTCCTGCCGGGCCTGTTCGGGCACCGCATGGACGACCCCGACTTCTACGTCGCGTACGCGATCGACGAGGGCGAGGACGACCACGGCTGGTGGGTGAAGGGCGCGTTCGACCTCGAGTCCCCGAAGGGCCGTCAGGTGTACCGGCTCGTGAAGGGCCGGCGCCTGAACGAGCTGTCGTTCGCGTACGACGTGATCGACGAGGGGCAGGTCGAGCTCGACGGCGGCCGCAAGGCGAACGAGCTGCGCGACCTCGACGTGTTCGAGTTCTCGTTCGTCCCGGTCGGCGCGAACCGTGACACGTCGGTGGTCGCGGTGAAGGCGCTCGCCGACGCGATCGAGGCCGACGTGAAGGCCGGCCGCGCGATCAGCGCGAAGAACGAAGCCACCCTCCGCGAGGCGGCCGAGAAGATCTCGGCCGCCGCCGGAGACATCAAGAACGTCCTCTCCGTCCTCGACGGAGAGGGTCAGGACGCTGGCAAGGCCAGCGGTGACGAGCAGGTCAAGGCCGAGGAGCCCGAACGGGCCAAGGCCGAGGAACCCGCCCGCGCGCCGTCCGCACTGACGCGTCTGCAGATCGCCCTGGCAACCGCCGAGGGCGCAACTCTCTAACGGAAGGAGTCCACGTGGACATCCAGGAGAAGATGCGGGCCGAGCTCAAGGCGGCCCGCGACATCGCCGCGAAGGCCGAGGCCGAGGGCCGCGACCTCACCCCCGAGGAGGTGACCGACGCGGCCACGCACCTGAAGGCGTACGAGGCCGCGAAGGCCGAGTTCCAGAAGGGCAAGGAGTCCGACTCGCTCAAGGCCAGCCTCGCCGCGATCGGCATGGACCTCGGTCTCGAGCAGAACGAGCCGCAGCAGAAGGCGGGCGCGTTCCTCGCCCCGTCGCGCGGCAAGTCGCTGGGTCAGCTGTTCGTGGAGTCGGCGCAGTACGTCGGCTTCATGAAGGCGCACGGCGACCGCATCCCGGGCGACCGGGCGCGCGTGCAGTCCGAGCCGATGGGCCTGAAGGGCATCTTCCCGAACCGGAAGGCGCTCGTCACCGGCTCCTCGGACACCTCGGGCGGCGCGTTCGTCAACCCGGACATCACGGGCATCTACGAGGCGCTCGGCCGTCCGAAGCTCACCGCCCGCGACCTGATCTCGGTCCGCCAGACCGGGTCGGACACGGTCGAGTTCGTCCGCCAGCTGACGCAGCCCAACTCGGCCGCGCCGGTCCCGGAAGCGACCACGGCCGACGCGCCGACGTCGGGCGGTACCGCCGGTCCGCTCATTCCCGCCGCCGGCGGCGGGTACAAGCCCGAGGGCTCGATCTCCTTCCAGAAGGTGACCGAGACGGTCAAGACGATCGCCGAGTGGATCCCGGCGACCAAGCGCGGCATCGCCGACGCGGCGCAGCTGCGTGGCCTGATCGACGACGAGCTGCTCGCCGACCTCGCGCAGACCGAGGAGGACCAGATCCTCAACGGCGACGGCACCGGGGAGAACTTCCGCGGCATCCTCGAGACGACGGGCATCCAGGCCCAGGCGTACTCGGCGACGGTCACGGACCTCGACCCGCTGCTCGAGACGACGCTGAAGGCGCGCACGAAGGTGCTCGTCGGCGGCCGCGCCGTCCCCACCGGGTACATGCTGAACCCGCTCGACTGGGAGCGGATCCAGCTCGCCCGGCTCGCGAAGAACCCGCAGAACGAGGCGATCACCGCCGGTGTCCCCACCCTCCACGGCCTCCCGGTCGTGGAGTCGGAGAACATCGCGCAGGGCGTCGGCCTGGTCGGCGACTTCCGCAAGGCGATCCTTTGGGATCGCGAGCAGGCGTCGATCTCGATCACCGACTCGCACGCGGACTTCTTCATCCGCAACCTCGTGGCGATCCTCGCCGAGGAGCGCGCCGCGTTCGGCGTGACCCGCCCCGCGGCGTTCGTCGAGATCGACCTCACCGCCGCGTAAGCCGAGAGGGGACCACCGTGGGCACATGCAAGATCTGCGGGGCGCAGCACGCGTCGTGCGGGCCGCGCACCACGGTGGTCCCCGTCGACGAGCGCATCGAGACAAGGGAGGCCACCGACATGGCACTCAAGCGGTACAACGTCAAGCTCCGCACCGGCCGTCACGAGACGGAGACGGTGATGAAGCTCACCCCCGACGAGGCAAAGCGCCTCGGCGCGACCGAGGTCAAGCAGGCCGCGGCGCCCGCGAACAAGGCGCGCACCGCGCCGAAGAACAAGACCGCCACGGCGGGCGAGTAGGCGGAGAGGTGGTGGTGACCGATGCCGATCACTCCTGAAGCGTTCGCCACGCCGGACGACATGCAGCAGCGGTCGCTGGGCGCGATCACCGCCACCTCCCACCCGTTCCTCGCGAAGGAGCTCGCCGCCGCGACGGAGACGATCCGGCGCGAGTGCGGCTGGCACATCGCCACACGTCAGCAGGTCACGCGCCGCCAGGTGCGGCCGTGGCTGGAAGCGGTGTGGCTGCCGGCGATGGAGATCGCTTCGATCGACGCGGTGACCGTCGACGGCGTCGTGCTCGACGTCGGCACCGTCCGGTTCGACCCGGACACGGGGTGGACGAACATCCGCGGCACCGACGTCGAGGTCACGTACACGGCCGGGTTCGAGAGCGTGCCCGCCGACCTCGTGCAGCTCACCCTCGAGCTCGCCGCCGGCGGGCTCGGGTCCCCGCTCGGCATCAGCCGGGAGCAGGCGGGCGGCGTGTCCGTCACCCTCACCCGCGCGTCCGGCGCGCTCACGGGCGCCGACGAGGACCGGATCGCCCCGTACCGGATCGGGTACGTCCCGTGATCGGCGGTCTCGTCGCCCGGCACACGATCACCCGCAAGCGGCCCGTGATGGTCTCCGACGGCCGCGGCGGGCAGGAGCCGGACTACACGACCACGACCGATGTCGACCTCCCGGGGTGGGCGGTCGACGCGGGGAACACCGTGCAGGACCTCACCAACCGCGACGGCGACTCGATCGAGTGGACGCTGCGCGGCCCGTTCACCGCGGACATCGACCGCCGCGACCTGGTCACCCTGTTCGGGCAGGACTACCAGATCGAGGGCGCCGTCCGGCGGCAGCCCGGACCGTCCGCGCTCACGTCGCACACGATCGTGCAGCTGATCCGCTGGGAGGGATGATGCCGGTCAAGGGCGTCCGCATCAAGCTGAACAGCGACGGAATCCGCGCGCTGCTGTCGAGCGAGCCCGTGCAGGCAGACCTGCGCAAGAGGGTCGACGCGATCCAGGCGGCCGCGGGCGGCGAGCCGGACTTCGACGCAACCGTGGAGGTCGTCGGCGGGTCCACGAAGCTCGGGCGCGCGATGGGGTACGTCACCACGGTCACGAACGAAGCCCGCCGGGCCGAGGCCGAGGACGGCGCCCTGATGCGCGCGCTCGACGCCGGGAGGTGACCGTGGCCGAGATCCTGATCCCCGTCGACGGGGAGCTCGCCGTCATCGCCGAGCTGTCCGCGACCCTGCCCGCCCACGGGCACCCGAACCTCACCGAGCCGCAGGGCACGGTCGGGACGAAGATCCCCACGACGTCGACGAAGCCGCGCGAGTTCGTGCGCGTCACGACCACCGGCGGCGCCCGCCGCGACCTGGTCACCGACTCGCACACGCTCGTCGTCGAGGCGTACGCGACCCGGGAGGGAGACGCGCGCGACCTGTGCGCGCTCGCGGTCGGGCTGCTCGAAGCCGCCGGGCGGGCCGGAGCGCTCGGCGGCCGCACCTGCTACCGGGTGTCGGCGTCCGTGCCCGTGAACCTCCCGCACCCCTCGGTGCCGACGCACTTCCGGTACCGGTCCACGATCTCCGCCGACCTGAGACGGTCCGCGGTCTAGGTTCCCGCCGCCACATCGCCGCCCGCCGGGCGGTGTTCCATCCTGCCTGAAAGGGGGCACCATGCCCGTCAAGTCCAGCAATGTCTTCGTCGGCGCTCCCGACCAGAGCGTCACGGCCGCGATCCTCTCCGGTCCCGAGACGGACACCATCCCGCAGACGATCGACGACTTCACGTGGACCGGCCTGAAGGAGGCCGGGTACGCGTCCGAGGACGGCGTCACCCTGACCCCGTCGGAGTCGACCGAGTCGATCCGCGACTGGTCGCTCAAGACGATCCGGAAGGTGCTCACCGAGTTCGACGCGACGATGGCGTGGACCCACCTCGAGCTCAACCAGGTCTCCGCCGAGAACTACTTCGGCGAGGACAACGTCGACGTGACCGCCGCGACCACCGCGCACGGCACGCAGCTGCGCATGGCGCTCGCCGGCGAGATGCGCGAGACGAAGGCCTGGTACTTCAAGGTCAAGGACGGCGACCGCCGCGTGGTCGTGTTCGTCCCTCACGGGCAGGTGTCCGAGCGCGGCGAGGTCGCGATCGTCGCGTCCGGCGCGATCAGCCTCCCCGTGACGCTCTCGACCTACCCCGACGCCGCCGGGAAGTCCGTGTACGTGTACACCGACGACGGCGTGCTCGCGGCGGCCTGAGCTGCATGACCGCGCGGGCGGGGCGCCGGGAACCCGCCCCGTCCGCGCGCCAACCACACACATCCGGTTCCCGCCATCTTCGAGAGGTTCCCATGATGGAGAAGTTCCACCACACCCTGCCCGACGGGCACGAGCTCACCCTTCCGCGGTTCGAGAACGTGCCCGTGGGCACCATCCGCCGCACCCGCCGCCTGCCCGAGGTCGACCAGGTGTTCACGATCCTCGAGGAGCTGATCCCCGAAAGCGACCTCGAGCACATCGACAAGCTCGACCGGGCCGAGTTCAACGCGTTCGTGAAGGCGTGGCGCGAGGGCTCGGAGATCGGGCTGGGGGAATCCTCGGCCTCCTCGACCTCGTAGACGAGCACCAGGAGGCCATCGAATACGAGCTGATCGCCGCGGGCCTGCGGCTGCGCGACCTCAGCACCCCGGCGCTGACGTGGCGGGACCTGTTCGTCCTCGTGCGCCGCTGGCAGAAGACCCCGGGCAACGCGCTCGCGGCCGGCGTGTACGGCGCTGAGGTGCCGTCGTGGACGGAGCAGGTGCTCGCGACGATCGTCGACCTGCTGCAGGCGGTGGCGTGGAAGCTCCCGCGGCCGCGCCGCTCCGGCGGCAAGCCCAAGCGCTTCGCCCGCTGGTGGGAGAAGCGCACACAGGCATTCGGGCGCGACCCGATCCCCGCGTCGCAGTTCGACGACTGGTGGGAATCGAAGTCGCCAGGGAGGGGGAGCCGTGGCTGACGGAGTCGAGCTCGCTACCGCGTGGATCCGCCTGGTGCCCACGATGGAGGGCGTCCAGGAGGAGATCGGCCGCCAGTTCGAGCCGGGCGCCCGGGAAGCCGGGAAGGCCGGTGACGACGCCGGACGGCGCTGGTCGTCGGGCATGCGGAACGCGATGGGCGTCACCGCGCTCGTCACCGGCACGGTCGCGGCGTTCAAGGGCCTGTACAACGTCGGGTCGATCTTCGACGACGTGACCGACACGATCCGTGTCGGCACCGGCGCCCAGGGCGACGCGCTCGAGGGGCTCGTCGACGTCGCGAAGAACGTCGGGCAGAACGTGCCCGCCGACCTCGGCGCGATCGGCACGACCGTCGCGGACCTGAACACCCGCCTCGGCCTCGGCGGCGACACCCTCGAGACCGTCGCGTCCCAGTACCTCGAGGCGGGCCGGATCCTCGGGCAGGACATCGACGTATCCGCGACGTCGGCGGCGTTCTCCGCGTTCCAGGTGGAGGGCGAAGCCGTCGCCGGGGCGATGGACTCCCTGTTCCAGGTGTCGCAGGCCACCGGCGTAGGGATGAACGAGCTCGCCTCCGGCGTGCAGAAGGCCGCGCCGGCGCTGAGCAACCTCGGCTTCGGGTTCGAGGAATCGATCTCGCTGATGGGGTCGCTCGACAAGGCGGGTCTGAACGCCGAGCAGGTCATGGCGTCGATGTCGAAGGGCCTGGTCACCCTCGCCCGCGACGGCGAGCAGCCCGCGGAGGCGTTCTCCCGGGTCACGTCGGAGCTGCAGGGGTTCGTCGCCGAGGGCGACACGGCGTCCGCGCTCGACCTCGCGTCGCAGGTGTTCGGCACCCGCGGGGCATCGCAGTTCGTCGGCGCGCTGCAGTCGGGCGTGCTGAACATGGACGACCTGATGGCCGCGACCGGCGCGACCGGGGACACGATCCTCGGCGTCAGCCAGGAGACGGCCGACTTCGCCGAGCAGTGGCAGATCTTCAAGAACCGGGCGCTGACCGCGCTCGAGCCGATCGGCACGGCCATCTTCAACACCCTCGGTCAGGGCATGGCGTTCGTGAACGACCTGCTCGCCGGAACCGACTTCTCCCAGTTCGGGGAGCTGCTCGGCTACCTGTCGCCGCTGGGCCTGATCTTCCAGGCGCTGCAGCCGCTGCTGCCGCAGATCGCGGCCACGCTCGGGCCGGTGTTCCAGCAGGTGCTGAGCGCCCTGCTGCCGGTCCTGCAGACCATCGTGGGCGTGTTCTCCCAGTTCCTCGCGGAGGTGATCCCGCCGCTGCTGCCGCTGATCGCGCAGCTCGCGGGGATCATCGGGCAGGTGCTGCTCGCGGTCACCCCGCTGCTCGAGCCGCTGGGTCAGCTGATCAGCGCGATCTTCCCGGTCCTCGCGGCCGTGATCGCCGCGCTCATGCCCGTCATCGAGGGCGTCGTGAACGCGATCGGGACGCTCCTCATGCCGATCGTGAACAGCCTCGTCGACGTGCTCGGCGGGGTGATCACGTTCCTCACCGGCGTGTTCACCGGCGACTGGGAGAAGGCGTGGGACGGGATCGTTCAGATCTTCGAGGGCATCTTCTCCTCCGTCGGCGAGATCGGCGCGGGCGTGATCAACGCGATGATCGACGTGATCAACGGGTTCATCGGCGGGCTGAACGAGGTCGGCAACTTCGTCTCCGACATCACCGGCGGCGCGATCGACGTCACCCTCGAGAAGCTCCCGCACCTCGCCGACGGGGCGACCGTCCGGCCCCGACCCGGTGGCACCCTCGCGGTGCTCGCCGAGGCCGGGCGCCCCGAGTCGGTCGTCGACACCGGTCTGATGAACCAGGCGCTCGAGGACGGCATCGCGGGCCGCAACAGCGGCCGCGGGAACACGTTCATCGTGCAGCCCGCGCCGGGCATGAGCGAGATGCAGATCGGCCGGTCGGCTGCCAACTGGGCGGACTACCTCGACTCCGTGGAGGGCTGATGACAACCGCGACATGCGAGGGCATCGAGTTCGAGACGCGCCCGCGGAACCGTCGGCACGCGTACCTGATCGACCCGCAGGCGTTCGCGACGTGGCGGGGTGGGGGAGACGTCCGACGAGAGGTCGTCCCCCGCCCCGGCCGTCACGGCTCCTACTACGCAGACGGGTGGCTCGACTCGAAGGTCGTGCCGATCAAGGGACACATCCTCGCGGAGTCGCAGGAGGACTTCGAGGAGATGCGACGGAACCTCGAGGGGTTCCTCGTCGGGCGCACAGCGAAGATGGTCGTCGCCGAGGACGACGGGATCACCACGTATGGAACCGTCGGGCTCTCCCGGCAGGCGCTCGTGACCCCGTACGGGGGCGACTCGTACGCGGGAACGTTCCTGGTCGAGGTGTGGTCCGAGGACCCCATCCGGTACGCCGTGCAGCCAAACCGCTTCGGCCCGGCGACGTCTGTCACGGTCTCCCACCGAGGCACGGTCGACGCACCCGCCCTGCTCCGGGTGACCGGGGCGCCGAGCTCGTACACGGTCACCTCCGACCTCGGCACGTACACGGTGTCAGGGATCACCGCGGGCGGAACGCACGAGATCGACCTCAGCACCGGGTGGGTGTACCGCGACGGGGCGCTCGTGCAGGGCGTCGGCAGCGGCGACGTGTGGGAGATCCCGCCGGGCCTGCCCGGTGTCGTCCACACGACGTCGGCGGGGCAGCTCACGGTGATCGTGCCGGACGCGTACGGATAGGAGATTCGCATGCCCGGTCCGCTGACCTGCGAGGTGTTCGACACGATGACGGGCGCGCCGCGGCTTCCCGTGCGCCCGTCGGCGGCCCCGTGGACGCGCCGCTTGACGGGCACCGGGACGTGCCAGTACACGTTCCAGCTCGACGACATGCGCACCCGCAACGGCGCGCGGCTCTCCGCCGGGACGATCGACGGGCTGTTCAAGGAGCGGGCCAGGTCGATCGCGCTTCGTCGGGGGAACACGGTCGCGTACGCCGGGATCATCATGGCGACGGACTACGACGACGACTCCGGCGTGATGACCGTCGAGACGCACGAAGCGCGGGTGTTCGCCCGGTGGCGGATGCTCGCCGGGGTGAACAACATCACAGCCGCGCAGATGGAAGCGGACGGGCTGTCCGCCGAGGCGGCGGCCGGGATGATCACCGAGCGCATCCTCGGCTGGTCCGGGTGGGAGATGCCGATCGACTTCACCACGACGGGCGCCGGGGACTTCAAGATCGACAACCAGTGGTACGACTTCCGGTACGCCGAGGACCTGTACCAGGAGATCGAGAAGCGCGGGTACGAGATCGACCTCCACCCCGTGAGGACGGCGGCCGGGTACCGGTGGCAGCTGCGCGTGGCGCAGCGGATCAACACGGGCGTGATCCGCCTTCCTCAGCACCCGCGCCGGTCGATCGTGACGAACCTGAAGATCAAGACCGACGCGGCCAGCCAGGTCACGGGCGTGCTCGTGCGCGGAAAGGGCGAGGGTACCGACACCCTCACCGCGTGGGCGGGCAGCCCGACCCAGTTCGGCATCCCCGTCTCGGACGTCGTGCGCGACGCGGGAGACGTGTCCGACCTCACGACGCTGCAGGGCATCGCGAACGCGACGTGGGCGGAGTTCCAGGCGCGCACCGAGCAGTGGTCGTTCGGGCTCATGCTCGACGACCCGGCCATGCCGGTCACGCTCAGCCAGGTGCTCCCGGGGCGGCGCCTGGACATCGATCTGCGCGGCAACCGCCGCAAGCCCGACGACATCTACCAGCGGCGCGTGATCGCGCTCGCGGGCGACGCGCTCGGCAAGAACGTGCGACCGGAGGTGCACCCATGGTGAACGACCTGTCCGACCCGCGTCGCGTGCGCCGACGGGAGCTCGACGACGTCCGCCGCCAGCAGTCCCGCACCCGAGCGCAGTCGACGTCCGTGGACCGGGGTGCGTTCCGCATCAAGTCGGAGGAGGGTCTCGAGGTTGGCACGGCGGAGGACCCGACCGGGTCCGAGGTCGTGTACGGCATCCTCAAGATCATCGGCGAGCTGATCGGCAGCGGCACGGCCAACTGGGAGGGCACGTTCAACCAGACCGGCACGACGAACCTTCGTGGCCCGGTCAACGTCACCGGCGAGAACGGGACTCTGACCGTCGACGCCGAGACCCTGCTGCAGGGCCTCACCCGGGTGCTCGCCGACCTCCTCGTCGAGAACAACGGTCGCGTGATCGTCGGCGGCGTGACGCTCACACCGCTCGGCGGCGGGCGGATCCTCATCGGCACGGGAACGTCGCAGATCATCCTCGACACGACCCAGTTCAAGGTCGGCGCGGCTTTCCGGATGGACCCGGCGCACTCGACCACGGGCGCGCAGATGGAGTTCGGCCCGAACCGCCTCGGTCGCATCTTCGGCGACGACAACAGCATCGTAATGACCGTGATGGAGGACGGCTCCGCTGTGGCGGCGCTCTCGGTTATCGAGTCGTTCGCGTTCACCGGAATCGACGTGCTCGGCGAGATGCGCGCAGCCCAACTGACACCGCTGCCAAGCGGAGAGGCCTACGACCTCGTTGTGCGCTCGCGCGAGACCGGCAAGCTCCACGTGCACGCGGGCGGAACGGGCGGTGGGCCTGGTGACGGGATCTTCGCGTGGCCGTTCCCGCTCGATCAGGTCACGTCGGAGTTCCGCTCGGCCCAGCGCCCGGACCACGACGGGATCGACTTCGGCATCGGCCCGTCGAACACCGCGGGGACGCCGATCCCTGCGATGGGTGCCGCGGTCGTGCACACGATCCTCGCCGAGGGGCAGGGTCACGGGTGGGGCAACGGTGTGATCCTCGACCACGGCACGGACCCGATCTACAACGGCGGCGGCCACAACATCAAGACGCTCTACGCGCACATGAGCACGCCGCCCGTCGTCGGTCTCGGCGACGCGGTGGCGCTCGGCCAGGAGCTCGGCCCGATCGGGAACACGGGGAACAGCTTTGGCAACCACCTGCACCTCGAGGTGTGGGTCGACGACGTGCCCGTGAACCCGCGCGACTTCATGGCGCAGCACGGCGGCTGACTACTCCGCGCAGAAGTACGCCTTCGCGCTCGCGGTGAACGCCTGGTTCGGCGCGTCATCCAATCCCTCGAGCGGCATGATGTCGAACTGGCTCACGCCGGCGGCGAGCTGGTCGCAGACGTACGTGCCCGCTGTGACGATCTGCTCTTCCGTGAGATCGACGCCGAGCGACGCGTAGTACGGCGTCGCCCAGTCGATGAAGAACTGGCGGGTGTCGGCCGCGTCCGCGGTCGGCTGCGGCGTGGGCGTGACCTCGACGGGACCGCTCGTCTCCGTAGGCGTCGGGGCCGCGGTAGGCGTGGCCTCGGGCGCCGGCGTCTCGGTGGCCACGATGGTCTCGGCAGGCGCCGGGGTGTCCTGGGTGCTGAGGGCGTAGGCGCCGATCGCGCCGCCGCCGACGAGGACCGCGGCCGCGGTGAGGGTGGTGGCGAGGGTCGCGCGCTTCATCGGTTCCTCCGGACGTAGTTCTCGAGCGCCCGCCGGATGACGTCGCTGATCGTCTCGTCGTTGTTGTCGGCGGCGGTCTTCGCATCGTCCCACAGCTTCTCGGGGACGCGCACCTGGCGGGGCACCATGGGCTTCTTCGGCATGCCGTCAGGGTACACACAGACGTAAATACATACAAGGGGGCTTCCTGCATGGTCAAGTACATCTACACCGGGAGCCTGACCGATATTGGCGTGAACGACCTCGGGGACTACGAGCCGCGGCTGAGGGTGAGCCCGGAGGAAGAGGCGTTTGGGCCGGATGGTCTCGTGTCCGCGCAGGCGGTACCCGTCACGGTGAACGCCGACGGCACCTTCCAGATCTCGCTGGTGGCGTCGACGGACCTCGTCGGAGCGGCGACGCGGCGCTCCCCTGTGAGGCATGTGCTCGAGCTCGCGCTATTCCAGGAGAGCTTCGATGGCGCGAAGGTGCTTCACCGGCGCGACCAGTGGGCGTTCGTCGCGGCCGTCGGCGGTGGGCACATCGGCGATATGTACGAGTTCGTGTCGCACGGTCCGATCATCGGGGCCCTGGGCGCGCCGCCCGAGAACAACCAGGTGACCTGGATCGACCTGACCGACGTCAACGAGCAGGGCGTCAAGATCTACTTCCCGAGGAGGGCCTGATGGCAGGCAAGACCGTGATCATCGACACCGGTCGGCTGGGCGTGGTGCCCCCGGAGACGATGGCGCTCGCGATCCGTGCCGGCACGGTCGCGACCACCGCCGTCGACGAGCGCATCCAGGCCGTCGCGGCGGCGATCATCGCGGCCGACCCGACGATCAAGGAAGCAGCCGCGAACGCGCTCGCTGCCGAGATCGTCGAGCAGGGCCTGGTGCGGTTCGTCGACGAGGGCATCCCCTCGGGCGCTGAGCGCGCTCGCTACGTGGAGATCGTGGAGAGCTCCGATGGGACGCGCCTGATCCGGGGGATCACGGACCAGGGTGTCGTGCACGCCCCGCTTCAGGCGTCCCAGCAGATCGACCTCACCGAGAGCCCCTTCGCCCCGCCCGCAGCGCGCATGATCGCGAGCACACGGCCCGGGTACGCGCGCCTGTCGATCGCGAAGGGAGCGGACGGGTTCGAGCGTATGGCGGAGGACGCGCTCACCGAGGACGGGAAGATCCCGAACTGGGTGCTCGAGCGCATCTTCGACCGAGCCGGGAACCTCGGCCTGCTCACCGGCGTCGGCCCGCTGAAGATGCTCATCGTCGCGGGCCAGTCGAACGCGACCCAGCGCGGGTCGTCGACGCAGGTCGCGATGAACTTCCGCGATCCGCGTGTGCTGCGGTGGGACCACTCGGCGGGCGTGATCGTCGACACCCACCCGGTCGAGTGGCTCGGCACCGGGTTCGCGCGCGCGTGGGTGCGTGAGCATCCGGGTGAGCGGGTGCTGATCGTGCAGGCCGCGCTCGGCTCGACCGGGTTCCGGACGACGTCGCTGAACCCGCCCCCGGCGGGGTACGTGTACACGTCCGACGGGGGCGGCGGCACGTGGAACCGGAACTTCACGGCCGAGACCGGCCAGGTCGACCCGCACACGCTTCCGCAGGAGTACCTGATCGACCGGGTCGCGGCGGCGTCCGCCGCTGCGCAGGCGATGACCGGCGAGGTGCCGGAGAAGCTCGCGATGCTGTGGTCCCAGGGTGAGAACGACGTCGGCAACTACGAGTCGTACGGTGCCTGGCAGGACGACCTGTTCACCTGGATCCGTGGGCAGTGGGGCACCCCGAACCTGCCGATCATCGTCGGGTCCATGACCCCGTACCGGCTCGACCTCGACAACGTGAACGTCACCGGCCTGGACCGGGTGCAGCAGGACACCCCGTCCCGGCTGTCGCGGACGGCGTACAGCCGGGGCCCGTCCGGGTTCGAGGAGAACGCGTCCCGCATCCACTACCTGCCGCTCGCGCAGGAGCAGCGCGGAGCGGTCATGGCGGAGCGGGCGATGATCCGGGCGCTGCAGAACGCGACCGCCACGGACCCGGAAGTGGCCCTGCACCCGCCGCAGCGGATGACCGCGAACCGGGTGGGATCCCGGGTGCGGTTCGAGTGGGAGCACCCCTACTGTCGTGCCACGTCGATCGCCGGGGAGTACTCCACCGACGGCGGCTCGTCGTGGACGCCCATCACGTTCCCGAACGCGATGCCGGTGGAGTGGGAGATCACCACCGCCAGCCCGGTGCTCCTGCGCCTGTCGTCGAAGAACGGCGCGTTCACCTCGTACACCGCTGAGATCGGAGCCTGACATGACCGCTGTCACGAAGTACGCGAGCAGCCGGTGGGACTCGTCCCTCCCGGCCGCTCCGAAGGAGCCGTTCCAGGTCACGGGGTTCACGCCCGTGCACCGGTGGGACGCGACGGTCCTGCCGCAGGGCGCGACGATCACCGAGATCACCGACGAGGTCGGGGCGGTGCCGCTGACCACGACCGGGCTCACGCTCGGCGCGGCCGGCTTGCTCTCGTACGCGCAACTGACCGCGCAGGCGTCGCTGCTCGCATCCGGGCTGCCGTCCGCTGACTCGCGCACGTTCCTCGCGATCGCGCGCGCCATGCCGGGAGACACGGGCGCCGGCCCGTGGGCGATGCTCCGCGTCGGCGGATCGCTGACGTACAACATCTCCCAGCAGGACGCCGACGTCGCCGGACAGATCACCGGCACCACGGCGGCCGCGACGGACACGCCCCTGCCCGCCGCCCGCGGCGCCTGGCACGTGTACGCGTTCGTGATCCGAGACGGCTCCGCGAGCCACACCGCCGCCGTCGACGCCGCGACGCAGACCTTCACCGGGTCCGCGCGCGCGATGACGACCTACGCGCTCGGCATCTCCGGCAGCACCCGCCGCCGCCTGCAGTTCGCCTACGGCGTCACCTTCGCCGAAGCGATGAGCGACGCGCAGCTCATCTCCGCGAACAACGCCCTCCGCGCGCACTTCCCCGAGCTGTTCGGCTGAGCCGAGCGCACCCTCGCGAAGCCCCGCCCACAGTGGCGGGGCTTCGTCGTATCCGGAAGGAGTCCGCAATGAGCCGGATTCTGTGGCCCAACGGGACCACCACACCGCCGAACTTCTCCGCGGAGGGGCACTTCGGCTACCGCAAGAGCACCGCGCCGGGTGCGTCGAAGTACCACCGCGGCCTCGATATGTGGGGCATCGGCCGGATCTGCGCGATCGCGGACGGCACGGTCGTCGCCGTCGGCTGGGGCGCCGGGTACAGCTGGGGCGGCGGCTACCAGGTGTGGATCCAGCACGACGGGTTCTTCACCCGGTCCCTGCACCTCATGGCCTACTCGTCCCCGCTGCGTGTCGGCGACCAGGTGCGCGCGGGTGACTTCATCGGCCGCGAGGGACGCACAGGGGCGTACGAGGTGCACCTGCACCTCGAGATCACCCCCGGGCAGTGGCACGCCGCGAACACGGGGCAAGTCGACCCGAAGGCCTGGCTGTACGACCACGTCGGCGGGCAGTCCGCCGGCACCGACCAGGGCGGAACGCCCGACGACACCGATTACGCGAAGGAGCTCGAGATGAGCGCAGCAGACGACGTCAAGTGGATCAAGGACCGCATCGGCGGCTCCCTCTCCCGCGAGAAGAACCTCACGCAGGAGATCGACGAGCTGGCTCGGGAGAACGCCGAGCTGCGCGCCGATGTGGACTGGCTCAAGCAGCGCGTCGGCGGGTCGATCACCCGCAGGACGACCCTGTCGCAGGACGTCGACGCGATCAAGACCAAGCTCAAGGCCTGAGCCGTGGTGGCCCGGCAGGCCGTGACCCGGCGAGCGTGTCTCGTCGCGGTCGCGGCCCTCACCGCGTGGGCGTTCGGCGTCGCGGCGTCGTCGCTGATCTACGCGCGAGCGATCGGAGGGCCAGGATGAACCGGCTACTCCGCGCGCTCTGGCGTGCCTCGATCTGGCATCCAGACGCGATCCCGTCCGAGGAGGGCCGTGCGTCACGCGAGCTGAAGCGGTACGTGCTGCCGACGTTCGACGTGCTCATGATCGTGATGGGCCTCAACGCGGTGCGGTACGGGATGCCGTCGTTCGACCTCGTGTACAGCCCAGCGATCGCCGTGGCCGCGGCATGGCTGCTGCTCGCCGCCGGCGTGCTCGCGCTGGCGGGGATCTCGTTTCCGCGCCTGTGGATCGCGGAGGCGCTCGGGAAGCTCGCGATGGTCGTCGTGCTCGGCGGGTACGCGGGCGCCCTGTGGGCGCTGCTCCTCGCGGGCGAATGGGCGCGCGCGTTCGTCGCTGCCGGGCTCACGGCGATGATCGTGCTCCCCATGTGGAACCTCGCGCGTCTCGGCCGGGAACGGCAGGGGAGGCGCGCACAGAAGACGGGCGGGCGTTGATGGACTGGATCGGGACCGTGATCGCATCCGTGTCCAGTCTCGCGGTCGGGCTCGGCGGAGCCTGGCTGCTGTTCCGGCAGAAGAAGGTCGAAGCCGAGACCGAGGAGTCGAAGCTCGAAGCGTCCGCGACCGACGCGTTCCTGAAGGGGCAGCAGGCGTTCCAGACCTACGTCGATGGGATCGTGCAGGCCAGGGTCGCGGCCGCAGTCGCGGAGCTGCAGGACGAACTCGGCAAGGTGCGCGCGGAGATGGCGACCATGCGCCGCGAGTCCCACGAGATGAACGACGCCATCCGCGCCCGCGAGACGCAGCTGTGGCTCTGGAACATCCGCAACCGACCCGGGCCGATGCCGGAGCTCCCGCACGCACTCCTCGCTCGCCTCGGCATCAGCCACCTCTCGACCTACACCGACCTCGGCGACACCCAGCCGACCTCCCCGAAGGAGACCTCATGAACCTGAACGATCGCGCCGTCGCGGTGATCCGCACGGCCGTTCCCGTCCTCGTCGGCTCGCTGATCGCGTGGCTGACGTCGCTCGTCCCGGCCGTCGCGGACGTGCTCGCGTGGATCGACGCGAACCTCTCCGACGCGCTCGGCGGCCCGGTGGTCGAGCTGATCAAGCTCGCGGCCGTCGGCGCGGTCATCACCGCGTACTACGCGCTCGTGCGGTGGCTATCGAAGCGGTGGCCGCAACTCGAGCTGCTGCTCGGATCGAGCAAGGTGCCGGTGCACTACGTCACCCCGGCACCGCAGACGTCGCCGCCCGAGCCTGACACGAACATCGCGGGACCCCGCGCGCCGTGAAGATCGCACCGATCGAGAACGTCGCGGGCGGCTGGACCTTCCGCTGTCCCGGATGCGGCACCAACCACCAGATCACGACCCCGAAGTGGGAGTTCAACGGCGACGTCGACCGGCCAACGATCGGGGGATCGGTGCTGGTCGGCGGCACGCAGTGGGCGGCCGACCACCCCTTCCACAAGGCAGCGCATTCCGCGGTTCCTGCGGGCGGGGCGACCGTCTGCCACTCGTTCGTCCGTGATGGCCGGATCGAATTCCTGACTGACTCGACGCACGCCCTCGCGGGCCAGACTGTCGAGCTGCCCCACTGGCCGCACGCCTAGACCGACTCCGCCCCTCCTGGGTGAGCTACAGACACCGCACGCGGTGGCTGGCTCCCCGGGAGGGGCTGTTTCGTGTTGCCTGCTCCGGGAAGCAATAGGCTTGCGCGCATGTCCTGGGCAACAGACGAGTCGGGCGAGCTTACGCCGACGATGCAGATCCACTTCGTCGAGATCGTGTTCGACCGAGCCGAGGACATGGTTAGGGGAGCGCTTGAACTCGAGAAGGCCCTGAGCATGTCGCTCGGGACCGAACCGGTGTTCCGGGCGCTAGACGGGGTGCTGATCGCTGGCGGGAGAATCGCTGCGGCGATCAAGCCGCTGAGGAGCGCCAAGAAGACGGCCGCCGACGTGCGGGCGATCCGTAGCGCCCGCGAGGAGTTCATGACGCAGGTGTTCGGCGACCCTGCCCTGGACGTGCTGCAGGAGCGCGCCGTGCGGCACCGGGTCGAGCATTTCGATGAGTACCTCGAGAGCGCACTGGCGGCCGCGGAACCTGGCGCGGGGATGGTGCGCCTCGTAGGGCCAAGAGATGCCGTACGCATCATGGATTCGCCCGATGCAATCTGGGTCCGGCATTTCGATCCAGACACAGGCATGTACTCGGTGCTGGATACAGAGCAGGTGAACGTGCGTGAGCTGGTGCGCGCAGGTGTGCTCGCGCGCGACATAGCCCGACGCTGGCTCATTGAAAGGAACCACCCTCGAGCTGTCCGGGGTTAGACGTATGCTCGCGGGCCGTGGGTAGCAAGCGTCCTCCGTCGTCCGAGTCGATCGATCGCGCGTTCCAGTCGCGGCGCCCGGTGACGCTCCCCACGCAGGCGTACGACGACGAGCGGATCGAGTGGGCACCGAGGGACAGCCCGGTTCCTGTGTGGGCGTGGGTGCAGTTCACCGAAGGCCCAGCGGAGAAGGTCGCGGCGGTGGCGGAGGGGTGGACGAGCAAGGTCGTCCTGCTGCGTGTGCCGTCGGAGGGCGGGGAGCGGTCGGTGATCGTGTGGCGGCAGGCGGTCACTCGCCGGGCGGCTGGCTGAGGTACTCGCCGAGCATCCGCACGAGCTCGTCGACGTCGGCCGCGCCGGCGACGGCGAGGAGGTCGCGGACCTCGGACGGGGTGAGCATGCCGCCGAGCGTACCGATGTCGGTGGTCGGATGGAGGATCGGACGCGATGCCAACACCGACACCTGCACAGCTGATCGACTTCGAGAAGGCCCACTGGGAGCACTCCGGGACCAAGGAAGAGGCGATCCGCCGCGAGCTCGGGCTGACGCCTCCGCGCTACTACGTGCTGCTCCTGCGCGCCGTCGCGGACCTGGAAGGGATCCGGCACGACGCGCTCTGGGCGGCGCGGATCCGACGACGCTTCGACGGGAGCCGAGCCGCGTGACGTGGCCACGTTTTGGCCACAGTCTGCCGCCATCCGGGTAGGTCAGCGTCGGTCAAGTTAGGCCGTATCCCGCATGTTTTCGCGGGCGAGCGCCCCAGGGCGCGGGCGAGTTTAGAACCACGACTTCTTCTCGGGGTCGGGCTCGTCGTACGTGATCGGCAAGGCCGTCGCGACGGAGGACGACGACTGGGACTTCTGATCCCGTGCATGCCAAGAGGGCGGCTCCTTCGGGAGCCGCCCTTTTCGCGTCTGCGTCTCAGCGTCGGACGAGGAACACGTCGACCTCGTCCTCGCTGTCGAGCGCGAATCCCATCCGCTCGTAGAGCCGACGTGCGGGACTGCCCTGCAACACGTTGAGCCGGAAGGGCCCTGCGCCGTCGAGCGCCGCCGTGAGCACCGCCGTCCCGATTCCACGCCCCTGCAGGTGCGGCGACAGATAGAAGTGCTCGATCCACGTGCCGTCGGCGGATGGCCGGATCCCGACGGTTCCGGCGTCAGCTCCGTCGACGACGATCACCTTCGTGAGAGCGGGATCGAAGGCGGCGAGGAAGCGCGTGCGCACACGCTCCGGGTCGCAGCGGCCGAGGCGCTCGAGGTCGGCGCGGAGCACGTCGGCTCGCAGCTCGGCGATCCACGCGGCGTCCGACGCGACGGCGGGGCGGAGGGTCCAGCGCATCCCCTCAGCGTAGGGGGAGTGCGTCCGGGGACAGCCGAAGCGATCGGCCTGATGGAGCGCGCGTCGTACGGTGGCTTCATGGCGAGTGAGATCGAAGCGCACTGGGAGACGACCGGGCGCGCCGAGGTCTACGCGGGACGTGTCCGCCTTGTCGACCACGCCGTCGTCCTCCCGGACGGAACGCGAACGCACTACGAGGTCGACGAGAGCATTCCCTTCGCGGTCGCGACGCTCGTCATCGACGGCGGTGACGTCATCCTCACGCGCCAGTACCGGTATCCGCTCGACCGGTGGATCTACGACCTTCCGGGTGGCGCCGGCGCCGCGACCGAGTCGCCGAGCGCTGCCGCGCGCCGCGAGCTCGAGGAGGAGCTCGGTCTCGCGCCCCGTGCACTGAGGCACCTGCATACGTTCGCCGTCAATCCCGGGCGCTCCGCGTGGCCCGTCCACCTCTTCTTCTGCGATGCCTGGACGTCGGTCGGACCCGCGGACGCGTCCGACCCGTCCGAGGAGGTGCGCCTCGTCCGCATGGCGCTGCACGAGCTCGACGCGGCGATCGCGAGCGGCGAGATCGTCGACCCCTCCCTGATCGTGGCCCTCGCGTGCGCGGCCGCGAGCGGGCTTCTGCCACCTCTCGGCGCGACCGCGCAGGACCCGCTTCGAGCGTGAGCCGCACCCCGGTGACGCGCGGCTCGACGACATCCGCTCTTCGCAACGAAGGGTGTCGGTGACGCCTCGTACCCTGGAAGGCGTGCTCGTGGGTGTGATCAGACGAAACGACAGCGGCAAGCTCGAGGCCGAGGCGGAGACGCAGGCGGAGGTCCGCGAGGCACTCGAGGCGCAGGTCCCGGCGGGGCACGTCCTCACGGACGCGACGGTCGCCATGGCCAAGCGCTCGACGCGGATCAGCGCGGTGGGCGTGTACCGCAGCACCGAGATCGCGGAGATCGAGGCCGACGACATGGCGAGTCTCGAGGCGAAGGTGCCCGAGGGATGGTCGCTCCTGTCGGTGCGGCGGCTCTGAGCCCACCTGCGCGAAGGCGCCGCCCGCGAGACCTGCGGGCGGCGCCTTCGCGTCGAGGAGGGCCTCAGCCCAGCGGAACCGAGCCGACGAGGATGCCGACGGCGAGCATGACGAGCGAGACGACCGTCGCGCGCCACAGCACCTTCTTGTGGTGATCGCCGAGGTTGACGTTGGCGAGCGACACGAGCAGCAGGATGGCCGGCACGAGCGGGCTCTGCAGGTGGACCGGCTGCCCGATCACGGATGCGCGGGCCATCTCAGCGGGGGAGATGCCGTACGTCGCCGCGCTCTCGGCGAGGATCGGCAGGATGCCGTAGTAGAACGCATCGTTCGACATGAAGAAGGTCATGGGGATCGACAGCAGACCCGTGATCACGGCGAAGAACGGGCCGAGCGCGGGCGGGACGATGTCGACGACCCAGTCGGCCATGGCCGTGACCATGCCCGTGCCATCCAGCACTCCGACGAGCACGCCCGCCGCGAGCACCATCGAGACGACGCCCACGATGCTGGGTGCGTGCGCGACGATCTCGGCGCTCTGCTCCTTGAGCTTCGGGAAGTTCAGGATGAGCGCGATGCCCGTGCCGATCATGAAGACGAATGCGAGGGGCAGGACGTCCATGACGAGCAGGACCATGACCGCGACCGTGAGCGCGAGGTTGAACCAGATGAGCTTCGGGCGCAGGGTGGGACGGTCGGGGCTCAGCATCGTGTCGGCCATGGCCGTATCGCGCTCGTCCTCGGCGATCACGGCGGGCGCCGCGAGGCCCGATCCCTTCACCGTGAGGACGTTCGTGGTGCCGAGCACGGCACGCGCGCCGGGCGTTCCGACGCCCGACCGCAGCCGCGGAACGCGCATGCCGAAGCGTCCCGCTCGCGTGCTGCCGCCATCCGCCTGCGCCTCGTCGAGCCCGGTGAGGCTGAGCTTGCCGAGGCGGCGGCGCTCCGAGAGCCCGAGGAGCCAGGACAGGCCGAGCGCCACGGCGAGACCCACGGCGAGGGAGGGGATCATCGGGACGAAGACGTCGGTCGGCTGGAGGCCGAGTGCGGTCGCCGCGCGCACGGTCGGACCGCCCCACGGCACGATGTTGAGCGTGCCGTTCATGAGGCCCGCGACGCACGTGAGGACGACCGGGCTCATCCCGAGGCGCAGGTAGAGCGGGAGCATCGCCGACGTCGTGATGATGAACGTCGTGGACCCGTCGCCGTCGAGCGAGACCGCGCCGGCCAGGAGCGCCGTGCCGAGCACGACCTTTGCGGGGTCGTCGCCGAGGGCGCGGGTGATGAAGCGGATGAGCGGGTCGAACAGGCCGACGTCGATCATGATGCCGAAGTACATGATCGCGAACATGAGCAGCGCGGCCGTCGGCGCCATGTCGCCGATGGCCGAGATGACCATGTCGCCGAGGCCGAGCCCGGCGCCCGCGAAGAGCCCGAAGATCGTGGGCACGAGGATGAGCGCGACCATGGGCGTGAGCCGCTTGGTCATGATGAGCACCATGAACGCGAGGATCATGGTGAAACCGAGGATGACGAGCATGTGACGTCCTTGTCGTCGTGTCGCAGCGCGTCGTCGCGTGCGGCGGTGGAGCGTACGCGGCGACGATACGGAATCGGCTCGGCGCAGGAGGGGATGCGCGCATTGCGCAGGGATCTGCGCGTTGAGTCGGTTGTGCGCATTCTGCTCACGCGACGCGGAGAGGATACTCGACCTATGCGGTTCACGACGCGGGTGTTCGCGATGCAACTCATCGCGGCCGCGGTCGTCATCGCGGTGTGCGTCTCGGCGTTCGCGCTGCTCGGGATCGGCCAGCTGCGCGACGAGGCGGAGTCGACGGCGCTCGCGGTCGCGCGGACGGTCGCGAGCGACCCCCAGGTGCGGGCGGATGTCGCGTCGTACGCGGGGCGGGAACGGCTGGATGGCGAAGCGCTCGCCGAAGGCGCGCTGCAGGACTATGCGGCCGAGATCGTCGAGCGCACCGAGACGCTCTTCGTCGTCATCGCGAACGACCTCGGCCTCCGGCTCGCGCACCCGGACCCCACGCTGCTCGGCGAGCGGGTGAGCACCGATTTCACGCGGGTGATCGCAGGAGAAGAGGTCGTGGCCTGGGAGCGCGGGACCCTCGGCGAGTCGGTGCGCGCGAAGGTGCCCGTCCGCTCTCCGGATGGCGAGGCGATCGTGGGCGAGGTGAGCGTCGGCTTCGCACCCGCTCGCGTCTTCGCGGATGCTCCTCTGCTCGTGGCGCTCTTCGTCGCGATCGCGGTGGTCGCCCTCGCGGTCGCGGCGCTCGTGTCGACCCTCATCCGCCGACGGCTCGAGCGGCTGACGCGCGGCGTGCAGCCGGAGGAGCTCGGTGGTCTGCTGCAGAGCCGCGCCGCCATCCTCGAGGGCGTGCACGACGGGGTGCTCGCGGTATCGGACGACGGTCGCGTGCGCGCGGCGAACGAGGCCGCGCTCGAGATCGTCGGGGACGCGCAGGCGGTCGGGCGCCGCCTCGAAGAGCTCGATCTGCCGCCGCGGCTGCGGGCCGCGCTCACGCGGGCGCTCGACGGCGAGGCATTCGTGACCGGCGAGCTCGTGCTCGCCGACCGTGTCGCCTACGTCGAGGTGCGGCGGGTCCGGCACGAGGGGCGCTCGCTCGGCGTCGTCGCCGTGCTGCGGGATCGGACGGATGTCGTCGCGCTCGCCGAGCGCCTCGATGCCGTGCGCGCCGCGACGAACGCCATGCGCGCGCAGCGCCACGAGTTCGCGAACCGGGTGCATGCGGTTCGCGGCATGCTCGCGGCAGGGCGCATCGACGAGGCGCAGGGGCTGCTCGGCGAGTTCGCGGATCGCGGCGCTCTGCCGGAGGAGGCCGGGATCGATGTCGCGGATCCGTTCCTGCGATCCTTCCTCGCGGCCAAGCGGGTCGAAGCGGCGGAGCGGGGCGTCGAGCTGCGGATCGGGGCCGACACCTTCCTCGTCGGGGCGGTGGCCGAGCCCGAGGACGTCGCGGCCGTGCTCGGCAACCTCGTCGACAATGCCGTCACAGCCGCCGCGGCCGGGGCGGAGCCCCGGTGGGTCGAGGTATCGCTCCTCGATGCGGGAGAAGAGCTCGCGGTGACGGTCGTCGACTCCGGGCCGGGCGTCGACGATCCCGAGAGCGTGTTCGAGCGCGCGCGGGCGGCCGAGGACGACGTATCGTCGCGCGTGCACGGCCGCGGGATCGGGCTGCCCCTCGCGCGGCGGTTCACCCGACGGCGCGGCGGCGAGCTGTGGCTGGCCGAGGCGCGCGGCGTCGGGCATGGCGCTGTGTTCGCGGCGCGTCTGCCCGGTGTCATGCGCTCGCGAACGGCCGACGACGGGGAGGATGGGATGACGGCAGAGGGGGACGCGACGTGACCGGCGACATCCGAGTGCTCATCGTCGACGACGACTTCCGCGTGAGCGGCATCCATCGCGACATCGTGGCGGCGCGCGCCGGCTTCGAGACGCTCCCGCCCGTGCGCGACGCGTCATCGGCGCGCACGGCCATCCGCGACCTCCGTCCGGATCTGCTGCTCCTCGACGTCTACCTGCCGGATGGCGATGGCATCGAGATCGGGCGGGAGTCCGGCATCGATCGCTTCGTGCTGAGCGCGGCCGACGACGTGCCCACCATCCGCCGCGCGCTTGGCTCCGGTGCGCTGCACTACCTCGTGAAGCCCTTCGATCCGCGGGCGCTGCAGGACCGGCTCGATCGGTACGCCCGGTTCCGCAACCTCCTCTCCTCGGGAAGCGCGACGCAGGAGACGATCGACCGCGCGATGGCCGTGCTGCACGGGGGAGCGGCGACGACGCCCGCCCGCGCCGGCACGCAGCAGCTCATCCTCGACGCGCTCGCCGAGGGGGAGGCCTCGAGCGTCGAACTCGCCGAGCGCGTGGGGGTCTCGCGCGCGACCGCGCAGCGGCATCTCGCAGAGCTCGCGGCCCGCGGCGCTGTGGAGGTGGCGCTGCAGTACGGATCGGCTGGACGCCCTGAGCACCGGTATCGCGTGAGCTGAGTCCTCCGTCGTCTGGTGCGCTGTCCTCTGGTGTGCCTGTCGTTTGGTGTGCTGTCGTTTGGTGCGCTGTCGTTTGGTGCGCTGGGTGGATGTCGGTGGTGTGTGCTAGCGCTCGTCGCAGAAACTTCCCGATCAGGGGAAGAAAAGTGTTGCGTTCGTCGTATCGATGTTCTATGCTGGCCGTATGGCGAAGGAGCCAGGATTCGAACCTCTCTTCCCGGGCGCGGCGGTCCGGGACGCGCTGACGCGACTGGAAGGCCTGGCCGAGGGCGTGCGCGGGGTGACGGATGCGGACCTGATCGCGTTCGCGGGGGAGGTCGAGCACCTCGGGC
>NZ_JBAKGU010000023.1:0-30857 GCF_049065455.1 Microbacterium sp. SA156
CGTCGGAGACCGACCGGCTCCGCATCGACATGCGCCATCTGCACCCCGAGCGCATCGAGTCGATCAAGACGCAGCTGAGGGAGCTCTCCGCAGATGTCACGGGCGAGTGGACCGCGGAGGCGCGGGGCCGGCGGCGGGGACGCCCGCTGCGGCTGCGGCACCTGCGGCTCCGGCGGCGGCACCGGCTGCTGCGCCTGCGGCTGCGCCTGCGGCGGCTGCACCGGCGGCACCTCCTGCGGCACCGGCGGCACCGGTAGCACCTGCGGCGGCTGCACCGGTAGCACCTGCGGCGGCTGCACCGGTAGCACCTGCGGCGGCGCCTGCGGCCGCTGCGCCTGCGGTACCTCCTGCGGCGGCACCGACGGCTGCGCCCGCAACTCCCTCGGACGCTCCTGCGGCGGCCGCTCCAGCTGCGGCAGCACCCACGGCACCTCCCACGTCTCCGGCACCGCCCGCAGCGCCCGCCGCTGCGGCACCTGCTGCCGCGGGCTCCAGCGCGGTGAGGTCCGATGGGCCCGAGGCACCCGTACGTCCCGCGACGGCCGTCCGCGATGACGGAACCGTCCCCGCCGCCGGCTGGGCGACCATCCCGCCCGGTGCGGACGGGCCCGTGGCTCCCGCACGGCAGGCGTCTGCCGAGCGTCCGCCGGCCGACGACGGGCCGCTGCCCGCGCCCGAGGACGAGCCGCCCTACGACCCGTACGACGAGCCCGCTCGCAGCGAGCAGCCGCGTCGACCGGAGTCCGCGCCTGAGCCTGCTCCTGCCGGCGCGCCGCTGACCCTCGCCGGAGTGCAGGCCGTGTGGTCGGGGATCCTCGCCCGATTGGAGCACGCGAGTCGCGCGTCGTGGCTCGTGCTCCAGAGCGCGCGGCCGGTGGCCGCGGAGGGCGACGTGCTGACGCTGGCGTTCACGAACCAGCGCGACCTCGCGACCTTCAAGCAGCGCACGCCGCAGGGCGGGGGAGTGAGCGAGGACCTGCGCGGGGTCATCCTCGAGGTCCTCGGCATCCGCGTGAAGTACCTCGCCCGTCACGAGCCGGGCCCCGGCGGGCCTGGATCGAGCGGACCAGGCGGCGCGGGGCCCGGATCGAGCGGACCGGGCGGCGGTCAGACGCCTCCCCCCGGCCCGGGCGGCGTCGCACGCGCACCGGAGCGGTCGGCGCCGCAGCGCGCGTCGGCGCCCTCGGCCGATGCAGGAGCGGTCGCCCTGTCGTCCCGCACCGTCACGGAGTGGGCCGTCGCGCCGATCCCGGGTGGTGCCGTCGGCACCCTCGCGGTCGACGAGGATCCGGAGGAGGCGGAGATCCCGCCCGCGGCCCGCATCGCACCGCCCGTCGCGGATGGCGAGATCGCCGCGCCCGCGCCGGCCGCTCCCGCCCTCGACGAGGACGACGACACCGACCCGGGCGACATCCCGCCCGAGCCGGCGGAGGCGATCGCGCCGAACCCGGCGCCCGTGCCGACGGTGCAGGCGCGCCACGTCGGGCCCGAGGGCATCCAGCGCTACGGCGAGGCGGTGGTCCGCCAGGTGCTCGGCGCGACGTTCCTCCACGAGGAGCCGTACGAGCCCGCGACCCGCTTCCAGTGACCTCCCCTGCGTAAGGACACCATCCCTCCATGTACGACGGCATCGTCCAGGAGCTGATCGACGAGCTCGGCCGGCTTCCCGGCATCGGCCCCAAGTCGGCCCAGCGCATCGCGTTCCACATCCTGCAGACCCCGTCCTTCGACGTCTCGCGGCTCTCCGAGCTCCTGCGCGAAGTGCGTGAGCGGGTGAGGTTCTGCGAGATCTGCGGCAACGTCTCCGAGAGCGAGACGTGCGCCATCTGCCGCGACCCCCGTCGCAACCCGGCGCTCATCTGCGTCGTCGAGGACGCGAAGGACGTCGCCGCGATCGAGCGCACGCGCGAGTTCCGCGGCCGCTATCACGTGCTCGGCGGGGCGATCAGCCCGATCGCCGGCATCGGGCCCGACGACCTGCGCATCCAGCAGCTCATGACGCGCCTCGCCGACGGCACCGTCCAGGAGGTCATCCTCGCGACGAACCCGAACCTCGAGGGCGAGGCGACCGCGGCCTATCTGAGCCGCCTGCTCACGACCCTCGACATCGCGGTCTCGCGTCTCGCGTCGGGCCTCCCGGTCGGCGGAGACCTCGAGTACGCCGACGAGGTCACCCTCGGCCGCGCGTTCGAGGGCCGCCGCCGCCTCTGAGCGCGCGCCGCCTCTGAGCGCGCGGCGCCTCTGAGCGCCGCCGCCTCTGAGCGCGCGGCCGAGACCGCACCTCGCCGCCGAGACAGCGCGTCGCCGCCGAGACAGCGAGTTGCAGCCTCTGAGCGCGCGGGCGAGACAGCACCTCGCCGCCCAGACAGCGCGTCGCCGCCGAGACAGCGCGTTGCCGCCCCTGAGCGCGCGGCCGAGACTGCAGCTCGCCGCCCAGACAGCGCGTTGCCGCCGAGAGGCGTGCCGCCGGCCGCGCTCTCGGCGCCCGTATGCACGGCCGGCGGGGGATGGCACTCTCGGCGCCCGCGTGCACGGCCGGCGGGGAATGGCCTTCTCGGCGCCCGCGTGCACGGTCGGCGGGGGATGGCCCTCCGGGCGGCGCGGGCGGGCGCGGGGCGGCGGGTGCGGAGCCTCTAGACTTGTCGACTGGGCGCGCCCTGCGTCCCTCACCCGCCCGCACCGTGAGGAGCCTCACTTGGCGTTGATCGTCCAGAAGTTCGGCGGCTCGTCCGTCGCCGACGCCGAGAGCATCAAGCGCGTCGCGAAGCGCATCGTCGACACCCGCCGGGCGGGGCACGACGTCGTCGTCGCCGTCAGCGCGATGGGAGACACCACCGACGAGCTGCTCGACCTCGCGTCGCAGGTCGCGCCGGTGCCCGCGCCGCGCGAGCTCGACATGCTCCTCTCCAGCGGAGAGCGCATCTCGATGGCGCTCCTGGCCATGGCCATCCACTCGATGGGATACGAGGCGCGCTCGTTCACGGGCAGCCAGGCGGGCATGATCACGACGGCCGACCACGGCGCCGCGCGCATCGTCGACGTCACCCCCGTGCGCCTGCGTGCGGCTCTCGACGACGGTGCCGTCGTCATCGTCGCGGGCTTCCAGGGCTTCAACCGCGACACGAAGGACATCACGACCCTCGGCCGAGGCGGATCCGACACGACCGCCGTCGCGCTCGCCGCTGCGCTCGACGCCGACGTGTGCGAGATCTACAGCGACGTCGACGGCATCTTCACGGCCGACCCGCGGGTCGTGCCCCTCGCCCGCAAGCTCGGCCACATCACGGCTGAGGAGATGCTCGAGCTCGCCGCCAACGGTGCCAAGGTGCTCTACATCCGCGCCGTCGAGTACGCCCGCCGCCACGGCGTGCTCATCCACGCCCGCTCGACGTTCACGTCGAACGAGGGCACGTACGTTCTGGGCGAGGGGATGAAAGCCCCCCGCAATGCCAAGGGAGAGATCATGTCGGACGACGCCATCGGAATGGAAGAGCCGGTCGTCGCCGGAGTCGCCATCGACCGCAGCCAGGCCAAGATCACGGTCCTCGGCGTGCCGGACGTGCCGGGCTCGGCAGCCGCGATCTTCACGCTCGTCGCGAAGACGGGCGCCAACATCGACATGATCGTGCAGAACGTGCAGTCGGCGAAGGCCGGTCGCACCGACATCTCGTTCACGCTGCCGAAGCAGTCGGCTGCCGAGGTCGCGAAGGCGCTCACGGCAGCGCAGGACGACATCGGGTACGAGAACCTCGTCTACGACGACCAGGTCGGCAAGCTCTCGGTCGTCGGCGCGGGCATGCGCACGCACTCGGGCGTCTCGCTGACGCTCTTCGAGGCGCTGAGCTCCGCCGGCATCAACATCGAGATGATCTCGACGAGCGAGATCCGCATCTCGGTCATCCTCCGCGACACCGAGCTCGACGAGGCCGCCCGCGTCGTCCACTCGGCGTACGGGCTCGACGGCGAGGTCGAGGCGACCGTCTACGCCGGAACCGGCCGCTGACATCCCTCTCCGAAGGCCTCCGACCCCGCGGTCGGAGGCCTTCGTCGTCCACTCCCATCACGCATGTCTCACTCGGCGCCGGTATGGAGGCGCTATACCCGCACCACGTGAGACATGCCCGGTCGCTGACCCGCGACAAGTGAGACATGCCCGGTCGCTGACCCGCATTAAGCGAGACATGCCCGGTCGCTGACCCGCACGAAGCGAGACATGCCCGGGCGGGACGGGGCACGCCGCGGCGCCGGTAGAATCGAGCAACCCCGCTCGCATCCCCGAGGAACACCATGACCCGCATCTCTGAATCAGGACTCTCCGTCGCCGTCGTCGGCGCCACCGGCCAGGTCGGCACCGTGATGCGCGAGATCCTCCAGGAGCGCGACTTCCCGATCCGCGAGCTGCGGCTCTTCGCGTCGGCGCGCTCGGCCGGCCGAACGATCGACTTCGGCGGCACCGAGGTCGTCGTCGAGGACATCGCGACCGACGACCTGTCGGGCATCGACATCGCGCTCTTCTCCGCCGGCGGCTCCGCCTCGAAGGAGCACGCCCCGCGCTTCGCCGCGGCCGGAGCGGTCGTCATCGACAACTCGAGCGCCTGGCGCATGGACCCCGAGGTCCCGCTCGTCGTGAGCGAGGTCAACCCGCACGCGATCGACCAGGCCGTCAAGGGCATCATCGCGAACCCGAACTGCACGACCATGGCGGCCATGCCCGTCCTCAAGCCGCTCGCCGCCGAGGCCGGCCTCGAGCGCCTCATCGTCTCGACCTACCAGGCCGTCTCGGGCTCGGGCCTCGCCGGCGCACAGGAGCTCCTCGGCCAGGTCGAGGGCGTCCTCGCACAGGGCGACACCCTCCGCCTCGTGCACGACGGCTCGGCGGTCGACTTCCCGGAGCCCGAGAAGTACGTCGCGCCCATCGCGTTCGACGTCGTGCCGCTCGCGGGCAACCTCGTCGACGACGGGCTGAACGAGACCGACGAGGAGAAGAAGCTCCGCAACGAGAGCCGCAAGATCCTCGAGCTCCCCGACCTGCGCGTGGCCGGCACGTGCGTGCGCGTTCCGGTGTTCACGGGCCACTCGCTGAGCATCCACGCCGAGTTCGCGCGCGAGATCACGCCCGAGCGCGCGCGCGAGCTCCTCGCGGATGCCCCGGGCGTGGCTCTCGAGGAGGTCCCGACTCCGCTGCAGGCGGCGGGAAGCGACCCCAGCTACGTCGGCCGGATCCGCGCCGACCAGTCGGCTCCCGAGGGGCGCGGTCTCGTGCTGTTCATCTCGAACGACAACCTCCGCAAGGGCGCCGCGCTCAACGCCGTGCAGATCGCGGAGCTCGTCGCCGCCAAGCTCGGTTCGGCCGTCGCGCGCTGATCCATCCCGCAGAACGGGCCGGCCCCTCGGGGCCGGCCCGTTCTGCGTCCCGGCCCGATCGCAAGAACGCCACCGTCTTCGGGGCGCCGAAAACGCAAGTTCCGATGTTCTTTCGACGGCGGATGGTCAGGTTCGCCGAAAAGCCGGGAATAGGATTGACGCGTGAGTGAAACCGTCGATGTCGTGCTGATCGGCGGCGGGATCATGTCCGCCACACTCGGCACGCTCCTCAAGGAACTGCAGCCCGACTGGAAGATCGTCGCCTTCGAGCGCGACGGGGAGGTCGCGCAGGAGAGCTCGAACGCGTGGAACAACGCGGGAACCGGGCACTCGGCCCTGTGCGAGCTCAACTACATGCCCGACCCGTCGAACCCGGCGAAGGCGATCGGCATCAACGAGCAGTTCCAGCAGAGCCGCGAGTTGTGGGCATCCCTCGTCGCGAAGGGCATCCTCGACGCGCCGTCGACGTTCATCAGCACGACGCCGCACATGACGTTCGTCACGGGGGAGAAGGACGTCTCCTACCTCCGCGCGCGCTACGAGACGCTCAAGGACCAGCCGCTCTTCGAGGGCATCGAGTACTCCGAGGACTCGCGCGTCATCCACTCCTGGGCGCCGCTGCTCATGGAGAAGCGCCGCAAGACCGACGAGCCCTTCGCCGCGACGCGCGTGCCGGCCGGCACCGACGTCGATTTCGGCGCGCTCACCCGCCAGCTCTTCGACCACCTCCGCGCGAACGACGCCGAGGTGCTGCTGAACCACGAGGTCAACGGCCTCAAGAAGCAGAAGGACGGCACCTGGCTCGTCAGCTACCGCAACCGGGTCGGCAAGACGCCCGGCCAGGTGCGGGCGCGCTTCGTCTTCGTCGGCGCGGGCGGATGGGCCATCAAGCTCCTGCAGAAGGCGCGCATCCCCGAGATCAAGGGCTACGGCGTCTTCCCGATCGGCGGCCAGTTCCTCAAGACGACCGATCCGAAGCTCGTCGCGAAGCACGGCGCGAAGGTGTACTCGCAGGCGGCCGTGGGCGCCCCGCCCATGTCGGTCCCGCACCTCGACGCCCGCCGCGTCGACGGCGAGGGGTCGCTCATGTTCGGTCCGTTCGCGACGTTCAGCCCGAAGTTCCTCAAGAAGGGGTCGTGGCTCGACATCGTCTCGCAGGTGCGCCTGCACAACATCGGCTCGATGCTCAAGGTCGGAGCCACGAACCTCGACCTCGTGAAGTACCTCGTGACCGAGCTCCTCAAGAGCCGTGCCAAGAAGATCGAGGCCCTGCGTGTCTTCGTGCCCACGGCCGACGGCGCGGACTGGGAGCTCATCCAGGCCGGTCAGCGCGCCCAGGTCATGAAGGGCGGCAAGCTCCAGTTCGGCACCGAGGTGGTCTCGGCGGCGGATGGCTCGATCGCGGGTCTGCTCGGAGCATCCCCGGGCGCGTCGACGGGTGCGACGATCATGCTCGACGTGCTGTCGTCGTGCTTCCCCGATCGGATCGAGGGATGGACGCCCGCGCTGCGCGAGCTCATCCCCACCTACGGAGAGACGCTGAACGGAGACGCCGCGAAGGCGCGCGCCGAGATGCGACGCACCGCGGAGGCGCTTCACATCGCGGAGGAGCAGCGCGTCGACGCGTGACGCGCGCTCCTTCTCAGACCCCAAGCTTCTCGCGCAGGGCCGCGACGTGCCCATCCGGGTCGACGCGGTACTCGGCGATCTCGATGCGGTTCTCCTCATCGAGCACGAACGTCGAGCGCAGCACGCCGGTGAGGGTGCGGCCGTCGATCTGCTTCTCGCCCCACGCGCCGTAGCTCTTCGCGACGGCGTGATCCGGGTCGGAGAGGAGCGGGAAGTCCAGGCGGTCCTCCTCGGCGAAGCGGGCGAGCGTCTCGACGTCGTCCTTCGAGATGCCGACGACCCGGTAGCCGGCGCCGCTGAGCGACGCGAGGTTGTCTCGGAAGTCGCACGCCTCGGTCGTGCAGCCGGGAGTGAAGGCCGCGGGGTAGAAGTAGAGGATGGTGCGTCCGCCCGCGAAGTCGGACAGGCGCACCGTCTCGCCCTTCGCGTCGCTCAGGGCGAAGTCGGGCGCGTCGGCGCCGGGAGCGAGCTGTGCGACGGTCTCTTCGGCCACGATGCCTCCGTAGTTTCACAATATGGAATAAAGCTTCTGTAGCTTGGAATTCATTATAGTCCAGCCCGGCGGGGCGGCGCAATGGCCGATCAGCCGCGCCCGTCGAACGGCATGCCGGTCGCGGTTACCACGATCTCGTGGACCGCGACCTCGTGCGGCAGGTCGGCGACGTCTGCGATCAGGCGTGCGGCGTGCGCGACGTCGAACGTCGGCTCGACGCGGCGCGTGCCATCGGGCTGCAGCGCGCCATCGCCCGCGTCGATGCCGTGCAGGAGCTCGGTGGCGGCGTTGCCGATGTCGATCTGGGTCGCGGTGATGCCGTAGGAGCGCCCGTCGAGCGCGACCGAGCGCGTGAGCCCCGTCACCGCGTGCTTCGTGATCGTGTAGGCGGCCGACCGCGGGCGCGGACGGTGAGCTGACACCGACCCGTTGTTGATGATCCGGCCGCCCTGCGGGGTCTGCGCGCGCATGCGGCGGAAGGCCTCGCGTGCGCAGAGCACCGCGCCCGTGACGTTGACGTCGAGCACCTGCTGCCAGTCGTCGTCCGAAAGCTCGTCGATCCGCGCCTGGGGTCCGAATGCGCCCGCGTTGTTGAAGAGCAGGTCGACGCGACCGGCGTGCTCCTGCGCGGCATCGAACGCGCGGACGACGTCATCCGGTCGCGTCACGTCGGCGGGGACCCACGCGGCGGCCGGCCCGCCCGCCTCCGCGATCTCAGCGGCCGTCCGCTCGAGCGTCTCGCGCGTGCGCCCGATGAGGGTGAGCGACCAGTCGCGGCGCGCGAGCTCGAGGGCGGTCGCCCGCCCGATGCCCGTCCCGGCGCCGGTGATGAGCGCGCTGCGGATGGCGCGGGTCTGCGTCGACATGGTGTCTCCTTCTTCTGCACGACGGTGCGCACGGTAGCTTCTCACGGAGGTCGGCTTGACTCTCCCGAAACGGGGTGCTTCACTAATTACACACAACGGAAGAACAGTTCCGGAATGTGGAATGAAGGAAGGTAAGCAATGACGCTTGCAGCGTTCAACCAGCTGACGCCGACGGAGGCGGATGCGCTCATCCGGCCCGCCGCCGACATCGACCGCTGGGTGGAGGCCGTCGTGTCCGCTCGTCCGTACTCCAACGTGGAGGAGGTGCTGTCGGCCGCCCGCGAGCGGGCGCTCGACTGGACGGACGAGGACATCGACGCGGCGCTGGCGCATCACCCGCGCATCGGGGACCGTCCGAGCGGCAGCTCGACGGAAGCCGGCATGTCGCGAGGAGAGCAGGCCGGCGTCGATGCGGGCGATGCGGCACTGGCCGCAGAGCTCCACGCGGGCAACCGCGCCTACGAGGAGCGATTCGGGCGAGTCTTCCTCATCCGGGCGGCGGGCCGCAGCGGTCGAGAGATCCTCGACGAGCTGAACCGCCGTCTCGACAACACCGACGAGGACGAGATCCGCGAAGTCGCCGAACAGCTTCGCGAGATCGCACTCCTCCGACTGGAAGGGATCCTCCGCGCATGAGCCACGTCACCACGCACATCCTCGACGCGTCGATCGGCCGTCCGGCCGCCGACGTCGCGGTGGCACTGGAGGACGCGGACGGCGCGGTCGTCGCATCCGCCCGCACCGACGCGGACGGCCGTGTGAAGGACCTCGGTCCCGAGGCGCTCGAACCGGGGCACTACCGGCTCCGCTTCGAGGTCGCCGCGTACTTCGCGCGCACCGGCACGGATTCCTTCTACCCCGTCGTCACGATCGACTTCACGGTCGGCGACGCCGAGCAGCACTATCACGTACCGCTACTCATCAGCCCGTTCGCATATTCAACCTACAGGGGTAGCTGATCATGACCATCGCTGACACCACCGTCGAGACCTCGTCCCAGACCAAGGTCGTGCTGGGCGACAGCCAGTACGGCAAGGCAGAGGTCCACGTCGTCCGCGTCACGCGCGACACCGACCGCCACGAGATCGAGGACCTCACGGTCGTCTCGCAGCTCCACGGCGACTTCGACTCGTGCTACTACGAGGGCGACAACTCGCACGTCGTGCCGACCGACACGCAGAAGAACACGTTGTTCGGCTTCGCCCGGGAGGGCATCGGGTCGCCCGAGGACTTCCTCATCCGCCTCGGCCGCCACTTCACGAGCGAGTTCGAGTGGGTCACGGGCGGCCGCTGGGGCGCGCGTCAGGCGACGTGGTCGCGCATCCCGGTCGCGGGCGAGGGCCACGACCACTCGTTCTTCCGCGGAGGCACAGGCGCCGAGACCCGCACCGCGGTCGTGAAGATCGTCGGCGACCAGACGCACGTGGTCGCCGGTCTCGAGGACCTCGCCGTGCTCAAGACGACGCAGTCGGGATTCGTCGGCTACCCGGTCGACCGCTACACGACGCTCCCCGAGACGACCGACCGCATCCTCGCGACGAACGTCACCGCGCGCTGGCTGTACAACCGCACCGACATCGACTTCAACGAGGTCTTCGCGTCGGTCCGGACGATCATGCTCGAGGCGTTCACGAACCACTACTCGCGTGCGCTCCAGGAGACGCAGTACATCATGGGCCGCGCCGTGCTCGAGGCGCACCCCGAGATCGACGAGATCAAGTTCTCCATGCCGAACCTCCACCACTTCGTCGTGGACCTCGAGCCGTTCGGCCAGGACAACCCCAACGAGGTGTTCTACGCCGCCCACAGCCCGTACGGCCTCATCGAGGGCACGCTGCGGCGCGAGGGCCTCGGCGACACCGCGGCCATCTGGCAGGGCATCCCCGCCTACGTCTGATGCCGTGACGGCCCCTGCGCCGTCTCGACAGCCCGTCGCGGTCGGGTCGTCGCTCTCGACGACCCGACCGCGGACGGGCGTGCCCGCGCACGCTCGCGCGGGCACTGCGCGATCACGCGCGAACCTGGGCGGCGCCGAGCGCCGCCGTGCCGACAAGGAGGTCAGCAATGAGCAAGAAGAACCGCCGGGCGCTGCCCGGATCACTGGATGTCGCCGGATCGCCCGAGGACGAGCGCCTGCCCGTCGGCAGGTCGTTCATGTACGGACTGCAGCATGTCCTGACGATGTACGGCGGGATCATCGCCCCGCCGATCATCCTCGGCGGTGCGGCCGGCGTCACCGACGCGGAGAAGGGCCTCCTCATCGCGTCGTGCCTCTTCATCGGAGGCCTCGCGACCATCCTGCAGAGCGTGGGGATCCCGTTCTTCGGATCGAAGCTCCCGCTCGTGCAGGGCACGTCGTTCGCGGCCGTCGCGACGATGCTCGCGATCGTGAACGGGGGAGGAGGGCTGCCCGCGGTCTTCGGCGCCGTGCTCGCCGCGTCGCTGATCGGCTTCGTCATCACGCCGTTCTTCGCGATGATCCTCCGCTTCTTCCCGCCCGTCGTCACGGGCGTCGTCATCACCGCGATCGGCCTCTCGCTCATCCCGGTCGCCGGCAACTGGATCATGGGCGGCAACGCGGCCGCCGACGACTACGGCTCGATGGCCAACGTCGGGCTCGCCGGGCTCACGCTCCTCATCATCGTCGTGCTCTCCAAGCTCGGCAGCGCCACGATCTCGCGCCTGTCGATCCTGCTCGCGCTCATCATCGGCACCGTCATCGCGATCCCGCTCGGGATGGCCGACTTCTCGTCGGTCCTCGACGGCCCGGTCTTCGCCATCCCCACCCCGCTCGCGTTCGGCGCGCCGGTCTTCGACCCCGCCGCGATCGTGTCGATGCTCGTCGTCGTGCTCGTGATCCTCACCGAGACGACCGCCGACATCCTCGCGGTCGGCGAGATCACGGGGGCGCGCGTCGACTCGCGCCGCATCGCCAACGGCCTGCGCGCCGACATGGCGGCCAGCGCGGTGTCGCCGCTGCTCAACTCGTTCACGCAGAGCGCGTTCGCGCAGAACGTGGGCCTCGTCGCCATCACGGGCGTGAAGAGCCGCTTCGTCGTCACCGCAGGCGGCGTCATCCTCGTCATCCTCGGCGTCCTGCCCATCCTCGGGCGCGTCGCCGCGGCCATCCCGATGCCGGTCCTCGGCGGCGCGGGCATCGTCCTGTTCGGCACGGTCGCGGCCTCGGGCATCCGCACGCTGTCGAAGGTCGACTACCGCAACAACATGAACCTCATCATCGTCGCGGCGTCGCTCGCGTTCGGCATGCTGCCGGTCGTCAAGACCGACATCTACCACCTGTTCCCCGACTGGTTCGAGGTCATCTTCCACTCGGGCATCTCGTCCGCCGCGATCATGGCCGTCCTGCTCAACCTCATCTTCAACGAGCTCACCCTCGGCAACGTGCGCAAGAACGCCTCGGTCTTCGTCGCGTCGCCCCCGCGCATGGTCCGCGAGGACGAGCTCGAGGCGCTCGAGGACGGCGACACGTTCGTCGGCGGCAAGCTCATCGCCGCGGACGGCAACGAGGTCCCGATCGTGCGCGTGAACGCGGCCGGCAACCAGACCACCTCCATCCACATCAGCTCCGTCGACCGCGTCGCGCCCGACACCCCTGCTCAGGGCTCGCGCACCATCCGGAAGGGCTTCCGCCGATGACAGCACCCCTCGAACCCGCGCTCCTCGACCGGAGGGTCGACGACGTCGATCCCGCCGAGACCGCGGAGTGGCTCGAATCGATCGACGGCCTCGTGGCCGCGGGCGGCCGCGAGCGCGCGCACCGCATGATCGAGGCGCTCGCCGCCCGCGTCGGCGCGGACCGCGCGCGGGCCGAGCTGACGACCGACTACGTCAACACGATCCCGGCCTCGCAGGATGCGCCGTACCCCGGCGACGAGCAGGCCGAGCGCCGCTACCGCGCATGGATCCGCTGGAACGCGGCGGTCATGGTGCATCGTGCGCAGCACCCGTCGACCGGGGGCGTGGGCGGCCACATCGCGACCTACGCGGGCGCCGCCACGCTCTACGAGGTCGGCTTCAACCACTTCTTCCGCGGCAAGGACCATCCGGGCGGCGGCGACCAGGTGTACTTCCAGGGGCACGCGTCTCCCGGCATGTACGCGCGGTCGTTCGTGGAGGGGCGCCTCGACGAGGCCGACCTCGACGGCTTCCGCCAGGAGCGCTCGCGCGAGGGGCACGGTCTGCCGTCGTACCCGCACCCGCGGCTCAAGCCGGCCTACTGGGAGTTCCCGACGGTCTCGATGGGCATCGGGCCGATGAACGCCATCTACCAGGCGCAGGCGAACCGATACCTGCACGCGCGCGGCATCAAGGACACATCCGACCAGCACGTGTGGGCGTTCCTCGGCGACGGCGAGATGGATGAGCCGGAGTCGCGCGGGCTGCTGCAGCTCGCGGCCAACGACGGGCTCGACAACCTCACGTTCGTGATCAACTGCAACCTGCAGCGTCTGGACGGACCCGTCCGCGGCAACACGAAGGTCATGCAGGAGCTCGAGGCGTTCTTCCGCGGCGCCGGGTGGAACGTCATCAAGGTCGTCTGGGGCCGCGAGTGGGATGCGCTGTTCGAGCGCGACGTCGACGGCGCGCTCGTCGACCTCATGAACCGCACACCGGATGGCGACTTCCAGACCTTCAAGGCGGAGTCGGGCGCGTTCGTCCGCGAGCACTTCTTCGGGCGCGACCCGCGCACGCTCGCGCTCGTGTCGGACTACTCCGACGAGGACATCTGGAACCTCCGGCGCGGCGGGCACGACTACGTCAAGGTGCACTCGGCCTACAAGGCCGCGATGGAGCACCGCGGTCAGCCCACGGTCGTGCTCGTGAAGACGGTCAAGGGATACACGCTCGGCCCGAGCTTCGAGGGCCGGATGGCCTCGCACCAGATGAAGAAGCTCGCCCTCCAGGATCTCAAGGACTTCCGCGACCTGCTCCGGATCCCGATCCCCGACGCGCAGCTCGAGGAGGACCCGTACCGGCCGCCGTACTTCCGCCCTGAGCCGGGCGCGCCCGAGCTCGAGTACATGCTCGAGCGCCGTCGCGCGCTGGGCGGCCCGGTGCCCGAGCGCCGTGCGACGCACACCGCGATCGAGCTCCCGGCCGACGCGGTGTACGCCTCGGCGAAGAAGGGGTCGGGAGCCCAGCAGGCGGCGACGACGATGGCGTTCGCGCGCATCCTCCGCGACATCCTGCGCGACAAGAAGGTCGGGCACCGGATCGTGCCGATCATCCCGGATGAGGCGCGCACGTTCGGCATGGACGCGTACTTCCCGACCTCGAAGATCTACAACCCGCGCGGGCAGAACTACATGTCGGTCGACCGCGAGCTGCTCCTCGCCTACAAGGAGTCCGAGGCCGGTCAGATCCTCCACGTCGGCATCAACGAGGCCGGTGCCGTCGCGGCCTTCACGGCGGCGGGCACGTCGTACGCGACGCACGGCGAGCCGCTCATCCCCGTCTACGTCTTCTACTCGATGTTCGGGTTCCAGCGCACGGGCGACTCGTTCTGGGCCGCGGCCGACCAGATGGCGCGCGGCTTCGTGATCGGCGCGACCGCGGGGCGCACGACCCTCACGGGCGAGGGGCTGCAGCACGGCGACGGCCACTCGCCGCTGCTGGCATCGACGAACCCGGCGGTCGTCTCGTACGACCCGGCCTACGGGTACGAGCTCGCGCACATCGTGCGCGCGGGGTTCGAGCGCATGTACGGAGGGGTTCATCCCGACCCGAACGTCATGTACTACCTCACGGTCTACAACGAGCCGATCTCGCAGCCGGCCGAGCCGGAGGGCGTGGACGTCGACGGCATCCTCCGCGGCATGCACCGCGTGTCGCAGGCGGATGGCCAGGGCGTCCCCGCGCAGATCCTCGCGTCGGGCGTCGCGGTGCCGTGGGCGATCGAGGCCCAGCGGGTGCTCGCGGAGGAGTGGGGCGTCGCAGGCGACGTGTGGTCGGTCACGAGCTGGAACGAACTGCGCCGCGACGCGATCGACGCCGACAGCGCCATCCTGCACGCGGGCGAGCCGCGCGAGCCCTACGTGACCCGGCGCCTCCGCGAGGGGTCCGGCGGTCCGGTCGTCGCCGTCAGCGACTACATGCGGCAGGTGCAGGACCAGATCGCGCCCTACGTGCCCGGCCGCTGGCTCTCGCTCGGGACCGACGGCTTCGGGTTCTCCGACACCCGGGCCGCGGCGCGGCGGTTCTTCCGGGTCGACGTCGAGTCGATCGTCGTCCGCACGCTCGAGGCGCTCGCACTCGACGGCGCGGTCGACCCCGCGGCTCCGCGTCAGGCCGCAGAGCGCTACCGTCTGCAGGACGTGCGCGCCGGCCACACCGGAACGGCCGGCGGCGACGCGTAGTCGTCGGCACACGGAAGCGGGGTCGGGCGTCCAGGACGCACGACCCCGCTTCCGTGTGCGCGGCGTCAGACCGTGCGGTTCATCTCCCGGCTGATGGCCTCCGCGGCCTCGAGGAGGAGCGGCACGGCGCGCTCGCCGAACGCCTCGTCGACCCGGGTCTGCGGGCCGGAGACCGAGACGGCCGTCGGCGTGGGAGCGTCCGGGATCGGCACGGCGTAGCAGCGCACGCCGATCTCCTGCTCGTTGTCGTCGATCGAGTAGCCGCGCTCGCGGATGAGCGACAGGTGCGAGACGAGCTCCTCGGGGTCGCCGATGCTGTGCTCGGTCGCGCGGGGCATCCCGACCCGCGACACGATCGACCGCACGGTCGGCTCGTCGAGCTGCGACAGGATCGCCTTGCCGACGCCCGTGTCGTGCGTGTGGGCGCGTCGCCCGATCTCGGTGAACATCCGAACCGAGTGCGGCGACGGCACCTGCGCGACGTACAGGACCATGTCGCCGTCGAGCACCGCGAGGTTGGCGGTCTCCTGCAGCCGGCCGACGAGGTCGGCGAGGTACGGCTCCGCGATCTGCCCGAGCTGGCGGTTGGCGCCGTCGCCGAGGCGGATGAGGCGGGGCCCGAGCGCGTAGCGGCGGTTGGGCAGCTGGCGGACGTACCCGCGCCCCACGAGCGTGCGCAGGAGGCGGTGGATGGTCGGCGGCGGCAGCTCCGTGCGGTTCGCGAGCTCCGACAGCGTCTGCGTGCCGCCCGCGTCCGCCATGAGGTCGAGCAGCTCGAAGGCGCGCTCGACGGACTGCACGCCGCCTGTGGTGCGTTCGGTCATGGGATCTCCTCCAGTTGCGGCCGGTCCGCACTTCGTTCTACAATCATTCCACAAGGCAGAAGCAAAACTCCACTTCGTGGAAAAACGGCTCTCGTCTCCGAGTCCGCACAATCGACGTGCGGGCCCCGCCGATCAAGGAGGATCCTATGGCCAACCCGAGCCCCGGGTATTCGATCACCGTCCGCGTCCAGGCGCCCTCGAGCTACCAGGTCACGAGCGAGCTCGCCGCCGCGGTCGGCGCCGCGGGAGCTCAGGTGACCGCGCTCGATGTCGTCGAGTCGCACGCCGACCGCATGGTCGTCGACGTGACCGCCAACACCTCGTCGCCCGATCACGCCGACCAGGTCGCCGACGCGATCCGCGCGATCGAGGGCGTCGCGGTCGAGCACGTGAGCGACCGCACGTTCCTCATCCACCTGGGCGGCAAGCTCGAGGTCGTGCCCAAGGTCGAGCTGCGCAACCGCGACGACCTGTCCCGCGCCTACACGCCGGGTGTCGCGCGCGTCTGCCTCGCCATCGCCGATGACGAGAAGCTCGCCCGCAACCTCACGGTCAAGCGCAACACGATCGCGGTCGTCACCGACGGATCGGCGGTGCTCGGCCTGGGCAACATCGGCCCCTCGGCGGCGCTGCCGGTCATGGAGGGCAAGGCGGCCCTGTTCAAGCAGTTCGCCGACGTCGACGCCTGGCCCGTGTGCATCGACACGCAGGACACCGACGAGATCGTGAAGATCGTCAAGGCGATCGCCCCCGTCTACGGCGGCGTGAACCTCGAGGACATCGCCGCTCCCCGGTGCTTCGAGATCGAGGCCCGCCTGCGCGAGGAGCTCGACATCCCCGTCTTCCACGACGACCAGCACGGCACGGCGATCGTCGTGCTCGCCGCGCTCAACAATGCGCTCCGCGTCGTCGACAAGCGCATCGAGGACATCGAGGTCGTCGTCTCCGGTGTCGGCGCCGCCGGCCACGCGATCATCCAGCTCCTCCTCGCCGCCGGCGTGCGCCGCATCGTGGCGGCCGGCCGCTCGGGCGTCATCTCGCGCGGCGAGGAGTACGCCGACGAGCACCGCCGGTGGATCGCGGAGAACACGAACCAGCAGGGTCTCACCGGCTCGCTCACCGAGGCGGTCGCCGGCGCCGACGTCTTCATCGGCGTCAGCGCGCCGGACGTGCTCACCGAGGAGGCCGTCGCGACGATGGCGCCGCGCTCGATCGTCTTCGCCCTCGCCAACCCGGACCCGGAGATCGATCCGGTCCTCGCCGGACGGCACGCGGCCGTGGTCGCCACGGGCCGCAGCGACTACCCGAACCAGATCAACAACGTGCTCGCGTTCCCCGGCGTGTTCCGCGGGCTGCTCGACGCGGGCGTCAACGACGTGACGACCGAGATGCTCGTCGCGGCGGCGGAGGCCATCAGCCGCAACGTCACCGACGAGGAGCTCAACGAGAGCTACATCATCCCCAGCGTGTTCGACCGCGACGTCGCGCGCGACGTGGCCGACGCCATCGTCGCCGTCGCCGAGCGCGACCGCGAGCGCGCACACGAGGCCGTCGCCGCCGCGGCGCACTAGGAGAGGAGCACCATCATGTCGATCCAGATCACCGATCCGGCGCCGGTTGCGCGCGCCGAGGAGATCCTCACCCCCGAGGCGCTCGCCTTCGTCAACGCGCTCCACGAGCGCTTCGCCGCGCGCGTGCCGCAGCTGCTCGACCGCCGCCGCGAGCGACGCGACGAGATCGCCCGCACGCACACCCTCGGCTTCCTGCCGGAGACCGCCGACGTGCGCGCCGGCGACTGGCGCGTGCCCGAGCCGCCCGCCGCCATCCGCGACCGCCGCGTCGAGATCACGGGCCCCGCGAGCCCCGCGAAGATGGCGATCAACGCCCTCAACTCGGGGGCCAAGGTGTGGCTCGCCGACCTCGAGGACGCGTCGGCGCCGACGTGGCACAACGTCGTCGACGCGCAGGTCAACCTGAAGGACGCCGCCCGCGGCTCGCTCTCCTACACCGCTCCCGACGGCCGTGCGTACGCGCTGCGGACGGACGCGCCGCTCGCGGTCGTCGTGGTCCGCCCCCGCGGGTGGCACCTGCCGGAGCACAACGCGCGCTGGGACGGCGAGAGCGCGGTCGGCGCGCTCGTCGACTTCGGACTCCACTTCTTCCACAACGCCCGCATCCTCGCCGACGCAGGGCAGGGGCCGTTCTACTACCTCCCGAAGATGGAGAGCCACCTCGAGGCGCGCCTGTGGAACGACGTCTTCACGTACGCCGAGGACGCCCTCGGGATCGAGCCCGGCACCATCCGCGCCACGGTGCTCATCGAGACGATCACCGCCGCGTTCGAGATGGACGAGATCCTCTACGAGCTGCGACCGCACGCGTCGGGTCTCAACGCCGGGCGCTGGGACTACCTGTTCAGCATCATCAAGAACTTCCGCGACGCGGGGGAGGCGTTCACCCTGCCCGACCGCGCGCAGGTGCAGATGACGGCGCCCTTCATGCGCGCGTACACCGAGCTGCTCGTGCAGACGTGCCACAAGCGCGGCGCGTTCGCGATGGGCGGCATGGCCGCCTTCATCCCGAACCGCCGCGAGCCCGAGGTGACCGAGCAGGCCATCGCGAAGGTCCGCGCCGACAAGCTGCGCGAGGCGAACGACGGCTTCGACGGCTCGTGGGTCGCGCACCCCGACCTCGTGCCCGTGTGCCGCGAGGTGTTCGACGAGGTGCTCGGCGAGCGGCCGAACCAGATCGACCGCCAGCGCCCCGACGTGCGCATCGAGGGCCCCGAGCTCCTCGACGTCCGCTCGGCGGGCGGCACGGCGACGCTCGACGGCCTCCGCCTCAACCTCTACGTCGCGGTCGCGTACACGGCGGCCTGGCTCGGGGGCAACGGCGCGGTCGCGATCCACAACCTCATGGAGGACGCCGCGACCGCCGAGATCTCCCGCTCGCAGGTGTGGCAGCAGATCCGCAACGGCGTCACGCTCGACTCGGGCGAGACCGTCACGCGCGATCTCGTCGAGCGCATCCTGGACGAGGAGGTCGAGCGCCTGCGCGGCGAGGTGCCCGGCGACGACTTCGAGCGGCTCTACCTGCCGGCCTCGCGGCTCGTGCGCGACATCGTGCTCTCCGAGGAGTACGCCGACTTCCTGACCAACGGCGCCTACGACGAGGTCGTGGCACGATGACGGCCGCTCGTGCGGTCGAGGTGGCCGGATCGCTCGGCGAGTCGGACTACGCCGAGGCCGACGCCGCGCTCGCCGAGACCGATCGGCTGCTCGTCGAGAGCTATCCCGGCGACACGGGCGCGCGTCAGCCGATCCACACCGTCTACGTCCCCGGCCACCTCTACCGGCCCGGGGTCGCGGGGGAGTGGGGTGCCGCGGCGCTCGACGCCGTCGAGGCCTCTGGAGGGCTCCGCGCCGTCGTGTCCGACCTCGTCGGAGACGCGGAGGCCGAGGTCATCGTCGAGCGCGTCTCGGCGAAGCTGCGCACCGAGCCGATCGAGGATCTCCGGATCGACTTCGAGGACGGCTTCGGCGACCGCGGCGACGAGCAGGAGGACGCCGCCGTGGTCGCCGCGGCGGAGGCGCTCGCCGAGGACGTCGCTGCCGGCACGGCGCCGCCGTTCGCGGGCATCCGCTTCAAGTGCTTCGAGGCCCCGACGCGGCGCCGCGGCATCCGCACGCTCGACCTGTTCCTGACGACCCTCGCGGCGCGCGGCGAGCTCCCCGAGGGGCTCGTCCTCACGCTGCCCAAGGTGACGACGGTCGACCAGGTGCGCACGATGGTCTCGCTCCTCGAGCGCATCGAGGAGCGCCTGGGGCTCGTCCCCGGCCGCCTCGGATTCGAGGTGCAGGTGGAGACCCCGCAGCTCATCCTCGCCGCCGACGGCACCGCGCCCGTCGCGACCCTGATCCACGCCGGCAAGGGGAGGATCACCGGCCTCCACTACGGCACGTACGACTACTCCGCATCGCTCGGGGTCTCCGCGGCGTACCAGTCGATGGAGCATCCGGCAGCGGATCACGCGAAGGCCGTGATGCAGGTCGCGGTGGCCGGCACGGGCGTCCGCCTCAGCGACGGCTCGACGAACGTCGTGCCGACGGGCGACCCCGAGCGCGTGCGCGACGCGTGGCGTCTGCACGCGCGGCTCGTCCGCCGCTCGCTCGAGCGCGCGTACTACCAGGGGTGGGATCTGCATCCCGCGCACCTGCCGAGCCGCTTCATCGCCAGCTACGCGTTCTTCCGCGACGGCCTGGGCGGCGTCGCCACGCGTCTGCGCGACTACGTCGAGCAGAACTCGGGCGGCTTCCTCGACGAGCCCGCGACCGCGCGAGCGCTCGCCGGATTCCTCGTCCGCGGCGTCCAGTCCGGAGCCGTCACTTCCGAAGAGCTGCGCGAGCGCGTGGGCATCGACGAGCAGGCGCTCGTCGCCCTGGCCCACCCCCGCCGCGCCTGAGAGGACCCCATGCCCATCACCACCCCCACCTACGACTACGCGACGATCGACCCGACACTGCCGCCGCAGACCGACTCCCTCGGGTCGGCCGCGATCGTCACGGAGGCGTACACCGTCATCCCGCGCAGCGTCATGCGCGACATCGTCGCGAGCGTGCTGCCCGAATGGCGCGGCACCCGCGCCTGGATCCTCAACCGCCCCGTCGCATCGGGTGCGACGACCTTCGCGCAGCTCGTGCTCGAGGTCGAGCCCGGTGGAGGGTCCGACGGGCCCGAGCCCCAGGCCGAGGTCGAGGGCTTCGTCTTCGTCCTCACCGGGTCGGTGTCGGTCGAGATCGACGGCGAGCGCCACGAGCTCACGCCGGGCGGCTTCGCGTACATCCCCCCGGCCGCGCGCTGGTCGCTGCGCAACGACGGCGGCCAGACGGCCCAATTCCACTGGTTCCGCAAGCGCTACGAGCGCGTCGAGGGACTCGAGCCCCGCGCGTTCGCGGGGAACGAGCAGCAGATCGAGCCGGCGCCGATGCCCGGCACGGACGGCGCCTGGCGGACGACGCGGCTGTTCGACGTCGAGGACCTCGCCTACGACTTCCACATCACGGTCGTGACGTTCGAGCCCGGTGCGAAGATCCCGTTCCTCGAGACGCACGTCATGGAGCACGGCATCTTCGTCCTCGAGGGCAACGCGGTCTACCGGCTCAACGACGACTGGGTCGAGCTGCAGCCGGGCGACTACTTCTCCCTGCGGGCGTTCTGCCCGCAGGCCTGCTACGCGGGCGGTCCCGGGGTGTTCCGGTACCTGCTCTACAAGGACGTGAACCGTCAGATCACCCTCTGACTCACGGCGCGATGGCCGGGGACCTCGTTGGGGCGGTTCCCGGCCATCGTTGTGTCCGGACGCCGGCGACTGCGGGTTGACGTGCGCCGGGACCATCCGGTAGATTTCACATATCAGAACTAATCTTCCGGATTATGAAACTAGAAAGGCCGGTCCGATGACGTACACGGTGAACTGCTCGATCCTCCTCACCGAGCTGCCGATCGCCGAGCGCCCTGCCGCCGCGAAGGCCGCGGGCTTCGACGCCGTCGAGTTCTGGTGGCCGTTCGCCGAGGCCGTGCCCGCGCAGGACGAGGTCGACGCCTTCGTCCGCGCGATCGAGGACGCCGGCGTGCAGCTCACGGGGCTCAACTTCTTCGCGGGCGACATGCCCGCCGGCGACCGCGGCCTCGTCTCGTGGCCCGCGCGCTCGCAGGAGTTCCGCGACAACCTCGACGTCGTGACCCGCATCGGCGAGCGTCTCGGCACGCGCGCCTTCAATGCGCTGTACGGCCTCCGCCAGGACGACGCGACGCCCGAGGAGCAGGACGCGCTCGGCGCCGAGAACCTCGCCGCCGCGGCGACCGCCGTCGCCCGCATCGGCGGCACGGTGCTGCTCGAGCCCGTCTCGGGCGCCGACCGCTACCCGCTGCGCACGGCGCAGGACGCGCTCGACGTGATCGCCCGCGTCCCGGCGAGCGCCGGCGAGGTGCGCCTGCTCGCCGACTTCTACCACCTCGCGGTCAACGGCGACGACGTCGCTGCGGTGATCGAGGCGCACGCGGCGCGCTTCGGCCACATCCAGATCGCCGACGCCCCCGGGCGCGGCGAGCCCGGCACGGGCGACCTGCCCCTGCAGCAGTGGATCGACCGCAGCCGCGAGCTCGGCTACGACGGCCCGATCGGGCTCGAGTACAAGGCCACGGGCGACGCCCCGTTCGCCTGGCTCGACGCCGCGGCCGCCCGCAGCTGACCGCTTCCCCCGCACAGACATCTCGGAAAGGCAGATCATGACCAGGATCGCGTTCATCGGACTCGGCATCATGGGCCTCCCCATGGCGAAGAACCTCATCTCGGCCGGCCACGACGTCGTGGGCTTCAACCGCAGCCGGGGCGCCGTCGACGCACTCGTCGAGGCGGGCGGCACCGGTGCCGCGTCGATCGCGGAGGCCGTCGCCGGCGCCGACATCGTCGCCACGATGGTGCCCGACTCGGCCGACGTCGAGGCCGTCGTAGGCGGCTCGGAGGGCGTGTTCGCCCACGCGCAGAAGGGCGCCGTCTGGATCGACTTCTCGAGCATCCGGCCCGACGTCTCGGCGCGACTCGCGGAGGCCGCCGCCGAGGCCGGCCTGCGCGCGCTCGACGCGCCCGTGTCCGGCGGAGAGGCCGGGGCGATCGAGGGCGTGCTCTCGATCATGATCGGCGGCGACGAGGCCGTCGTCGAGGAGGTCCGCCCCGTGCTCGAGGCGGTCGGCAAGACGATCGTCCGCGTCGGTCCCGCCGGCTCGGGCCAGACGGTCAAGGCGGCCAACCAGCTCATCGTCGCCGGCACGATCGAGCTCGTCGCCGAGGCCCTCGTCTTCCTCGAGGCGTACGGCGTCGACACGACGAGCGCCGTCGAGGTGCTCGCAGGCGGACTCGCCGGCAACCGGATCCTCGATCGCAAGGCGGCGTCGATGATCAAGCGCGAGTTCGAGCCGGGCTTCCGCATCGACCTCCACCACAAGGACATGGGCATCGTCACGAGCGCCGCCCGTGAAGCCGGCGTCCACATCCCGCTCGGCGCCCTCACCGCCCAGCTCATGGGCGCCGCTCGTCAGAAGGGCTACGGGTCGCTCGACCACTCGGGCCTCCTCCTCCTCGTCGAGGAGCTCTCCGGCCGCGCGAGCAAGGCGTAGCCCCACCCCACCTCCCGCAGCGGAAGCGGCCTCGGCCCCCGCGGCGACAAGACCATCAGGAGACCATCATGACCAAGATGCGCGCCGTGGACGCGGCAGTGCTCATCCTCGAGAAGGAGGGCGCCACGCAGGCCTTCGGCCTGCCGGGTGCCGCCATCAACCCCTTCTACTCCGCCATGCGCGCCCACGGCGGCATCCGCCACGTGCTCGCCCGCCACGTCGAGGCGGCGAGCCACATGGCCGAGGGGTACACCCGTGCCGAGCCGGGCAACATCGGCATCTGCATCGGAACGTCGGGCCCCGCCGGCACCGACATGATCACGGGCCTGTACTCGGCATCCGCCGACTCCATCCCGATCCTCTGCATCACGGGTCAGGCGCCGGTCGCCAAGCTCGACAAGGAGGACTTCCAGGCTGTCGACATCGCCTCGATCGCGGCTCCCGTGACGAAGATGGCGAAGACCGTGCTCGAGGCCGGCCAGGTGCCCGGCGTCTTCCAGCAGGCGTTCCACCTCATGCGCTCGGGCCGTCCCGGCCCCGTGCTCATCGACCTCCCGATCGACGTGCAGCTCACCGAGATCGAGTTCGACATCGACCTGTACGAGCCGCTGCCGATCGCGCGCCCCGAGGCCACCCGCGGCCAGCTCGAGGCCGTGCTCGACCTCATCGAGTCGTCCGAGAGGCCCGTGCTCGTCGCGGGCGGCGGCATCATCAACGCCGACGCGCCGGACGACTTCGTCGCGCTCGCCGAGGAGCTCGGCCTTCCCGTCATCCCGACCCTCATGGGCTGGGGCGTCATCCCCGACGACCACGCCCTGCACGCGGGGATGGTGGGCCTGCAGACCCAGCACCGCTACGGCAACGAGAACCTGCTCGCCTCCGACGCCGTGATCGGCATCGGCAACCGCTGGGCGAACCGTCACACGGGCGCCCTCGACGTCTACCGTGCGGGCCGCCGCTTCGTCCACATCGACATCGAGCCCACGCAGATCGGCCGCGTGTTCGCGCCCGACCTCGGCATCGTGTCGGACGCGGGTGCCGCGATCCGCGGACTGCTCGAGCTCGTCCGCGAGCGCAAGGCCGCCGGGTCGCTCCGCGACCGGTCGGCCTGGGTCGCCGAGACGCAGGAGCGCAAGGCGACGCTGCAGCGCAAGACCCACTTCGACAACGTGCCGATCAAGCCGCAGCGCGTGTACCAGGAGATGAACGCCGCCTTCGGCCGCGACGTCCGCTACGTCTCGACGATCGGCCTGTCGCAGATCGCCGGCGCGCAGCTGCTCCACGTGTACCGCCCGCGCCACTGGATCAACTGCGGTCAGGCCGGACCCCTCGGCTGGACGCTTCCCGCGGCGCTCGGCGTCGTGACCGCCGACCCGACGAAGACCGTCGTCGCGCTGTCGGGCGACTACGACTTCCAGTTCCTCATCGAGGAGCTCGCGGTGGGCGCGCAATTCAAGCTGCCCTACATCCACGTGCTCGTGAACAACTCCTACCTGGGGCTCATCCGCCAGGCGCAGCGCGCGTTCGACATGGACTACCACGTGTCGCTCGCGTTCGACAACGTCAACAGCCCCGAGACCGAGGGCTACGGCGTGGACCATGTCAAGGTGGCCGAGGGCCTCGGCTGCAAGGCGATCCGCGTGCGCGAGGCGGGCGACCTCGCAGGCGCGTTCGAGCAGGCGAAGAAGCTCATGGAGGAGCACCAGGTGCCGGTCGTGGTCGAGGTCATCCTCGAGCGCGTGACCAACATCTCGATGGGCGCAGCGGGCATCGACGCGATCAACGAGTTCGAGGACCTCGCCGAGGGCCCCGAGGACGCGCCGACCGCGACCATCCCGCTGCGTCCGGCCGCCGTCACGGCCTGAGCAGGACGCCCGGAGGACGCGCGTGCGCATCGTCATCGCCCCCGACAAGTTCAAGGGGTCGCTCAGCGCGGAGCAGGTCGCGCAGGCCGTCGCCGACGGCCTGCGCGACGAGCTCCCCGACGCGGAGATCGACCTCGCGCCGGTCGCCGACGGCGGCGAGGGCACGGTGGACGCGGCGGTCGCCAACGGGTTCGCCCGGCACGGGGCGGTCGCGTCCGGGCCCCTCGGCGACCCGGTCGCGGCGACGTGGGCGCAGCGCGACGACCTCGCCGTCATCGAGATGGCGACGGCCTCGGGCCTCGAGCTCGTGCCCGAAGCCGAGCGCGACGCGCTGAGGGCGTCGTCGCGCGGCACGGGCGACCTGATCCGGGCCGCCCTCGGCCGCGGTGCACGCCGGCTCGTGCTCGCGGTCGGGGGATCGGCCTCCACCGACGGGGGAGCGGGCATGCTCGCGGCCCTCGGTGCGCGCCTCCTCGACGAGGAGGGGCGCGAGGTGCCGGATGGCGGTGCAGCGCTCGCGCGCGTCCGCCGCGTCGACCTGTCGGGGCTCGATCCCCGGCTCGTCGGCGCGGAGGTCGTCCTCGCGAGCGATGTCGACCATCCGCTGCTCGGGGCGCGCGGTGCGGCGCGCGTCTTCGGGCCGCAGAAGGGAGCATCGCCCGCCGACGTCGAGACCCTCGACGCCGCGCTCGCGGTGTTCGCCGACGCCCTCGAGGCCGCATCGGGCGTCGCTGCCCGCGACCTGCCCGGTGCAGGCGCGGCCGGCGGCGTCGGCTTCGGCGCTCTCGCGGCGCTGCGCGCTCGACGCCGTGCGGGCGTCGACGTCGTGCTCGACCTCACCCGTCTCGCCGACCGTCTGCGGGGGGCGGACCTCGTCGTGACGGGTGAGGGCTCGCTCGACGAGCAGAGCCTCGGGGGGAAGACGCCGCTGGGCGTCGCGCGCACGGCGGCGGCCGCGGGGGTGCCCGCCGTCGCCGTGTGCGGCCGGACGCTCCTCGGCGAGGAGCGCTGGCGGGAGGCGGGGTTCGCCGCGTGCTACGCGACGAGCGACCGCGCCGTCGACGCGGCGGCGAGCATCCGCGACGCCGCCATCCACCTGCGCGCGATCGGCCGTGACATCGCCGCGCAGCATCTCGCGGCCGTTCCGCGAAACTGATGAGAGACCATTCGAAAGGAGCGACGATGTCGTCGCAGACCGAACACAGTGCAGAGTCGACAGCCGCCTCGACGCTTCCCCGCGAGCGCTACGACCTCGTGATCCGGGGCGAGCGGGTGCTCACGACCTCGGGCGTGCGCCCGCGCGAGGTGGGCGTGCGGGATGGCCGGATCGTGGCGCTCCAGCCGCTCGGGAACGCGCTCGAGGGCGACGAGGTCGTCGAGCTGGCAGCGGGGGAGACCCTCATCCCGGGCCTCGTCGACACCCACGTGCACGTCAACGAGCCCGGCCGCACCGAGTGGGAGGGCTTCGCATCCGCGACGCGCGCCGCAGCCGCAGGAGGCGTGACGACGATCATCGACATGCCGCTCAACAGCATCCCGCCGACGATCGACGTGCCGGCCCTCGAGGAGAAGCGCGCCGTCGCGCGCGACCAGGTGCACATCGACGTGGGCTTCTGGGGCGGCGCCGTGCCCGGCAACACGTCGTCCCTGCGCGACCTGCACGACGACGGCGTCTTCGGGTTCAAGTGCTTCCTGCTGCACTCGGGCGTCGACGAGTTCCCGCCGCTGGACGCCGACGAGATGGAGCACGACATGCGCGAGCTCGCGTCGTTCGACTCCGTCATGCTCGTGCACGCCGAGGACTCGCGCGCCATCGACCGCGCGCCCTCGCCCGAGGGCGACGACTACGCGAAGTTCCTCGCCTCGCGCCCCCGCGGTGCCGAGAACATCGCGATCGCCGAGGTCATCGAACGCGCCCGCTGGACGGGGGCGCGTGCGCACATCCTGCACCTGTCGTCGTCCGACGCGCTGCCGATGATCCGCTCGGCGAAGCGCGACGGCGTGCGGCTCACGGTCGAGACCTGCCCGCACTACCTGACGCTCACCGCCGAGGAGATCCCGACGGGCGGCACGCAGTACAAGTGCTGCCCGCCGATCCGCGAGGCCGGCAACCGCGAACTGCTCTGGGAGGGCCTGCAGGACGGCACGATCGACTTCATCGTCTCGGACCACTCCCCGTCGACGCTCGACCTGAAGGACCTCGAGAACGGCGACTTCGCGGTGGCATGGGGCGGCGTCTCCTCGCTGCAGCTGGGGCTGTCGCTCGTCTGGACCGAGGCGCGTCACCGCGGCATCGACTTCGAGACCGTGGTGTCGTGGATGAGCGACCGGCCGGCGCAGTTCGCGGGGCTCACCGGCAAGGGCCGCATCGCGCCCGGCTACGACGCCGACTTCGCGGTGTTCGCCGACGACGACGCGTACGTCGTCGACGTCGCGAAGCTCCATCACAAGAACCCGATCACGCCGTACGCGGGCCGCGCGCTCTCGGGTCTCGTGCGCCGCACGTACCTGCGCGGTCAGGTCGTCGACGGCAGCACCCCGCGGGGGCAGCTCCTCCGCCGCGGCATGATCGACTGACGCACGGCCGCCGGATGGCGGCTGCGGCTAACATGGCTCGACGTGCCCGTGAACCCCGCAGCCGCCATCCGACCCTCCTCGGCGACGGCGTCGTCCGCCCCGCGGATCACCGTCGCCGCGATCGCCTTCCTGCGAGCGGATGGCGCGGTGCTGACCGTGCGCAAGCGCGGCACGCGCGCGTTCATGCTGCCGGGCGGGAAGCCGGAGGTGGGGGAGAGCGCGGTCGACACGGCCATCCGCGAGGTGCGCGAGGAGCTCGGGCTGGAGATCGCGCCCGCCGACCTGCGCCTGCTGGGCACCTTCGCGACCCGTGCGGCCAACGAGGCCGATCACGCGCTGCTCGCCACCGTGTTCTCGACCCGCACTCCGGTCGAGCCGGTCGTGCAGGCCGAGATCGACGAGCTCCGGTGGGTCGTCCCCGTCGAGGCGGTGGACGATCCTTCGCAGGCGCCGCTCAACCGCGAGCACGTGTTCGCCCGCCTCGCCGTGCTCTGACCGCCCACCTCCTTCGTGAGACTAGCGTCGGGCGTCGAGACTGGCGTTCCCCGCACTGGTCTCGGCGACGGGCGCTGGTCTGGATGGCGGGAGGCCGCCGCGCGGGGCGGCAGCCCGCCGAGCGGGGCGCCGACCGCCCGCCGCGCGGCGCTCTGACCGCCCGCCGACTACACTCGTCCGGTGGCCAAACTCTACTTCCGCTACGGGGCGATGAACTCGGGCAAGTCCACCGCCCTCCTGCAGGCCGCGTACAACTACGAGGAGCGCGGGCAGGCCGTCCTCCTCGCCAAGCCCGCGATCGACACGAAGGGCGCCGACCAGATCGAGTCGCGCCTCGGCGTCACCCGCACGGTCGACTTCCTCATCGATGCGGATGACGATGCCGGCGAGCTCTTCGCGCGTCACCGTGAGCACGTCCGTCGCGAGGCGAGCCGCGCCCTGTTCGCAGGAGACCGTCCGCGCGATGTCGCGTGCCTGCTCATCGACGAGGCGCAGTTCCTCACGCCCGCGCAGGTCGATCAGGTGTTCCGCATCGCCGTGCTCGAGGACATCCCGGTGATGGCGTACGGCATCCGCACTGACTTCCGCACGCAGGCGTTCCCTGGCTCGCGGCGACTCCTCGAGATCGCCCACGCCCTCGAGGAGCTGAAGACGATCTGCCGCTGCGGCCGGAAGGCGCTCTTCAACGGCCGCAAGGTCGCAGGGCGGTTCGTGTTCGACGGGGACCAGGTGGCCATCGACGCCGAGGGCGCCGCCGTGCGCGACGAGCACTTCGTGACCTACGAGTCGCTGTGCGGCGTCTGCTACCTCGAGGAGTCCGGCGGCGTGCTCACGCCTGCATGATGCATGTTGACGTCAACATGGCCGGAGCCGTAGCCTGAGGGCATGCGAGTACTCCTTGCCGGCGGAGCCGGATACATCGGTGCGCACACTGCGGTGGCGCTCGTCGAAGCCGGCCACGAGGTCGTGCTGCTCGACAACCTCGACAACACGAGCGACGTCGTCGCCTCGCGCATCGAGCAGATCACGGGGACGCCCGTGGCGCTCGTCGTGGGCGACGCGGCCGACGACGAGGTCGTGGGGGCGGCGTTCGCCGAGCACGGGCCGTTCGAGGCGATCATCCACTTCGCCGCGCACAAGGCGGTCGGCGAGTCGACCCAGAAGCCGCTCGAGTACTACGCGAACAACCTCGACTCGACGTTCGCTCTGCTCCGCGTGGGGCTCGCCAACGGCATCCGCTCGTTCGTCTTCTCCTCCACGGGGACCGTCTACTCGAACCCGGCCGACCTGCCGTTCCGCGAGACGGGCACGCGCGACCTCGTCGAGCTCTCGAACCCGTACTCGAAGAGCAAGCTCATCAACGAGGTCATCCTCGCTGACGTGCAGAAGGTGAACCCCGAGCTCAACGTCACGCTGCTGCGCTACTTCAACCCGGTCGGCGCGCACGAGTCCGGTCTCATCGGCGAGGACCCGCAGGGCATCCCCAACAACCTCATGCCGTTCGTCGCACGCGTGGCCGTCGGCTCGCTGCCCGAGATCAACGTCTTCGGCGACGACTACGACACCCCGGATGGCACGGGCCTGCGCGACTACATCCACGTCGTCGACCTCGCCGAGGGGCACGTCGCGGCGCTCGAGAAGGCGCAGCCCGGGCTCGCGAGCTACAACCTCGGCACGGGCCGCCCCGTGAGCGTGCTCGAGCTCATCGCGTCGTTCGAGAAGGCCGTCGGCCGCGAGCTGCCCAAGGTGATCGCGCCGCGACGCCCGGGCGACATGGCCGCGACGTACTGCGACCCGGCGAAGGCCGAGTCGGAGCTCGGATGGAAGGCGCGCTTCGGCATCGACGACATGACGTCGAGCGTCTGGAACTGGCAGCAGAAGAACCCGCGCGGCTACGCCAGCTGACGCGCCATACGACGAAACGGCCTCCGGATGATCCGGGGGCCGTTTCGTCGTCTGGCGGGCGCTCAGACGCGCACGGGGAGTGCCGGGATGAGCTCCTCGAGCTTCTCGACGGTGTCCTCCCAGCCCGTCACCGAGACGCACGCGACGCCCATCGCGAGGACGGGGTAGTCGTTGCCGTCGGCGTCGAGCCGGTCGCCGTAGAAGAGCATGTCGTCGAGGTCGATGCCGGTCTCCTCGGCGAGCTGGCGCATGCCGTAGGCCTTGTCGATGCCCTTGCGGGTGATGTCGACGGAGGTCGAGCCGCCCGAGCGCACCTCGAGGTCGGGCACGCGCGCGGCGACGGCGTCGCGCAGCGCGGACTTCTTCTCGCTCGTCGGGTCCCACGCCTTCTTCGCGTCGACGGGCGCCTCCTGGCCGAGGGCGGAGAACGTGATCTGCGAGCCGCGGTCCTCGAGGATCGGACCCCAGGTCTGCGTCTCCCAGAAGCCGAGGCGCTTGGCCTCCTCCTCGACCGCGGCGAGGGCGCGGCGCTTCTCGTCGTCGGTGAGCTCGCGCGCGTACACCGCCGAGAAGTCGTCGCCCGTGTGGCGGAAGTACTGGGTGCCGCACGTCGGCAGGAGGTGGATGTGCGAGAGCGCCTCGGGAGCCTCGGGGAGTCGGTCGACGACCTGCATGCGGAACTGCTGGATCTGCCCGCCCGAGATGATCGCGACCTCGACACGCTCCGCGAGCGCGATGAGCAACTCGCCGATCCGCGGCTCGATGGGCGACTTCGAGGGAGCGAGGGTGTCGTCGAGGTCGAAGGCGACGAGGCGGGGCGTGGCAGGCATGTCTCTCCGGATGTCGGATGGGGCACGAACCGGACAAGCCTACGCGACACGCCCTGAGAACGCGGGGAGGGATGGTCCCGGTCGACCCGCGTAATGAAACGGCCGCTCGCGCGTCTCATGAGCAGGGGAGGGATCCGCGGACGGAAGGGGAGAGGCATGAGTGCCGATGAGATGGCCCACATCGCGTCGATCGTCGCGCTCGCCGCGTCGGCCGCCGGGGGTCTGCTCGTGCTGATCAGCGCCTTCGTCGTCGGCCGCACGCGCCGGCGCACGGCGGTGCCGCGGCGCCCGGGCGGTCGGCGCGCCTGAGGGTTATAGGCCAAAAGGAGTGGATGGGTTCTCGATCTAGCCGCGGAATCTCGCGGTAGAACGGGGATCGCTATGGTCCGCGACCCTTAGTCGTGGGCCTTGCGACGAACTCGACCACCTGTCTGGTATGCGGCATCAAGCTCGTCA
>NZ_JBAKGU010000024.1:0-29455 GCF_049065455.1 Microbacterium sp. SA156
AGGTCGCGCACCACTACCGCCACTTCGGCGGCGTGAGCCCGATCAACGCCCAGAACCGCGCGCTCAAGGCCGCGCTGGAGGCCGAGATCGCCCGGCGGGGCCTCGACCTGCCGGTCTACTGGGGCAACCGCAACTGGGCGCCGTACCTCGATGACGCCGTTCGGGCCGCTCACGCCGACGGACACCGCACCCTGCTCGCGRTCGCSACGAGCGCCTACAGCTCGTACTCGAGCKRYCGTCAGTAYCGCGAGGACTWCGCRCGCGYCCTCGMCGAGACGGGCCTGGGAACGGGGGACGACCCCGTGACGATCGACAAGGTGCGCCTGTTCTTCGACCACCCCGGCTTCGTCGAGCCCTTCTACGAGGGCGTGCGCGACGCGGTCGCCGGGTTCCTCGCGGACGGCGTGGGCGCCGGGGCGGTGCGCGTGCTGTTCTCGACGCACTCGATCCCGACCGCCGACGCCGACCGCTCCGGTCCGCGCGACCGCTCCTGGCCCGAGGGGGGAGCGTACGCGGCGCAGCACCGGGCCGTGGCGGCGCACATCATGCAGCGCCTCGCCGACGAGGTCCCGGCCGCAGCGAGGACCGGATGGGACCTCGTCTTCCAGTCGCGATCGGGCCCCGCGTCGCAGCCGTGGCTCGAGCCCGACGTCAACGACGTGATCGCCGGGCTGCCCGCGCAGGGTGTCGAGGCTGTCGCGATCGTGCCGCTCGGCTTCGTGAGCGACCACATGGAGGTCCTCTGGGACCTCGACAACGAGGCGATGGCGTCGGCCGCGGAGTCCGGCATCCGCGCGGTCCGCACCCGCACGCCCGGCACGCATCCGGCGTTCGTGGCGGGTCTCGTCGACCTCGTGGAGGAGCGCCTGCACGGAACGCCCGCGAGCGAGCGGCCGCACCTGACCGACCTGGGGCCCTGGTACGACGTGGCGCGCCCCGGCGACTGCGAGAACGCGCGGCTGGGCTTCCTGCCGGCCGCGGCGGGCGTCGCGCCCTGACCGTGCACGGGCACCCCCGCAGGTAGGGGAGAATCGTCTCCATGCGCATCCACATCGCGACCGATCACGCGGGTCTCGAGTTCTCGACCCAGCTGCAGCACCACCTCGCCTCCCAGGGCCACGAGGTCATCGACCACGGGCCGGTCGAGTACGACCCGCTCGACGACTACCCCGCGTTCTGCATCCGCGCGGCGCAGGCGGTCGTCGACGACCAGCGCGCCGGCGTCCCCGCGCTCGGCGTCGTCTTCGGCGGCTCGGGCAACGGCGAGCAGATCGCGGCGAACAAGGTCGAGGGCATCCGCGCGGCGCTCGTGTGGAACCTCTCGACCGCCGAGCTCGCGCGCGAGCACAACGACGCGAACGTCATCGCCATCGGCGCGCGCCAGCACACGTTCGAGGACGTCACGCGCTTCATCGACCGCTTCATCCAGACGCCGTTCTCGAACGACGAGCGTCACGTCCGCCGGATCGCGCAGATCGGCGCCTACGAGCGCGACGGCGCCCTCGTCGACGGGCCCGCTCCGCGCACGATGTCCTAGCGGATGCCCGAGGGTCATTCCGTCCACCGGATCGCGCGGCAGTTCGCGCGCAACTTCGTCGGCCGCCCGGTCGGGGCGACGAGCCCGCAGGGGCGCTTCGCGGAGGGCGCGGCCATCCTCGACGGCCGCACGATGACGCGCGCCGAGGCGGTCGGCAAGCAGATGTTCCTCGAGTTCGACGAGGATGTCTGGCTGCGCGTGCACCTCGGCCTGTACGGAGCGTGGGACTTCGCCGGCGAGATCCTCGTCGACCCGACGATCGCGTCCGCGAACGGGCGGATGGGGCAGACGAATCAGCGCGGCACCGACCGCGTGTTCGACGACGCCGGCGAGAACTCCCTCGCGTCGATCGGCGCCCCGCGTCGCACGCGCGTGCACGTGCGGATGTCCGAGCAGACGCGAGGGCTCGACGAGCCGGACGGCCTGGCCGCCTCCGACGCCGAGTGGCCGCCGCCCGTCGTCGGCCAGGTGCGCGTCCGCCTGCTCACGGAGACGACCTGCGCGGACCTCCGCGGACCCACCGCATGCGTCGTGCAGCGGCCGGACGAGATCGCCCGCGTGATCGCCAAGCTCGGCCCCGACCCGCTCGTCGGCGACGTCGGTGAGGGCGAGGAGCGCTTCCTCGCGGCGGTCCGCCGCCGGAATGTCGCGATCGGCCAGCTGCTCATGGACCAGTCGGTCGTGAGCGGCATCGGCAACGTCTACCGCGCTGAGATGCTCTTCCGCGCGGGGCTCGACCCGCACACGCCGGGGAAGGACATCCCCGAGGAGACGGTGCGCGGACTGTGGCGCGACTGGGTCGTGCTCCTGCGCATCGGCGTCGAGACGGGGCAGATGATGACCATGGACGGGCTCGAGGGCGACGCCTGGCGTCGCGCGATGGCGAGCAGGGACGACCGCCACTGGGTCTACCACCGCGCGGGCCTGCCCTGCCGGGTCTGCGGCACGGAGATCGTGCTCGAGGAGATGCAGGCGCGCAAGCTCTACTGGTGCCCGACATGCCAGCGCTGAGCCGAGGCGACCGGGTCGACGTCATCGCGGATGTCCGCATCGGGGGTGAGGGGCGCGAGCTGCTCGCCCACCCCGAGTACGACGTCGACGGCGTGTACGACGTGTGGCTCGCGGACGGACGGATCGCCGACATCGCGCCCGCTGGCGCGATCCGCCGAAGCGGCGCGGTGCTCGACGGCGCGGGCGGATGGCTCGTCCCCGGCCTCTGGGACCATCACGTGCACACGCTCGAGTGCGCGCTCGCGCAGGGCACGCCGTCGGTCGAGCACGCCGCGTCCGCCGAGGAGGCCGCGCGCGCGGCCGCGGCCGCCCCGATCCGAGCAGACGGGCGCCGGGTCGTCGCGCGCCTGCGTGACGGCCTCTGGTCGGATGCCGCCGACCTGGGCCTCCTCGACGAGGTGACCGGCGACATCCCGACCTATCTCGTGAGCTCCGATCTCCACGGCGTCTGGCTGAACTCGGCCGCCGCGCGGCGTGAGGGCCTCGCGGCCGACGCCGCGGGTCTCGTGCGCGAGGGCGCCGCCTTCCTCGTCGAGCAGCGTCTCAAGCAGCTCGCCCCGGAGGACGAGGACGCCGCGCTGGACGGGATGCTCGCGGCCGCCGCCGCGAGGGGCGTCGTCGGCGTGCAGGACCTCGAGATCGGGTGGAACGCCGATCGGTGGCGACGGCGGATGGCGCGGGGTGACGAGCGCGTCCGCGTGCGCTTCGACGTGTATCCCGACGACCTGGACCGGGCGATCGCGGAGGGGCTGTCGACCGGCGAGGCGCTCGACGGGTCGGATCGCGTGTCCTTCGGGATGCTCAAGGTCATCTCCGACGGGTCGCTCGGCACGCGGACCGCCGCGACGAGCGCCCCGTACGCCGACGGCGTCAGCCGCGGGCGCCTGAACGTCGAGCCGCGCGCCCTCATCGAGCTCGTGGCGCGCGCCGCGAGCGCGGGCATCGCGACGACGATCCACGCGATCGGGGACGTCGCGGCCCGGCACGCGCTCGACGCGTTCGCGGCCGCCGACGTGCCCGGGCGCATCGAGCACGTCCAGCTCGTCGCACGCACCGACATCGCGCGGTTCGCCCGCCTCGGCGTCGAGGCCAGCGTGCAGCCCGAGCATGCCCTCGACGATCGCGAGCTCGCCGCCGTCGAGTGGGCTGCGCAGACGGCGGTCGCCTATCCGCTCCGCGAGCTGGTCGAGGCCGGAGCCTGCCTGCTGCTCGGGTCCGACGCGCCGGTCTCGCCCCTCGACCCGTGGGTCCAGATGGCCGCCGCGGTCTTCCGCACCCGCGACGCGAGCGAGCCCTGGCGGGTCGATCAGGCTCTCGACGCCCGCACGGCCCTCGCCGCCTCGACCGACGGCGGCACGGCGGATCCGGCGAGGGTCCTGCCCGGCGAGCCGGCTGACCTGGCACTCGTCGGGCACGACCCGCTGACGGCGGGAGCCGACGCGCTGCGTGCCATGCCGGTGCACGCGACCCTCGTCGACGGGCGCCTCACGCACCTCGGCTAGGGAGCCGCGCGCCACCGCGCCGTGACACGTCGAAGGCCTCGCTCCGAGCGGAGCGAGGCCTTCTGACGAGGAGAGCGAGGGTCACTCGGCGATGTGCGCCACGAGGAACCAGCGGTCCTTCTCGAGGCCCGCCTTGATCTCGATGGCGACGTCCTGGCTCGTGAGGTCGACCTCGTCGAGACCGTCGATGGCGGCCTGGAGGTCGGCCAGAACGGCGTCGATGTCGGAGACGATGCCGCGGATGACGGCGTCCGACTGGGCGAAGCCCGCGGGCGCGCCGGTGGTCGGGACCTTGCCGGCGACGGCGGCGAGGCGCGCGTCGATGGGGAGGCCCAGGGCCACGATGCGCTCGGCGGCGAGGTCCGCCCACTCCTGCGCGTGGTCGACGAGCGTGTCGAGGAACTCGTGCACGCCGATGAAGTTGGCGCCGCGCACGTGCCAGTGCGCCTGCTTGCCGTTGACGCCGAGAGCCTGGAGGCCGAGGACGACGGGAGAGAGGAACTGGGCCGAGCCGGCGGCGACGGTCGGGTCGGCGGCGGTCGCGGAGATGGTCTGTGCGTCGCTCATGAGGGTTCTCCTTCGTCTTGCCGGGCGCGTGTCGCGCCCTGTCGCTGAAGACAACGCTACTCGTCGGCTGGCATTCCGCAAGCAAGCAGAGGCTCGGCTAAATCGCAGATGATCGGGCGAAAGTTAGGCTTGCCGAACCTGGCATCGAAAGCGAGAGGGCGCGCGCGGACGTATCGTCGGACCATGAGCGTCTCGCCCCGTGCCACGGTCCTGCCTCTCGACGGCGTGCGGCCGGTCGTCCCGCCCGACGCGTTCCTCGCCGACGGAGCGCGCGTCGTCGGCGACGTCGCGCTCGGCCCTCAGACGAGCGTCTGGTACAACGCTGTCCTCCGGGGCGACACCGGCGCCATCCGCGTGGGCGCGCGCAGCAACCTCCAGGACAGCGTCTCGGTGCACGTCGGCGGCGGCTTCGATACCGAGATCGGCGACGACGTGTCCGTCGGGCACAACGCCGTGGTGCACGGCTGCCGCATCGGCGACCGGTCGCTCATCGGCATGGGCGCCGTCGTGCTGCAGGGCGCCGAGATCGGGGCCGAGTGCCTCGTCGCTGGGGGAGCGGTTGTGCTCGAGGGCACGGTCGTGCCGCCGCGGAGTCTCGTCGCGGGAGTGCCCGCGAAGGTCCGCCGCGCACTCACGGACGAGGAGGTCGCCGGACTCCTCCGGAACGCCGAGAACTACCTCGCGCACGCGGCGCGCCATGAGGCGGCGCTCCGCGACGGCGAGCGCTGATCAGGGCGCGGTCGCGCCGAGGAGGTCGGCCGCCCGGTGTGCGGCCTCCGTGCGCGTCGCCGCTCCGAGCTTGCGGAGGATCGCGGACACGTGCACGCTGACGGTCTTCGTGCTGATGAACAGGCGCTGCCCGATCTGGCCGTTGCTGAGGCCCTCGGCGACGAGCTCGAGGACCTGGAGCTCGCGCGCCGTGAGCACCGGATCGGCGTGCCCGTCGCGCCCCTGGAGACCGGCCTCGTCGGCCAGTGCATCCAGGTCGCGCAGGACGCCGAGGACGCCGCGTTCGTGCGCGGGCGCGCGTGCGGACGGAACGAGAGCCCGGGCGCCCGCGCGGTCTCCGGCCTCGACCCGTGCCCGCACCTGCTGGGCGAGCGCGTAGGGCAGCAGCCCGACCGGCGCCTCGCGGCCCTCCGCTGCTGCCGCGGCCGCGCGCCATGACGGCTCGTCGTCGGCGAGCTCGGCGCGGGTGAGCGCACTCCACACGCCGTGCGTCGGCCAGCCCGCGAACTGGTCGATCAGGCGCTCGGCGAGCCGGCCAGCCTCCTGCCCGAACGCGTGTCCGCCGCGCCTCCCGGCCAGGCGCGCGACGCGGGCGAACGACCAGGCCAGGGGCACCGCGTTGCCCGAGTTCAGCGCGAGTCGCTCCACGGGCACGGCCCGCACGCCCGCGGCCGCGTCCCAAGCGACCTCGGGCCGCCCGTCCGCGAGCGCGAGCTCCATGTCGACGCGCGCCACGGTGAGGAGGGCCTGGATCTCGTTCTCGGCGGTCGAGCGGAGCACGGCTCGGTGCGGTTCGAGCGTCGCGGCCGCGGCGGCGAGATCGCCCCGCCAGACGAGGGACCACGCGCGGACGACCGCGAGGTACGTCACGTTGACCGACGGGGGCGAGGCGGCCAGAGCGCGGTCGATGAGGGCGTCGACCTCGTCCCACCGGCCGAGGCTCGCGAGCGGGTCGGCGGCGTTCGACGCGAGGACGGTGCCCGAGGTGCGCTCGAGGCCGTAGGCCTGAGCCTCGGCCATCCCGAGCCGGGCGAGCTCGAGCGCGCGATCCGGGTCTCCGGCCCGCTGCGCGAGATCCGACGCGTTGACCCAGTACCGCAGGCGCGCGGCGCGATCGTCGCCTGCCAGCTGCCGTGCCTGCTCGAGCTCCGCCCACCCCGCTGCGAGGTCGCCGCCGTGCGCGAGGCAGAGCCCGGCGACGTTCATCGCGTTCGAGACGAGCGCGGTCGCTCCGAGCCGCTCCGCGACGGCGGCGCCCTCGAGAGCGAGGCGGCGGGCATCGGCGCGCTCGCCGGCCAGCATGAGCCGCCCGGCGAGGGAGATGAGCAGATCGACGCGCAGCTCCTCGTGCCCGCCGATCCGCTCGACGGTCGCGAGGGCGTCGCGATACGCCTCGATGGAGCCCGGACGGGCGGCGTTGGAGAGGGCGCGCGCGAGATTGCGCGTGAGGCGGACGTGGTGGATGGAGTCGGGAGGGCACGCGGCCAGCGCGGAGCGCGACACGGCGATGCTGCGCTCGGTCTCGCCGGCGTTGCGGAGGTAGGTCGCGGCCCTCCCCATGAGCTCGAGCCACGGCATCCCGGCCGTGCTCTCGGCGTCGGGCACGGCATCCCACATCGCGAGCGCCTGCTCGGCGTGCTGTGCGGCGGACGCGTAGGCGGAGCTCGCCCGCGCCTCCTGCATCGCGCGGATCGAGGCGGGGAACGCCCGCGCGGCGTCTCGCGTCGACGCCAGGTGGTGCGCGACGGCCGCTGCCACGCGCGCGCCGGATGCGGCACGCTCCTCGAGCGCCTCGGCGTAGCGCTCGTGGAGCCGCTCGCGCTCGCCGGGAAGGGCGTCCTCGAGGATGGCCTCGCGCACGAGCGCGTGCCGGAACGCGTAGCCGTCGTCCGTGAGGACGAGGAGGCCCGCGTCGAGGGCCTCGCGGAGGGCGGCGTCGCGCGCGGTCGCGTCGAGGCCGTCGACCCTCTCGAGGAGCGCGTGCGCGACGGACAGCCCGCCGACCGAGAGAGCGCGCGCAAGCGCTCGTGCCGGATCGGACAGCCGCTCGTACCGCGCGAGCAGCAGGCTCCGCAGGCCGCCGGGGAGGGCGCGCTCGTCGTCGCAGCCCTCCACGGCGACGAGCTCCTCGAGATAGAAGGGCACGCCGTCGCTGCGGGCGGCGATCGCGTCGAGCTGCGGCCCCGCGACCGCCGTGCCGGTCAGCTCGCCGACGAGCGCGCGGACGTCCTCGCGGTCCAGGCGGCCCAGCTCGACGCGCGTCGTGGCGCGGCTGCGCGCCAGCTCGCCGAGCAGATCGCGCGCGGGGTGCGTGCGGCCGATGTCCTCGGGCCGGTACGTGGCCACGACGAGCAGACGGGCGTCGAGCGAGACCCGCGCGAGGTAGGCGAGCACGCCGAGGCTCGCCCTGTCCATCCAGTGCACGTCCTCGAGGACGAGCACGACCGGGCGCTCGCGGCTCGCGGTCTCGAGCAGATGGGCGAGCGCCTCGTAGGGCTGCTGGCCGGTCGGCTCCGCCTCGCTCGCGAGCGCGGGCGCCATGCCCGAGAGGGCGGCGGCCCCGGGGCCCGCCAGCTCGCGCACGCGGTCGACGCCGAGGTCGGCGATGAGCACCCGCAGCGCGGCGGTGAAGGGCGTGTACGCCTCGCCGACGCGACCGAGGTCGACGCAGTGGCCCACGAGGACGCGCGCGCGGCCGCCGACCGCGGCCGCGAGATCGGAGACGAGCCGCGACTTGCCGATGCCGGCCTCGCCCGAGACGAGCGCGAGCGCGGGCTCGCCGCGCTCGGCGGCCTCGAAGAGCGCGACGAGCTGAGCGTGCTCGCTCTCGCGCCCGACCGTGCGCGGACTGGTCCTGATCGTCACCGCGTCATCATCACACGGACCGTCGACATCGCGGCGGACGGCGGACGTCACGACGAGAGGCGCGGGAGGAGTCGACGCGCCCGGGATGCTCGCCGAGTCGGGATCCGATCGCCCTGTGCGGCGTCGGCCTCGAGTCGCTCGCGGATCGAGCGCTCGCGAGCCGCACGGCGCTCGGCCTCCTCGATCTCGGCGCGGTGGACGGAGAGGCTGTGGAGAGGATCGATGAACATGACTCCACGGTCGTCCCTGAGGCGGCGCCGGAGCATCGGCAGAACGCCGTATTCCCGGGGCCGGACGAGCCGGATGAGGTACCTCAGCCCGTGCCGTGTCGGAAGCACGTGCGCGCGTGGGATAGGATCGTTCACGCTGCCGGACGCAGTTCCGGGGATGTAGCTCAATGGTAGAGCCCCAGTCTTCCAAACTGGTCACGCGGGTTCGATTCCCGTCATCCCCTCCATCTCCTCTCTCGCCGCCCCGGGTGGCGAGTCCCGCCCGATCGGTCGGCTAGACTTTCCGAGGCCGTTTCGTGTTCCCGTGCGCGGGGATATCCGCGGGGCGTAGCTCAGCTTGGTAGAGCGCCCGCTTTGGGAGCGGGAGGCCGCAGGTTCAAATCCTGTCGCCCCGACCAACGGCCCATCCAGACCTCAGCCCGCGTCGCGACCGGCGTGCGGGTCCGTCACAAGGAGAAACGAACCAGCATGGTGAACAGCACCGTCGAGAAGCTCAGCCCGACGCGGGTGAAGCTTCACATCACGGTCAGCCCCGAAGACCTCAAGCCGAGCATCCAGCACGCGTACGAGCACATCGCGCGCGACGTGCAGGTCCCCGGCTTCCGCAAGGGCAAGGTTCCCGCTCCGATCATCGACCAGCGCGTCGGCCGCGGCGCGGTCATCGAGCACGCCGTCAACGAGGGCCTCGACGGGTTCTTCCGCGCCGCCGTCGCCGAGAACGACGTGAAGATCCTCGGGCGCCCGCAGGCGGACATCGTCGAGTGGCCGAGCGACAAGGACTTCTCGGGCGACCTCGTCGTCGACGTCGAGGTCGACGTGCGCCCCGAGTTCGAGATCCCCGCCTACGAGGGCCTCACCGTCACGGTCGACGCCGTCGAGATCGACGACGCGAAGATCGACGAGGAGCTCGACAGCCTGCGCGCCCGCTTCGGCACGCTCGTGCCCGTGGACCGCCCGGCCGCGAAGGGCGACTTCGTCGAGCTCGACCTCGTCGCCAAGATCGACGACCAGGAGATCGACCGCGCCGAGGGCGTGTCGTACGAGGTCGGCTCGGGCGAGCTGCTCGACGGCATCGACGAGGCCGTCGAGTCGCTCACCGCCGGCGAGGAGACCACGTTCCGCTCCAAGCTCGTGGGCGGAGACCACGCGGGCGAGGAGGCCGAGGTCGCCGTGACCGTCAAGGCCGTCAAGGAGCGCGAGCTCCCCGAGGCCGACGACGACTTCGCGCAGATGGCGAGCGAGTTCGACACGATCGCCGAGCTGCGCGAGTCGCTCAAGGAGACTGCCGCGACGCGCGGAGCGTTCTCGCAGGGCTCCGCCGCGCGCGACAAGCTCGTCGAGACGCTGCTCGAGGCGGTCGAGATCCCGGTTCCCGCGAGCCTCATCGAGGACGAGGTGCACCGTCACCTCGAGCAGGAGAACCGCCTCGAGGACGACGAGCACCGCGCCGAGGTGACCGAGGCGAGCGAGAAGCAGTTCCGCACGCAGATCCTCTTCGACGCGATCGCCGAGAAGCTCGACGTGCAGGTCTCGCAGGACGAGTTCACGCAGTACCTCATCCAGGCGTCGGGCCAGTACGGCATGTCGCCGCAGGACTTCGTGCAGGCGCTCCAGCAGGGCAACCAGCTGCCGGCTCTCATGGGCGACGTCGCGCGCAACAAGGCGATCGCGATCGTCCTCGGCAAGGTGTCCGTCGTCGACACCGCGGGCAACCCGGTCGACGTGAGCGACTTCGCGGCCGTCGACGACGAGCCCGAGGCCGAAGAGGCTGCTGCGGAGGAGGCTCCGGCCGACGAGGCTGGTGCGGCCGAGGAGGCTCCCGCTGCGGAGGAGGCTCCGGCCGAGGAGGCTCCCGCGGCCGAGAAGAAGCCCAAGCGCACGCGCAAGACCGCGAAGGCGGCCGACGAGGCCGAGTGATCTCAGCGGATCCTGAGGAGGGCGGGTGCTTCGGCACCCGCCCTCCTCGCGTCTGCCGACTCAGATCCGCACGACGGCTCCCGCGCGCGGCGGCACGAGCATCGCGCCGTCGTCGTCATCGAGCGGCGCCGTCGCGAAGACGACGTCCGCGGTCGGCCGGATGCGCAGCGGCTCGTCCGCCAGGTTGACGACGATCTCCAGGCCGCCCCGTCGGAGCCGGATCCAGCGCTCGTCCTCGCTCCACTCCGCCGACACCCGCTCGAGGCGCGGATCGACGAGGTCGGGCTCCGCCCTGCGCAGGCGCGCGAGCGCGCGATGGACGGCGAGGATGCGCGTGTGCCGCGTCGGAGCGCCATCCGCGGGATAGGGCTCGCTCCAGTCGAGCCGCGAGCGCGCGAACGTCGCGGGGTCCTGCGGGTCGGGCACGGTCTCGCGCTCCCATCCCATCCGCGCGAATTCCTCCCTGCGCCCCTCCCTGGTCGCCTCCCCGAGCTGCGGATCGGGATGCGACGTGAAGAACTGCCAGGGCGTGGACGCTGCCCACTCCTCGCCCATGAAGAGCATCGGCGTGAACGGCGACGCGAGGCAGAGGAGCGCCGCGACGGCGAGCAGGTCCTCGTCGAGCGCGGCGGCCAGGCGATCGCCCGTCGCGCGGTTGCCGATCTGGTCGTGATTCTGCGTGTAGGTGACGAGCCGCCACGCGGGAGTGCCGGGCGGAAGGGGGCGGCCGTGGGCGCGTCCGCGGAAGGACGACCACGTGCCGTCGTGGAAGAACCCGCGGGTCGCCGCCTTCGCGAGGGCCGACAGCGGAGCGAAGTCGGCGTAGTAGCCGTGCGTCTCGCCCGTGAGCGCGACGTGGACAGCGTGGTGGTAGTCGTCGCTCCACTGCGCGTGCACGCCGTACCCGCCCGCCTCTCGGGGCGAGATGAGGGTCGGATCGTTGAGGTCCGATTCGGCGATGAGCGTGAGCGGCCGACGCAGGTGCGCGCTGAGCGCGTCGACCTCCTCGGCGAGCTCCTGGAGGATGTGCGTCGGGCTGTCGTCGACGAGCGCGTGGACGGCGTCGAGCCGGAGGGCGTCGACATGGTGGTCCCGCAGCCACATGAGCGCGTTCTCGACGATATGCGCGCGCACGGCGGGCAGGCGCAGGTCGACGCCTGCGCCCCACGTGTTCTCGTCGTCCTCGCGCAGGTACGGCCCGAACCGGGGGAGGTGGTTGCCGCTCGGCCCGAGGTGGTTGTAGACGACGTCCTGGATCACGCCGACGCCCGCGGCGTGGCAGGCATCGACGAACCGCTGGTAGGCGTCCGGGCCGCCGTAGCTCTCGTCGACCGCGTACCAGAGGACGCCGTCGTAGCCCCAGTTGCGCGGGCCGTCGAAGGCGTTCACGGGCAGGAGCTCGACGAAGTCGACGCCGAGGTCGACGAGGTGCGGCAGACGCGCCGCGGCGGCGTCGAGCGTCCCCTCGGGCGTGAACGTGCCCACGTGGAGCTCGTAGATGAGGCCGCCCGCGAGCTGCCGGCCCGTCCATCCGCTGTCCTGCCACGCGTGTGCCGACGGGTCGTGCACGCGGCTGAGCCCGTCGACCCCGTCGGGCTGCCAGCGCGAGCGCGGATCGGGCAGGGGCGTGTCGTCGTCGTCGAGCAGGTAGCCGTAGGCGGCGCCGTGCCGCGGCTCGGCGTCGGACGTCCACCATCCGTCGGGCGCTGCTCGCATCGCGAGCCGCGATCCGTCGAGCACGAGCGTCGCGGTCCGCGCGTGCGGCGCCCACACCTCGAAGCTCACGGCGCCTGCCTCAGAAGCAGGGCGACGGGGTAGGTGCGCAGAAGCTCGGCGAGGGGGACGGCACCGCCCTCGGTCTCGGCGCCGGTGAGGGCATCCGCGTATCGGCCGGGAGGGAGGAGCACGGATGCGCTGCCCCATCCGCCGGCGCGGGCGAGGCCGATCGGGAGGCGGGTCGCGATCGCGACGGCCCCGCCGCGGTCGAACGCGATCGCGTGCCGCCCCGTGTCGCCGATCACAGTCAGCGGCGCGTAGCGCGTGAAGAGCTCGGGTCGATCGCGTCGCGCCCTCAGCGCGCGCGAGGTGACGAGCAGCTTCGCCGCGCCGCTCTCGTCGAGGGGCGGCGGCGGTCCGGCATCGAGCTGCGCGAGCAGGGCGCGCCGCTCGCCGAAGTCGACGGGGCGCCGGTTGTCGGGATCGACCAGCGAGCGGTTCCAGAGCTCCGCGCCCTGGTACACGTCGGGCACGCCGGGCATCGCGAGCTGCAGCAGCTTCGCGGAGAGGCCGTTCGACCAGCCGGCCGGGCGGATGGCGTCCACGAGGCCCTCGAGGGCGGCGGCCGCCTCGGGGTCGTCGAATGCCGCGTCGACGAGGGCGTGGAGCCGCCCCTCGAAGTCCGCGTCGGGAGAGCGCCACGATGTGCCGGTCGCGGCCTCCCGTGCGGCCTTCTCCGCGTAGGCGCGAGCGCGTTCGCGGGAGACGGGCCACGCGCCCGCGAGCGTGCTCCACAGGAGCGCCGCGAGCGGGGCGTCGCCCAGGGGAGCGCGCGCGAGAAGCGTCGCGAGGGTCGTGCGCCAGAGCTCCGGCACCTCGGCGAGCGCATCGATCCGCGCGCGGGTGTCCTCGCCCCGCTTCGTGTCGTGCGTCGAGAGCGACGTGAGCGACGCGGGTGTGCGCGCCTGACGCTCGATCTGGCGCCGGTGGAACTCGGCGACATCGATCGCGAACTCCGAGGGATCGCCGCCCACCTCCGCAAGCGAGGCGAGTCGCGCGACGCGGTAGAACACGGTGTCCTCGACGCCCTTGGCCATCACGGCGCCCGAGGTCTGCTGGAGGCGCGCCGCGGCGGGCTCCGCGGGGTCGGAGAGGACCGGGAGGAGCGCCTCGACGGCCGCCGCCAGGTCGGGCCGTCTCCGCGCCGCCTCGGCGACGGCGGCGTGGAGGTGCTCGGCTCCGGCGGGCAGATACGACCGGTACACGGGGAAGCAGGCGAGGATCTCGGCGAGCGCGTCGGCGGCGTCCGCGCCGCCGGGCAGGGCCCGGTCCGGCAGGAGCCGCACGAGCCGACGCACCTCGGACGCGAGGATGCCGTCGGCCGCGGCGCGCTTGCCGTCGTGGACGAGGTCGTCCCACGCGGCGCGCGAGCCGCGCAGCTCCTCCTCGAGCGCGTCGAGCTGGGCGCGGCCGGCCGGGTCGACGAGCACGCGATCGACGTCTCCGAGCGCCTCGTACCCGGTCGTGCCGGCCGTCGCCCAGTGCGCGGGCAGGTGCTCTCCGGCCTCGAGGATCTTCTCGACGACGACGTAGCGGCCCCCGGTCGCGTCCGCGAGGCGCGCGAGGTACCCTCCCGGGTCGGCGAGGCCGTCCGGATGGTCGATGCGGAGCCCGTCCACGAGGCCGCCGCGGAGCCAGCGGAGGATCTCGGCGTGCGATGCGTCGAACACCCACGGCTCCTCGACGCGGATCGCCGCGAGCGAGGAGACCGCGAAGAACCGGCGGTAGTTCAGCTCCGCGTCGCCGCGCCGCCAGTCGACGAGCTCATAGTGCTGGCGGCCGTGCACGGTCTCCGGATCGGCGCCGTCGTCGGCCGATCCCGGGGCGAGGGGGAATCTCTGATCGCCGCAGCGCAGCTCGCCGTCCTCGATCCGAAGCGGAGGGCTGTCATCCCCGAGCACGGGCAGTCGCACGCGTCCGCCGCCCGCGGCCCAGTCGATGTCGAACGCATCCGCCCACCGGGACGCCCGGCCGTGCGCGAGGACATCCCACCACCAGGGGTTGTTCGCCGGCGTCGCGACGCCCATGTGGTTCGGGACGACGTCGACGAGCACGCCGAGCTCGGCCTCCTGTGCGGCCGCGGAGAGACGGGCGAGCCCGTCGGCTCCGCCGCGCAGCGGGTCCACGCGCGTGTGGTCGACGACGTCGTAGCCGTGGTTCGAGCCGGGTTCCGCCGCGAGCAGGGGCGAGAGGTAGAGCCAGTCTGCCCCGAGCGCGCGCACATACGCGACGGCACCCGCCGCGTCATCGAGGTCGAAGTCCGCGCTGATCTGCAGGCGGTACGTCGAGCGCGGCGTTCGCGGGGTCACGCGCCGTCCTCTTCCGCGGCGCGCTCGAGCCGGAGCCGCACCGATGCGGCGGGGGAGTGATCGGGCGACTCCTCCGGTGCACGGTGCTCGCGGAGCACGAGCATCGAGCGGGCCGTCACGGCGAGCGACGACCCCGCCGCGCGCGGCGTCGGATCTGCGCCGTCCGCGGTGTCGAGCACGATCTCCCACTGGGGGCAGTACTCGTCGGGCGGCAGCGTGAAGTCCACCTCGCTGTCATGCGCGTTGAAGCAGATGAGGAAGTGCACGTCGACGATCCGCTCGCCGCGCGGGCCGCGGCCGCCGATGCCCTGTCCGTTCAGGAAGACGCCGAGCGAGCGCGCGTACGCGGTCTCCCAGTCCTCGGGCTCCATGGGGTCGCCGCCGGGGCGCAGCCACACGATGTCGGGCAGGGGGTCGCCCTTGCCGCGGCGGACGGGCCGCCCGTCGAAGAACCGCAGTCGTCGGAACGCCGGGTGCCGCCGGCGCAGGCGCGACACGGCGGCCGTGAACTCGATGAGCGGGCCGTCCGCCTCGTCCCAGTGCACCCACGTGAGCTCGCTGTCCTGCGCGTAGCCGTTGTTGTTGCCGCGCTGCGTGCGTCCGAGCTCGTCCCCGTGGGGAAGCATGGGAACGCCCTGCGAGAGCAGGAGGGTCGCGAGGAAGTTCCGCTGCTGGCGCGCGCGCAGCTCGAGGACAGCGGGGTCGTCGGTCGGTCCCTCGACTCCCAGGTTGTACGAGCGGTTGTGGGACTCGCCGTCGCGCCCGCCCTCCCCGTTGGCCTCGTTGTGCTTCTCGTTGTACGACACGAGGTCGTTGAGCGTGAACCCGTCGTGCGCCGTGACGAAGTTGATCGAGGCCGACGGGAGCCGTGCCGATGTCTCGTAGAGGTCGGCCGACCCGGTGATGCGCGACGCGAACTCGCCGAGCGTCGCGGGCTCGCCGCGCCAGAAGTCGCGCACGGTGTCGCGGTACTTGCCGTTCCACTCCGTCCACTGCGGAGGGAAGTTGCCGACCTGGTAGCCGCCGGGTCCGACGTCCCAGGGCTCGGCGATGAGCTTGACCTGCGAGACGACCGGGTCCTGCTGCACGAGGTCGAAGAAGCTCGACAGCCGGTCGACGTCGTAGAACTCGCGCGCGAGCGTCGCCGCGAGGTCGAAGCGGAAGCCGTCGACGTGCATCTCGGTGACCCAGTACCGGAGCGAGTCCATGAGGAGCTGGAGCGCGTGCGGGTTGCGCACGTTGAGGCTGTTGCCCGTGCCGGTGTAGTCCATGTAGAAGGACGGGTCGTCGTCGACGAGCCGGTAGTACGCGCGGTTGTCGATCCCGCGGAACGACAGGGTCGGGCCGAGGTGGTTGCCCTCCGCGGTGTGGTTGTAGACGACGTCGAGGATGACCTCGATGCCGGCCGCGTGCAGTGCGCGGACCATCCCCTTGAACTCCTGGACCTGCGCGCCGGCGTCGCCCGATGAGGAGTACTCGTTGTGCGGCGCGAAGAAGCCGAGCGTGTTGTACCCCCAGTAGTTGCGCAGTCCCCGCTCGATGAGATGGCCGTCGTGCACGAACTGATGGACCGGCATGAGCTCGATCGCGGTCACGCCGAGCTTGCGCAGGTGGGCGATGACGCTCGGATGGGCGATGCCCGCGTAGGTGCCGCGCTGCGCCTCGGGGACGTCGGGGTGCAGCGCCGTGAGGCCCTTCACATGCGCCTCGTAGATGAGCGTGCGGTCGTACGGGACGGACGGCGGCCGGTCGTCCCGCCAGTCGAAGTACGGGTTGACGACGACCGCGAGCAGCGTGTGGCCCGCGGAATCGGCCTCGTTCGGCTTCTCCGGGTCGTCGAAGTCGTAGTCGTAGAGCGACGCGTCCCAGTCGACCGCACCGGAGAGCGCCTTCGCGTACGGGTCGACGAGCAGCTTGTGCGGGTTGCACCGGAGCCCCTGGGCGGGGTCGCGCGGCCCGTGCACGCGGTAGCCGTAGCGCTGGCCGGGGCCGACATCCGGGAGGTACGCATGCCAGACGAACGCGTCGACCTCGGTGAGCTCGACGCGGGTCTCGGCCCCCGCATCGTCGAAGAGGCAGAGCTCGACGCGCTCGGCGACCTCGCTGAAGAGGGCGAAGTTCGTCCCGTCGCCGTCGTACGACGCTCCGAGGGGGTAGGGGTTTCCGGGCCAGGTGTTCATGCGCGCCTTCCTCGCGGTCCGGAGGCTCCCGGGGCGGACCCCTCCGTTGATCCGCGCCGATGCCGCCACGCTAACGGGCGCGACGTGCCGGAGGGAAGGGCTTGCGGAAGGGCGGTCCGACAGGGCATGCGACACCCGATATGCCCAGGGCGAACACGACCGGACCGCTGAAACGGCGCCGGTAGGGTCGATCTCGACGCATCACCGAAATGGAGTGATTTCATGGCCGAACCGCTGATGGCACAGAGTGTCTTCGACAGGCTTCTCAAGGACCGCATCATCTGGCTGGGCTCGGAGGTGCGCGACGAGAACGCGAACGAGATCTGCGCGAAGATCCTCCTTCTCGCCGCGGAGGACTCCGAGAAGGACATCTACCTCTACATCAACTCGCCCGGCGGCTCGATCACGGCCGGCATGGCGATCTACGACACCATGCAGTTCGTGCCCAACGACATCGTCACGGTGGGCATCGGCATGGCCGCCTCGATGGGGCAGCTCCTGCTCACGAGCGGGACGAAGGGCAAGCGGTACATCACGCCCAACGCACGCGTCCTGCTGCACCAGCCGCACGGCGGCTTCGGCGGCACCGCGAGCGACATCCAGACGCAGGCCGAGCTCATCGTCTCGATGAAGAACCGCCTCGCCGAGATCACCGCGGCGCAGACCGGGAAGACCGTCGAGCAGATCAACGAGGACGGCGACCGCGACCGCTGGTTCACCGCCGACGAGGCGCTCGAGTACGGGTTCGTGGACCACATCCGCGAGCATGCGGCGGACGTGACGGGCGCGGGCGGCACCGACCGCGACGCGCAGTGAGCCGAGAGACGAGGACGCACACGATGAACACCCCCTACACCGGCGCGGCGACGCCGCAGGGCTTCCAGCTCCCGAGCAGCCGCTACATCCTGCCGCAGTTCGAGGAGCGCACGGCATACGGCTACAAGCGCCAGGACCCGTACAACAAGCTCTTCGAGGACCGCGTCATCTTCCTGGGCGTCCAGGTCGACGACGCGTCGGCGGACGACGTCATGGCGCAGCTGCTCGTGCTCGAGAGCCAGGACCCCGACCGCGACATCATCATGTACATCAACTCGCCCGGCGGCTCGTTCACGGCCATGACGGCGATCTACGACACGATGCAGTACATCTCGCCCCAGATCCAGACCGTCGTGCTGGGTCAGGCCGCCTCGGCGGCGGCCGTGCTGCTCGCGGCCGGCGCGCCGGGCAAGCGCCTCGCGCTGCCCAACGCGCGGATCCTCATCCACCAGCCCGCGGTCGGCGAGTCCGGCCACGGGCAGGCGTCGGACATCGAGATCCAGGCGGCCGAGATCCTGCGCATGCGCACGTGGCTCGAGGAGACGCTCGCGAAGCACTCGAACAAGTCGCAGGCCGAGGTCCACAAGGACATCGACCGCGACAAGATCCTGGGTGGCACCGAGGCGGTCGAGTACGGCCTCGTCGACCAGGTCCTCACGTCGCGCAAGCGCACGCCGCTGACGAAGTAGGACGAGCAGGATCCTGCAGGATGCCCCGGTCGCGCGCTCGCACGGCCGGGGCATCCCGCATCCATGCCGCGTCGGACGGCGTCGGTGTCGGCGGCAGCGGTTAGGCTCGAAGAAGACCCCCTTCCGGGACCCAGGAGGAGAAGGACCATGGCTCGCATCGGTGAGAGTGCCGACCTGTTCAAGTGCTCCTTCTGCGGGAAGAGCCAGAAGCAGGTCCAGCAGCTGATCGCCGGACCCGGCGTCTACATCTGCGACGAATGCGTCGAGCTCTGCAACGAGATCATCGAAGAGCGGATGGCCGAGTCCAACGCCGACGGCGGGGTCGCGGAGTTCGACCTGCCGAAGCCGCGGGAGATCTTCGGCTTCCTCGAGGAGTACGTCGTCGGCCAGGAGCCCGCCAAGCGCGCGCTCGCGGTGGCGGTGTACAACCACTACAAGCGCGTCCGCGCGCGCGGCGAGATCAAGACGGCCGAGCAGAAGGCCGAGGACGTCGACATCGCCAAGAGCAACATCCTCATGCTCGGGCCGACCGGGTCGGGCAAGACCTACCTCGCGCAGACGCTCGCGAAGCGGCTCAACGTCCCGTTCGCCGTCGCCGACGCGACGGCCCTCACCGAGGCGGGCTACGTGGGCGAGGACGTCGAGAACATCCTCCTCAAGCTCCTCCAGGCCGCCGACTTCGACGTCAAGCGCGCCGAGACCGGCATCATCTACATCGACGAGGTCGACAAGATCGCCCGCAAGGCGGAGAACCCGTCGATCACGCGCGATGTGTCGGGCGAGGGCGTGCAGCAGGCGCTCCTGAAGATCCTCGAGGGCACGGTGGCGTCCGTCCCTCCGCAGGGCGGGCGCAAGCACCCGCATCAGGAGTTCATCCAGATCGACACGACGAACGTGCTGTTCATCGTGGCCGGCGCGTTCGCCGGGCTCGAGGACATCATCTCGGCGCGCGTCGGGCGCCACGGCGTCGGGTTCGGCGCCCCGCTCCAGGACAAGCGAGACGACGGCGGGCTCTACGCGGAGGTGCTCCCGGAGGACCTCCACAAGTTCGGGCTCATCCCGGAGTTCATCGGCCGCCTTCCCGTCATCGCGTCGGTCGGCGCGCTCGACCAGGAGGCGCTCATGGAGATCCTCACCGTCCCGCGGAACGCGCTCGTGAAGCAGTACCAGCGCATGTTCGAGCTCGACGGCGTGGCGCTCGACTTCGAGGAGGACGCGCTGCGCGCGATCGCCGATCTCGCCGTCGGGCGCAAGACGGGAGCCCGCGGGCTGCGTGCCATCCTCGAGGAGGTGCTCGGGCCGATCATGTTCGAGATCCCGTCCACCGACGACGTCGCGAAGGTCATCGTCACCCGCGCCGCCGTCGAGGAGGGCGCACCCCCCACGGTCGTGCTGCGGCAGCGCAAGAAGAGCGCGTAGCCGAGTGGACGACTCCGGGCCGGGGATCGAGGATCCTCGGCCCGGAGCCGCTCAGCCCACGTGGACGTCGGGGCGGAGCCGCCGCTTGGGCTCCACGCGCCGCAGCACCTCGCGCGTGACCGGCGCGATCTCGCCCGTCCCGAAGACGAGGAAGCGCAGCATGTTCGACGCCGGATTGCCCTCGCTCCACTCGAAGTAGACGTCGGGGACGACGCCGGTCTCGTCCCGGATGGCGAGGAGCACAGCGGCGATCGCGTTCGGCACGCTCGTGGCATGGACGCTGAGGATGCGGTGCCCCGCGTGCTCCTCGCCGCGGACGACGAGGTCGTCCTCGAAGTCCGACGAGTCGCCGAGGATGACCTGCAGGAACACCACTTGCGCAGAGCGGGGGATCCCGTTGAAGCGCCGCTCGTTGCGGAGCTTGTCGGCGAACTCGGCCGCCGTCCCGGAGCCCGGCTCCTTGGGGACGACGCGGATCGCACCGTGGTGCTCCGCGTCGTGACGGAGGAACGCGAGGGCCGCCTCGTCGAAGACGACCGAGCGCGCGCGGAGCTGGAACGACCGCGGGATGCGCGACAGCACGGACACCGTCACGATGCCGAGGATGAACAGCGCGGCGATCTTGACCCCGTCGGGCCGCTCCACGACGTTGACCGCGGTCGTGGCGAGGAACACGGCGGCGATGACCGCGTAGCCGGCGGCCGCGCGCGGGTGCCGCCGCCGACGCGCGGACAGCGCCACCGCGATCGACGCCGAGGTGATGAGCACGAGCACGCCGGTCGCGTAGGCGCCGCTCTGGGCGTCGACGTCGGCCTCGAAGGCGAGCGTGACGGCGAACGCGATCGCGGTGAACACGATGACGAGGGGGCGCGTGGCGGCCGCCCAGCGCGGGGCCATGCCGTAGCGCGGCAGGTAGCGGGGCACGAGGTTCAGCAGGCCCGCCATCGCCGACGCGCCCGCGAACCAGAGGATGAGCACGGTCGCGATGTCGTAGGCGGTGCCGAAGCCTTCCCCGAGCAGGCCGTGGGCCAGATACGCGAGCGCTCGGCCGTTCGCCGAGCCGCCGGGCGCGAACTCCTCCTGGGGGATGAGCAGCGTCGTGACGACGCTCGAGCCGAGCAGGAACGCGCTCATCGTGAGCGCGGCGGCCGTGAGCAGCTTGCGGGCCCCGCGGATGCGGCCGACCGGCCGCGCCTCCGTGTCGCCGCGGATGCCGCGGATCTGCGGCATCACGGCGACGCCCGTCTCGAAGCCGGAGAGGCCGAGCGCGAGCTGCGGGAAGACGAGGAGCGCCACGGCGATGGCCGCGAGCGGGCTCCCGTGCGCGGTGGTGAGCGCGGCCGTCCAGTTGCCGACGACCTCGGGACGTGCGGCCACCTCGGCGAAGGACACGAGCACGACCACCGCGTTCAGCGCGAGGAAGACCCCCACGAGCGCCACCGCGATCGAGATCGCGCCGCGGAAGCCCTTGAGGAACACCGCCCCCAGGAGCGCCACGAGGAACAGGGTGATCGGGATCTCCATCCCCTCCCATTCGTCCGGCGCGAACGGGTTCTCGACGATGTGCGCCGTCGCGTCGGCGGCCGACAGGGTGATGGTGATCATGAAGTCGGTGGCGGCGAAGCCGAGCAGGACGAGCACGAGGAGCTTCCCGCCCCACCAGGGGAGGAGGCGCTCGAGCATGGCGATCGACCCCTCGCCGTGCGGGCTCTCCTTCGCCACGCGCCGATAGACCGGCAGGGCGCCGAGCAGCGTGACGAGGATGAGCACGAGCGTCGCGATGGGGGAGAGAAGGCCCGCGGCGAGGGCTGCGATCGCCGGCTGGTAGCCGAGGGTCGAGAAGTAGTCGACGCCCGTGAGGCACATGACGCGCCACCACGGCGCGCCCCTCCCGGAGTCGATCTCCGATGTGGACTCCCCGGTGACGTCCGGGGGCACTGCGCTCTCGACGAGCATCTCTTCTCCGCCTCTCGATCTGGACACCGGACGACGCTAGTCCCGTCGCGGCGCGCGGGACCCGCCTTCGCGTCAGGATTCCGTCAGGATTTCCGCCGCCCGCGCGCGCCGCCGTCGTCAGCCCGACCGGAGCCGCGAGACTTCCTCTGTGCAGCGGTTCGCGATGCTCCCCGTGCGACGGCAGCTCGTCGCCGCGGCCGTGGTCACGGCGGCGCTCGTGGGAGCGACGGCGGCGGTCGCAGCTTCGGTCGACGCGCAGGACCTCGTGGTCGCGGCGCTCCTGTACCTGCTCATCGTCGTCGTGGGCGCCGTGCTGGGTGGGATCGTCGTCGCCCTCGTCGCGTCGATCGCTGCGGGGCCGCTCCTCATCTACTTCTTCGCGGAGCCCGTGCACACCCTCCACGTGACCGACGGCGCGCAGCTCGTCGCGATCGGCGTGTTCGTCGCGGCGGGCGTGATCGTGAGCCTCGTCGTCGGGCAGTCGGAGGCGCGCCTCCTGCTCGCGCGTCAGGCGCTCGAGGCGCAGAGCCGAGCCGACGCCGCGCAGGAGGCGGACCGGCTGCGCAGCGCCCTTCTCGCGGCCGTCGGGCACGACCTCCGCACTCCGCTCGCCGCCGCATCGGCCGCGGCGACGAGCCTCGCCAGCTCCGACGTCATCTGGACGCCCGACCAGCGGGGCGAGCTCCTCGGCACGACGATCGCCTCGCTCGCTCGCCTCGAGCGGCTGCTCGACGACCTGCTCGACTCGTCGCGGCTCGACGCGGGCGTGCTGCCGGTCTCGATCGAGCCCATGCGGGTCGAGGACGCCGCCGCGCTCGCGCTGGACGAGCTGGGCGACGACGGCGCCGTCGCCGTCACGGTGGCGCCCGGGGTGCCGGACGCGCTGGCCGATCCCGTGCTCGTGCAGCGGATCGTCGCGAACCTCGTGGGCAACGCCCTCCGCCACGGCGGCGGCGACGTCGCGGTGAGGATCCGCACGGCCGGGGCGCGCGTGGAGCTCGCGGTCGTCGACCACGGCCCGGGGATCCCGGCCGCGTCGCGCGAGGAGGCCTTCCGCGCATTCCGTCGCCTCGACGACAGCGGGTCCGGCGCGGGGCTCGGTCTCTCCCTCTCGCGCGGGTTCGCGGAGGCGATGGGCGGCTCGCTCGAGCTGCGCCCGTCGGAGGGCGGAGGGCTCACGTGCGTGCTCGAGCTGCCCATCGCACCCGTCGCGCCGCGGGATGGGGGCGTCGCATGACCATCCTCATCGTCGAGGACGATGCGGCGATCCGCCGCACGCTCGCCCTCAACCTCGAGGCGCGCGGGTACGAGGTGCGCGAGGCGGCGGACGGCGCCGAAGCGGTCAGGGAGATCGCTCGGAACGAGCCCGCTCTCGTCATCCTCGACCTGGGGCTGCCCGCGCTCGACGGCGTGGGGGTCATCACCACGGTGCGCGGTGCGCACCGGATGCCCATCCTCGTGCTCAGCGGACGGTCGCAGACGGCGGAGAAGGTCGCGGCGCTCGACGCGGGCGCCAACGACTACGTCACGAAGCCGTTCGCGGTCGATGAGCTGCTCGCGCGCGTGCGCGCCCTCCTGCGGACCGCGCCCGCGCCATCCGAGGAGGCCGATCGGCATGCGATCGGCCCCTCCCAGATCGACCTCGTGGCGCACACGGCCACGCGCGACGGTGAGCCGGTGCACCTCACCGCGACCGAGTGGTCGATGCTCGAGGTGCTGCTGCGCAACGTGGGCCGCCTCGTCGGGAAGCGCGAGCTCCTCACGGCCGTCTGGGGCCCGGCGTACACGGGGGAGGACGCCTACCTCCGCCTCTACATGAGCCAGCTGCGGCGCAAGCTCGAGGCGGACCCGGCCCGGCCCCGCCATCTGCTGACGGAGCCGGGGCTCGGGTACCGCTACCGGCCCTGAGGCGTCACGCGTCGAGGCCGCGGCGCTTCAGCAGCGGGGCGATCTCGGCGTCGCGCCCGCGGAAGTCGCGGTATGCCTCGAGCGGATCCTTCGCACCGCCCACGCCGAGCAGCCGCGCGCGGAAGCGGTCGCCGCCCGCGCGCGAGAGCCCGCCGTTCTCACGGAACCACTCGACGGTGTCGGCATCGAGCACCTCGGCCCAGATGTAGGAGTAGTACCCCGCGCTGTACCCGCCCGCGAAGATGTGCTGGAAGTAGGTCGAGGAGTACCGCGTGGGCACGGTCGGCTCGTCCAGGCCGATGTCGGCGAGCGCGGCGGCCTCGAAGGCCGCCACGTCGGTCACCGCCGCCGCCTCCGACGGCGACAGCGCGTGCCACGCCTGATCGAGCCAGGCGGCCGCGAGGTACTCGCTCGTCTCGAAGCCCTGGTTGAACGTCTCGCTCGCGCGGAGCCGTTCGACGACGTCCGCGGGGAGGGGCTCGCCGGTCTCGTGGTGGACCGCGTAGTTCGCGAGCACCTCGGGCCAGAGGATCCACATCTCGTTCACCTGGCTGGGGAACTCGACGAAGTCCCGGTGGACGGCCGTGCCCGCGAAGTGCGGGTACGTCACGCGCGCGAAGAGCCCGTGCAGGGCGTGGCCGAACTCGTGGAAGAGGGTCGTCACGTTGTCGAGCGTGAGGAGGGTCGGCTCGCCGGCGGCCGGCTTGACGACGTTGAGGTTGTTCACGACGACCGGCTTCGTACCACGGAGCGCGGACTGCGCGACGAGCGAGTTCATCCAGGCGCCGCCGCGCTTCGTGTCGCGCGCGTAGAGGTCGAGCAGGTAGAGGCCGAGGGGCGTGCCGTCGGCATCGAGGACCTCGAAGGCGCGCACGTCCGGGTGGTAGCTCGGGAGGTCGGCGCGCTCGCGGAAGGAGAGCCCGTAGAGCTCGTGCGCCGCGTGGAACACGCCGTCGCGGAGGACGCGCTCGGCTTCGAACCAGGGCCGCAGAGCCGCCGTGTCGATGTCGTACTCGGCCTGACGCACCTTCTCCGTGTAGAAGGCCCAGTCGTGCGCTGCGAGCGGGAAGGGCTCGGGCTCCGTCTCGTCGACGATGCGCTGGAGCGCGGCCTTCTCCCGCTGCGCGTTGCGCGCCGCCGGCCCGGCGAGGCGACGCAGCAGAGCGCGCACGGCCTCGGGAGATCCGGCGGTCTCGTCGGAGGTCACGTACGCCGCGTGCGAGGGGTACCCGAGCAGCGCGGCGCGCTCGGCGCGGAGCCGCACGATCTCGCGGACGACCTCGGAGCTGTCGTTCGCGTTGCCGCGCGACGCCCGGGCGCGGGAGGCGGCGAGGATGCGCTCGCGCGCGTCTCTGCGGACCAGCGAAGACAGGTGCGGATGGCCCGTGAAGAGCGTGAGGGTGACCGCATAGCGCCCATCGAGCCCTCGCTCGCGGGCGGCCTCGGCCGCGGCGGACAGCTCGCCGGGCGCGAGGCCCTCGAGCTCCTCTGCGCTGTCGAAGACGACCGCGAGGTCGTTCGTGTCGGCGAGGAGGTTCTTCTCGAATCGCGTGGTGAGGGTCGACAGGCGCGCGTTGAGCTCGGTGAGCCGCTCCTTGGCCGTGTCGTCGAGGGCGGCGCCGGCGCGCGTCATCTCGGTGTGGCGTCGCTCGACGAGGCGGCGCTGCTCCGCGGTGAGGTCGAGCTCGTCGAGCCGGTCGCGGACGGACCCGATCCGCGCGTACAGTGCCGCGTCGAGCTCGATCGCGTCGGAGTGCGCCGACATGAGCGGTGCGAGCTGCTCGTCGATCTCCTGGATCTCCGCCGTCGCGTGTGCCGAGTTCACGGTGTAGAACGCACGCGAGACCGCGTCGAGAAGCGCGCCGGAGCGCTCGAGCGGCTCGAGCGTGTTCTCGAAGGTCGGGGCGTCCGGGTTCGCCGTGATCGCGTCGATCTCGGCGCGGTGCTCGGCGAAGGCGCGCTCGAACGCGGGCAGGTAGTGACCGGGCTCGATGGCCGCGTAGTCGGGCAGTCCGTAGGGGAGGGGCGAGGGCGCGAGCAGGGGGTTGAACACGGGCGCGGTCATCCCGTCAGCCTATCCAGGGCCGTCGTGCTCGGCGCGGCACGCGCCGCGTGATGCAAAGAGATGGTTGCAAAGAGCCGTTTGCAAAGATATCTTTGCGTTATGACCGACGAACAGGCGAAGGTGTCCGAGGAGCGCGAGACGCGCGTGCTCGACACGGCGGCGCTGCGTGCGCTCGCACATCCGCTGCGGGTGCGCATCCTCGACCTGCTGAGCAGGGAGGGCCCGCAGACCGCGAGCTCGCTCGCCGCGCTCACGGGCGAGTCATCCGGCTCGACGAGCTACCACCTGCGGATGCTCGCGCGCCACGATCTCGTCCGCGAGGTCGCGGGGCGCGGCGGCCGGGAGCGGTGGTGGGAGCGGCCCCGCGGCCGGATCGCCTTCGGCAGCGAGTCGGTCGGCGACTCGCCGGCCGGCAGAGCCGTGCTCCAGGTGGCCGTCGCCGAGTACCACCGGGCGCGCTTCCAGGAGATGTTCGACTACTTCACGGGCGGGTACGACGACGAGCCCGAGGAGTGGCGCGACGCGAGCGTCTCGACGACGTCGACCGCCCATCTCACCGCGGCGCAGCTCAAGGAGCTCGCCGAGCGCGCGGACGCGCTGTTCAGCGAGTACGTCGACCGCTACCGCGGGCAGGAGGGCGAAGGCGTGCGGAGCGTGTCTCTGCGCGCCGACCTCTTCCCCCTTCCGCAGAGAGGAGCAGGATCATGACCACGCTCACCGTGACGCTGTCGGTCACGATGCCCGACGCGGCGCCGCCGCTCGCGCTCGGCGCGGGGGAGCGGCTCGCGCTGCGCGTCGCCGAGGGCCTCCAGGCACGCGTGCACCGGCGCGCGGCCGCGCGGACGGCGCGCATCGCGGCGGATCTCGCCCGCGAGGGGCTCATCGCCGAGTCGCGGCGCGCCGGCGACCGCGCCGCGGCCGCGAACGGCGTCGGAGCGCTGCGCTGGTGAGGCGCCGCCGACGACGTCGGCGGCGCCTCTCAGTCGGAGAACGGGCGCGAGATCGCGACCCCGTCGGGGCCGATGAAGACCTCGATCCCCGTGTCGAGCTCGGCGATCGGCCGTCCCTCGAGCCACGTGAGCGTCCACGACGGCCGCGGAGCGTCATCCGGGAGCTCCGCCTCGACGCGCGAGATCTCCGCGCGCAGCGAGGCGGGCACGCTGGCCGGCGGCTCCGAGCCGGCCGACCAGCGCGTTCCGAGCTGCATCAGGCCTCCTCGGCCAGCTGGATGTCGGTGACCGCGAACGCATCGGCGTCCTCGATCTCGAGCGCGGCGATCCGGCCGACGGCCCTGAGGTCGTCGGCGGCGAGCCGCAGGGCGGCGGCGCGCTCGGCGGGGGCCGCGACGACTGCGCGGGCGACGGGCGTCTTCTGCGAGGCCTTCGCCTCGGTCTTCGCGCGGCGGATGCCGATGAGGGCCTCGCTCGCGGCGGCGAGCACGTCCGTGTCGCCGCCGAGCCCGGTCGGCTCGGGCCAGGCTGCGCGATGCACGGAGCCGCTCTCGAACCAGGACCACGCCTCCTCCGCGGCGAAGACGACGACGGGCGCGAGCAGGCGCAGGAGCGTCGAGAGCGCGGTGCGCAGCGCGACGGCCGCCGAGGCGCCCGCGTCGCCGCCCGCGTACGCGCGCTCCTTCACGAGCTCGAGGTAGTCGTCGCAGAACGTCCAGAAGAACGACTCCGAGAGCTCGAGGGCGCGGGCGTGGTCGTACGCGTCGAGCGCGGCCGTCGCCTGCACCACGACGTCGTCGAGCGCGGCGAGCATCGACAGATCGAGCGGCTCGGTGACCGAGGCGCCCTCGGGCGCCTCGAAGCCCAGCACGAACTTCGCGGCGTTCAGGACCTTGATCGCGAGGCGGCGTCCGATCTTGATCTGCGTCGGGTTCTGCGGGTCGAACGCCGCGTCCGTCCCGAGGCGGCTCGACGCGGCCCAGTACCGGACGGCGTCGGACCCGTGCTTCTCGAGGATGTCGGCGGGCGTGACGACGTTGCCCTTCGACTTCGACATCTTCTTGCGGTCCGGGTCCACGATGAAGCCGGAGATCGCGGCGTGCGCCCACGGCGCACGGTCGTCCTCGAGAGCGCTGCGCAGCAGGGTCGAGAAGAGCCACGTGCGGATGATGTCCTGGCCCTGCGGGCGCAGGTCGAACGGCGCCACGAGGCTCCACAGATCCTCGTCGCGCTGCCATCCGCCCGCGAGCTGCGGGGTCAGCGACGACGTCGCCCACGTGTCGAAGACGTCGGTCTCCGCCTCGAATCCGCCCGGCACGCCGCGCTGGTCCTCGGTGTAGCCCGGCGGGACGTCGCTCGACGGGTCGACCGGGAGGCTCGCGGCGTCGGGCACGAGGACGCGCGCGTAGTCGCGCTCGCCGTTCTCGTCGAGGCCGTACCAGACCGGGATCGGCACGCCGAAGAAGCGCTGGCGCGACACGAGCCAGTCGCCGGTGAGGCCGTTCACCCAGTTCTCGTAGCGGACCCGCATGAACTCGGGGTGCCACTCGATCTCCTGGCCGAGCGCGAGGAGCCGCTCGCGCAGCTGGGCGTCGCGCGCTCCGTTGCGGATGTACCACTGGCGCGTCGAGACGATCTCGAGCGGTCGGTCGCCCTTCTCGAAGAACTTCACGGGATGCGTGAACGGGGCCGACACGCTCGTGAGCTCGCCGGACTCCTCCAGCAGCTCGACCATCCGCTTCTTGGCGCTGAAGACCGTCTTGCCGGCGATCTCCGCGAACGCGGCCCTGCCGCCATCCGTCGTGATCGCCTCGGGCGCGTCGGCGACGACGCGGCCGTCCTTGCCGATGATGGTCCGGTTGGGGAGGTCGAGCTCCCGCCACCAGATGATGTCGGTCACGTCGCCGAACGTGCAGATCATCGCGATGCCCGAGCCCTTGTCGGGCTGCGCGAGCGGGTGCGCGAGGACGGGGACCTCGACGCCGAACACGGGCGTCGTCACGGTCGAGCCGAACACGGGCTGGTAGCGCTCGTCGTCGGGGTGGGCGACGAGGGCGACGCACGCCGCGAGCAGCTCGGGACGCGTCGTCTCGATGTGGATGTCGCCCGAGCCATCCGTCCGGTGGAACGCGAGGCGGTGGTAGGCGGCCTGCTGGTCGCGATCCTCGAGCTCCGCCTGCGCGATCGCGGAGCGGAAGTCGACGTCCCACAGGGTGGGAGCGAGGTCCTGGTACGCCTCGCCCCGCTCGAGGTTCTTCAGGAACGCGAGCTGGCTCGTGCGGATGGTGTCGTCCGAGATCGTCCGGTAGGTCTGCGTCCAGTCGACCGAGAGCCCGAGGGTGCGCCACAGGTCCTCGAAGGTCTTCTCGTCCTCGACTGTGAGCTTCTCGCACAGCTCGATGAAGTTGCGGCGGCTCACCGGGATCTGGTCGGCGGCCTTGATCGTCTTCGTCGTCCCCTCGAACGGCGGTGTGAAGTCGGGGTCGTAGGGCAGCGACGGGTCGCAGCGCACGCCGTAGTAGTTCTGCACGCGGCGCTCGGTGGGCAGGCCGTTGTCGTCCCAGCCGATCGGGTAGAACACCGTCTTGCCGCGCATGCGCTCGTAGCGGGTCTTCACGTCGGTGTGCGTGTACGAGAACACGTGGCCGATGTGGAGACTGCCGCTCGCGGTGGGCGGCGGGGTGTCGACCGAGAAGACGCCGGCGCGCCCCTTCGCGCGGGCGGCGTCGCGGTCGAAGAGGTAGGTGCCCTGCTGCTCCCAGGACTCACCCCACTTCGCTTCGAGACCCTCGAGTGCGGGCTTGTCGGGAATGGCGGCCATGGGATCTCCTCGCGCGCTATGTACGGCACGGTGTCTGCGTGCCTGAGTGTGGGTGCGCGACCAGTGTACCGGGGCGGGGTGGATTGGCCCCGGCGGGCGGGGCGTGGCCGGCGGGCGGGGCGCCGAGGTGTTCGCCGACTCCGCGAGCAGCACGCTGCTGCCGATGCTCGTCGACCACGACGACCTCGGCATCGGCAACGCGCGCATG
>NZ_JBAKGU010000025.1:0-29330 GCF_049065455.1 Microbacterium sp. SA156
CGGCGGGGTGTGTGGGTGAAGGTGCTCCCGGATGGGACGCAGGCGCTGGAGATCGTGGGCGAGGCGACCCGGATCCAGGCGATCGCCCGGGCCCTGCGCCAGCACGCGCGGGACCTGGCCCGACAGGAACGCCGCGCCGCCGAAACCACGGATACCGGAAGCGTTGCGGGCGCGGGCGCGGGCGCGGGCGCGGGCGCCGCGGGTGTGGGCGCGGCCGGTGGGTCGGGTGTGCGGTTCGAGGATTCGGAGCGGGTCGGTGAGGGTGGGGAGGGGCCGCGGACGGCGACGCAGATCGCGTCGGACCTCGCCGTGGAGGTCCTGTCCGCCCTGTGCGGCGACCCTGACGACACCCCCGCCCCCTGGACCACCAACACGAACGCAGACGGCGCGGGCGCCCCGGACGCGGGCACGACGGATGTCGGCGATGCGGACGCGGGCGCGACGGAGCCGGGCACGACGGAGCCGGGCGCGGACGCGGTGACACCGGATGCGGACGACGTGAACGTGGACGCCGCGGGTGCGACCGCGGACATGGATTCGGCGACCCCCGATGCGGGTGCCGACGACGCTGACCACGCGCGAGGTCCCGGAGCTTCACCCCCGGACGGATCGCCTCCGGACGTGGATCCTCCGCGTGGGGCTCCGCCGTCGGTGCGGGGCTTGGTGGGGGATGTGGATGGGGTGCTGTCGCGGGTGCGGGCGGTGGTGCAGGTCACGGTCGCGGCCACGACGCTGGCGGGGTTGGATGATGAGCCGGGGTTCCTGGCCGGGTACGGGCCGATCGACGCGGACACCGCCCGCAAGCTCGCGGGGAACGCGGCGGGGTGGGAGCGGGTGTTCTGCCATCCCGACACCGGGGCGCTGCTCACCGTCGACCGGTACACCCCCACCGCTGCGCAGAAGCGGTACCTCCTCGCCCGCGACGAACGCTGCCGCACCCCCGGGTGCCGCAACCTCGCCCTCACCGCCGACCTGGACCACACCATCCCGTACGCCCAGGGCGGTGTCACGGACGTGGGCAACCTCGCCTGCCTGTGCGAGGGATGCCACCAGGACAAGCACCACACGCCCTGGCAGGTCAGGCAGCTCGGCGACGGGGTCCTGGAATGGACCAGCCCCGCCGGACACACCTACACCGAGAAGCCACCCCCGCAGGTCCGCGCGGAAGCCACCCCGACCCCGCTCATCGCCGACGCCCTCGCCCGCCACCACCGCGACCGCGAGCAGGCCGAGCAGCGCCGCCGCGCCCGCCAGCACGAACGCGAACAGGAGCGCGAGCAGGAACAGCACCAGCCGGAACGCGAACAGCACCAGCGGGAGGAGGAGCAGCGCCGGCGCGAGCAGGAGGAGCGGGAGAGGGAGCGGCTGCTGCACCTCGAGATCGAACAGGACATCCAGGAATGGTTCCGCCACTACTGGACAACCCCGGAATACCTCGCCCAAGCCCTCCTCGACGCCGACGACATCGCCCACCACGAAGACCTCGACCACGGCACGGACGCCCGATTCACCCTCGAACCCGCCTGAGCGAGACAGCATCGGATGTGCGGCGGGTCCGGGTTCAATCAGGGAGGAGAGCCCCGGGAGCGGGCGCCGTCCTCGCGATCACCTGCCGCGGGCCCCGGAAGCGTGGCCGGCCGCTTATTCGCCGCCGCCTCCACCGCCTCCTCCGCCGTCTCCGCCGCCGTCCCCGCCGCCTCCACCGCCGTCGCCGCCTCCGCCGTCGCCCCCGCTGCCGTCGCCGCCGTCTCCGCCGCCGTCGCCCCATCCGCCGTCGGTCGAGCTCCAGAGGCCCGCGTCTTCGGCCCACGTGAGCGCGATGCCGCCGCCCACCACGGCGGTGACGCCGTCCACGACGTGCCGTTGCTTCGGTGCGGTCCGCAGGACCTTCAGCGCACTCAGCGGCACGACGCGTCCCAGAGGCCAGCAGACGTCACGCTGTCGGTCGACCGCGATGACCGCGCTCGACCGCGAGCGCGCGTTGACGAGGTGGCCCTCGATGCGCGCGGAAACGGCAGGAGGCATCAGCGCGCGGTCGCCCAGCACCGCCACTCGCGTCTCTCCGGCGAGCGCGCGAGCGAGCGCGGTGTCGGGGTCGAGGTGCTCGATCGTGCCCGCGATGACGACGCCCGACGGGCGGCCCCGCATGCCCATGCGACGCACGTCATCCTCGGCGACGACGAGGATCAGATCCGGACGCCTGCGGTCGGCGTCGAACCCGTGCAGCACTCGCCACCGGCGGAGCCGGCTGACCGCGCGTCGCCCCGCGAGGATGAGCACAAGCAGAGGCCCCGCGAGCGTCAGCACGACGAGCAGGAGCCACAGTAGGAGGCCGATAGGCACAGCCATCCATTCCTGCTGCTCGGGGATGGAGCGCATGAGCTGATCGGTCCAGACGCCGGGCGCGAGGATGGCGCCGTCGGTCTCCTGGATCACGCCGCGGCTGAACCAGCCCATCCACGCGACCATCCCGAGGCAGAGCAGGATCGGGGGCAGGGCACGCCACAGAGACCGGCGTGCCGCTCGGTCGAGCAGGGGTCGGTCCATCGCGTGTCCTCCTCACCGCCATCTTGGCTCATGACGAGGAGGGGTCGGTCCGATGACCTCGTCACACCACCCGAACACCGGCCCGCCAGACGGCGGACGTGAGCGGCATGCCGGGGCGATAGGCGAGGTGGCTGACCGACGGGGCGTCGAGCAGCTGCAGGTCGGCGCGCGCGCCGGGCGCGACGACGCCGAGGCGCGGGCGGCCCGGTCGGTCGACGTGGCGGTCGAGCGCGATCGCTCCCCCGAGAGTCGCGGCGCGCACGGCCTCCTCGATGGTGAGCCCCATCTGCAGCACGGCGGTCGCGACGCAGAACGCCATTGACGATGTGTACGACGTGCCGGGGTTGCAGTTGCTCGCGATCGCGACGACCGCCCCGGCGTCGATGAGCCGACGGGCGGGCGCGAGCGGCATGCGCGTAGAGAGGTCGCAGGCCGGGAGCACGGTCGCGACGGTGCCGCGCCCGTCGCCCTGCCACGTCTCCGCGAGTGCCTCCACGTCATCGTCGGTCAGGAAGCCGAGGTGGTCGACGCTCAGCGCTCCGTGCTCCACGGCGATCCGCACGCCGTCGCCGTGCCCGAGCTGATTGCCGTGCACATGGGCGGCGAGTCCTCGCGCCGTCGCGGCGGCGAGCACGCGAGCACTCTCCTCCGCCGAGAACGCGCCGCGCTCGCAGAACACGTCGACGGCCGTCACCCATGGCGCGACCGCATCGAGCATCGGCCCGGTCACGAGTTCGAGGTACTCGACCCGGTCCGCACCCTCCGGGACGACGTGCGCCCCGAGGAAGGTGACCTCGTCGACCGCCTCCGCGGCGATCCGCGCCGATCGAACCTCGTCGTCGACCGTGAGCCCGTAGCCGGTCTTCGTCTCGAGAGCGGTCGTGCCGCCGGCGCGCGCCTCGGCGACGAGCCGTGCGATGCCCGCGCGCAGCTCGTCGTCCGACGCGGCTCGCGTGGCCGACACCGTCGCGTTGATGCCGCCGGCGGCATACGGCTGACCCGCCATGCGCGACTCGAACTCGGCGGACCGGTCGCCCGCGAACACGAGATGCGTGTGGGAGTCGACCCATCCCGGCAGCGCGGCTCGACCATCCGCATCGACGCGCTCGTCGGCGTCGGGTGCGTCTGCGGCCGGCCCGACCCACGCGAACCGGTCGCCGTCGATCACGACCGCGGCGTCGCGCAGCCGCGGGCCCTCGTTCGTGGTGAGCTCGCGGATGCCCGTGACGAGGATGCTGCCCATGTCAGTCCCGCACGACCGGCGTGAGCGGGATGCGCACGCCGCGCTCGGCGGCCACGTCGACCGCTCGTCGGTAGCCGGCGTCGACGTGGCGGATGACGCCCATCCCGGGGTCGTTGGTGAGCAGGCGCGCGAGCTTCTCCGCCGCGAGCGGCGTGCCATCCGCGACGCCGACCTGCCCCGCGTGGATCGAGCGCCCGATGCCGACGCCGCCCCCGTGATGCAGCGACACCCAGGTGGCGCCCGAGGAGGCGGCGGTGAGGGCGTTGAGGAGCGGCCAGTCGGCGATCGCGTCGGATCCGTCGAGCATCGACTCCGTCTCGCGGTAGGGCGACGCGACCGAGCCCGAGTCGAGGTGATCGCGGCCGATGACGATCGGCGCCGAGATCTCCCCCGAGGCGACGAGCTCGTTGAAGCGCAGCCCCGCCTTCGCCCGGTCGCCGTAGCCGAGCCAGCAGATGCGGGCGGGCAGGCCCTCGAACTCGACGCGCTCCTGCGCGGCGGTGATCCACCGGCGCAGGTGCGCATCCTCGGGGAACAGCTCGAGGATGGCGCGGTCGGTGACCTCGATGTCGCGCGGGTCGCCCGACAGCGCGGCCCAGCGGAACGGGCCGAGACCCTCGCAGAAGAGCGGACGGATGTAGGCCGGCACGAACCCGGGGAAGGCGAACGCGCGCTCGTACCCGGCCTGGCGGGCCTCGTCTCGGATGGAGTTGCCGTAGTCGAAGACCTCGGCACCCGCATCCTGGAACCCCACCATCGCCTCGACCTGGGCCGCCATCGATGCGCGGGCGCGCTCGGTGAAGCCCTCGGGGTCGGCCGCGGCGGCGTCGTGCCACTCCTCGACGGACATGCCGACGGGCAGGTACGACAGGGGGTCGTGCGCGGAGGTCTGGTCGGTGACGATGTCGATCGCGACGCCGCGGCGCAGCAGCTCGGGGAAGACCTCGGCCGCGTTGCCGACGACGCCGATCGAGAGCGCGCGGCGCTGCTCCTTCGCCTCGAGGGCGACCGCGACGGCGGTGTCGAGGTCGGCCTCGACGCGGTCGAGGTAGCGCTTGCCGACGCGACGGCGCAGACGCGTCTCGTCGACGTCGACGACGAGGCAGACGCCGTCGTTGAGGGTGACCGCGAGCGGCTGAGCGCCGCCCATCCCGCCGCAGCCTCCCGTGAGCGTGAGCGTTCCGGCGAGCGTCCCGCCGAAGCGCTTGCGGGCGACGGCGGCGAACGTCTCGAACGTGCCCTGGAGGATGCCCTGCGTGCCGATGTAGATCCAGGAGCCGGCCGTCATCTGCCCGTACATCGTGAGCCCCTCGGCCTCGAGACGGCGGAACTCGGGCCACGTCGCCCAGTCGCCGACGAGGTGCGAGTTCGCGATGAGCACGCGCGGCGCCCACGGGTTCGTGCGGAAGATGCCGACCGGCTTGCCGGACTGCACGAGAAGCGTCTCGTCATCCTCGAGATCGGTGAGCGCCGCCGTGATCGCGTCGAACGCCTCCCAGCTGCGCGCGGCGCGCCCGGTTCCGCCGTAGACGACGAGGTCGTCGGGCCGCTCGGCGACCTCGGGGTCGAGGTTGTTGTGCAGCATGCGCAGCGGGGCTTCGGTCTGCCAGCTCTTCGCCGTCAGGGTGGTGCCGCGCTGTGCGCGGACGGGGCGTGCGCCGGGGAGCGTCATCGTCGGGGCCTCTCTCTCGAGCCGGGGTCTGCCTCGATCCAATCCCGCGACGGCCCGCGCGACAACGGGGAACGCGACGGCCCCGTCTGGAATCCCAGACGGGGCCGTCGCGTCGCGTCACGGCGCTCGAGGAGGCAGCGGGATGGGCGCTGTCGCGTCCTCGAGGTCGGGCGCCGATCGCCCCTGCTCGCGGACGAACAGCGTGTACGCCAGCCAGAGGACGGCCAGCCACACCGCGCCCACCATGAGCGCGGGCCGCGTGTCGGGCACGATGCCGAGCACGACGACGACGAACAGCACGAAGGCGATCGCCGCGTAGGAGGCCGCCGGCCAGAGTGGGACGGGGAACTCCGACGGAAGCCGGCCCTCCCGCGCGATCGCGTGCTTCATGCGCACGTGCGACAGCAGGATCATGAGCCACACCCACACCGTGGCGAACGTCGCGACCGATGCGATGAGGAGGAACGCCTGCTCGGGGATCACCGCGTTGAGGACGACGCCCACGAGCAGCGTCGCCATGAGGATGAGGACAGGGAAGATCGGGACACCCTGGCGGGAGGTCTTCCGGAAGATCGCGGGCGCCTGCCCCTGCTGCGCGAGGCCGAACATCATGCGACCCGCGCCGAAGATGTCGGAGTTGATGGCCGACACCGCGGCCGTGATGACGACGGCGTTGAGGAGGTGCGGCGCGAACGGGATCCCGAGGGTCGTGAAGATCGAGACGAAGGGGCTCGCCTCGCCCGTGATCGACGTCCACGGCACGAGCATCATGATGACCCCGAGCGTGAGCACGTAGAAGAGGAGGATGCGCAGCGGCACGGTGTTGATCGCCTGCGGCAGCACGCGCTTGGGATCCTGGGCCTCCCCGGCCGTGACGCCGATGATCTCGATGCCGCCGAACGCGAACATGACGACCGCGAGGCTCGCGATGAGCCCGCCGACGCCCTCGGGGGCGAAGCCGCCGTGGCTCCAGAGGTTCGCGATGCCGGAGGCGTTCTCCTCCTGGTTGCCGAGCCCGAACGCGATGATGGCGATGCCGCCCGCGATCATCGCGATGATCGCGGAGACCTTGACGAGCGAGAACCAGAACTCGAGCTCTCCGAACACCTTCACGCTCAGCAGGTTGAGCGCGCCGATGAAGAGGATGATCGAGAGCACCCAGATCCAGCGCGGCACGTCGGGGAACCAGAAGCCCATGTAGATGCCGAACGCCGTCACGTCGGCGAGGCACACGATCACCATCTCGAACGCGTACGTCCATCCCGTCACGAAGCCTGCGAGCGGGCCGAGGTAGCGGGCGGCGTACTGGCCGAAGGAGCCCGCGACGGGATGGCGGACCGCCATCTCGCCGAGCGCGCGCATCACCATGAAGACGGCGGCGCCGCCGACGATGTACGCGAGGAGCACGGCGGGTCCCGCGGACTGGATGGCCGCGGACGACCCGTAGAAGAGGCCGGTCCCGATCGCGGAGCCGAGCGCCATGAAGCGCACGTGCCGGGCGGAGAGCCCGCGGCGGAGGGTGTGCGCGGAAGCGGTCGCGGCGGGCGCGTGCGTGGCAGAGGTGTCAGACATCGTCGTCTCCATTCTCCTCGGTCGGGCTAGCGTCCGGCGACGCCCGCGAGCGCCTCCAGGACGAGCGTCGCGACGAGACGCACCGTGCGCCCGTCGGGGGTGTCCGCGGTCGCATCGACCTCGGTGAGGTCGAGCGATCGCACGCGGGGGTCGCGCGTGACGCGTCGGACGGCCCTGCGCAGCTCGGCGGCCGAGAGGCCGCCGGGCACGGAAGCCGGGCAGGCGGGGGCGACCGCGCGGTCGCAGACATCGACGTCGACGTCGACGTGGACCGCGCCGCCGCCCGCGCCCGCGATCGCGAGCGCCTCGTCGACGACGTCGGCGATCGGGCGATCGTGCAGGGCATCGCGCGGGATGACAGTGATCCCGAGCTCCTGCGCCCGCCGCGCGTACGCGAGCGAGTTCGCGAAGTCGGCGATGCCGATCTGCACGACGCGCCGCCCGTCGAGCCCGGCCTCGATGAGGCGCCGCACGGGGGAGCCGTTGCTGATCCCGTCGCGCAGGTCGTGATGCGCGTCGAAGGTGATGAGGCCGGCCGACGCGATGCCGTCGCCCCACGCGCCGAGCGCCGCGGGGACCGTCGCCGCGTTGTCGCCGCCCAGTGCGATGACGAGCCGTGCGCGCTCCGCGAGCGCGCGGACGGCCGCGACAGCGGCGTCCTCATCGCGGCCGTGATCGGGCTCGGCGATGTCGCCCGCGTCGACGATGCGCAGCGCCTCGTCGAGGTCGACGGCGCCCCTGCCCTCCACGTGCGCGAGGGCCGAGTAGCGGCGCAGCGCGTCGCGCACCGCCGATGGCGTCGCGTCCGCATGCGTCGGCGAGAGCGAGGTGCGCCGCGTCGGGAGCCCGAAGAGGGCGGCGTCCGCCTCCGCGCCGTCGGGGCGCGGCCATCCGCCCGTGCGCGGCCAGAGGGGATCGTGCGAGAGGGCGGGGGAGGGCTGATCGCTCATGGCGTCACGGTACCCACGGGCGGTGCGGGGCGAACCGCCGCCCCGCACATCGTCGTCTGGGATCCCAGAGCGTACCGTCTGGGATCCCAGACGGCAGGAGGCGCTCGGTCCTGTCCGCCGGCGCGGACGTGACGTTCCATGGAGGGATGACCACCTCGCACGCCCTCCGCTCCATCTCGCTCGGCTCCGCGGGCCTCCGCCCGGACGACGTCGTCGCCGTGGCCCGAGACGGCGCGCCCGTCCATCTCTCGGAGCAGGCGCTCCGCGACATGGCGGAGAGCCGCGCGCTCATCGACGACCTCGCACACGACGCGCTCCCGCACTACGGCGTCTCGACGGGCTTCGGCGCCCTCGCCACCGTGCAGATCCCGCGCGAGAAGCGCCGGCAGCTGCAGCGCAGCCTCGTGCGATCGCACGCCGCCGGAACCGGAGAGGAGGTCGAGCGCGAGGTGGTCCGCGCGCTCATGCTCCTGCGTCTCGACACCCTCGCGACGGGCCGCACGGGTGCTCGCCCGATCGTCGCGGAGACCTACGCGCAGGTGCTCAACGCAGGGCTCACGCCCGTCGTGCACGAGTACGGCTCGCTCGGCTGCTCGGGCGACCTGTCGCCGCTCGCGCACTGCGCCCTCGCCATCATGGGCGAGGGCACCGTGCGCGATGCGGCCGGCGAGCTGCGCGACGCGGGCGATGCCCTCGAGGAGGCGGGCATCGCCCCCGTCGTGCTGGAGGAGAAGGAGGGCCTCGCCCTCATCAACGGCACCGACGGGATGCTCGGCACGCTCCTGCTCGCGCTGCACGACCTCGAGGCGCTCCTGCGCGTGGCCGACGTCGCGGCCGCCGCGAGCGTCGAGGCGCTCCGCGGGACCGACTCCGTGTTCGCCGCGGACCTGCAGGAGCTGCGCCCGCACCCCGGGCAGGCCGCCGCGGCCGCGAACATGGCGCGGGTGCTGGCTGACTCGGGACTCGTCTCCCGGCGGGTGAGCGGCGAGTTCACGCGCGTGCAGGACGCCTACTCCCTGCGCTGTGCTCCGCAGGTGCACGGCGCCGCGCGCGACACGGCGGCGCACGCGGCCTCGGTCGCCCGCATCGAGCTCGGCAGCGCGATCGACAACCCGGTGGTGACCCGCGACGGGCGCGTCGAGTCGAACGGCAACTTCCACGGGGCGCCCGTCGGGTACGTGCTCGACTTCCTCGCGATCGCCGCGGCGGACGTCGCGTCGATGTCGGAGCGCCGGACCGACCGCTTCCTCGACGTCGCGCGCAACCACGGGCTCCCGCCGTTCCTCGCCGCCGACCCGGGGCTCGACTCGGGCCTCATGATCGCGCAGTACACGGCCGCAGGCATCGTCTCCGAGATGAAGCGGCTCGCGGTCCCCGCCTCGGTCGACTCCATCCCGTCCTCGGCGATGCAGGAAGACCACGTCGCGATGGGATGGGCGGCCGCGCGCAAGCTGCGCCGCTCGATCGACGGCCTCGCGCGCGTGCTCGCGATCGAGCTGCTCACCGCGACGCGCGCCCTCGACTTCCGCCTCGCCGCCGGCGAGGGCGAGCCGGGCGCGGCCACCCGCGCGCTGCACGCCCTCTTCCGCACCGACATCGCCGCGCCCGACACCGACGCCTTCACGTCGCCCGACATCCAGGCGGCGGTCGCGCACGTGCAGTCGGGCCGCGTGCTCGCGGCGGTCGAGACGGCGATCGGCGCGCTCGCGTAGCCTCGACCTCGATGTCAGAGTCGTCCCGCGTTCCCGCGTTCGAGAACGGGCTGCGCATCCTCGACCTGCTCGCGCGTGCGAGCGGGCCGCTCCAGGCCGCGACGATCGCGCAGCGCCTGGAGCTGCCCCGCTCGACGGTCTACCACCTCCTGAACGTCGCCGAGCGGGCGGGGTACGTCATGCGGCTGCCCGACGAGAGCCGATACGGGCTCGGCATCGCGGCCGTCGACCTCGGCAGCTCCTATGCGCGCACCGACCCGCTCGCGCGCCTCGGCCGCGTGCACGTCGCTCGCCTGGTCGACCGGATCGGGCTCAGCGCGCATCTCGCCGTCCTGCACGGGCGCGAGGTGCTCTACATCGTCGAGATCCGCGCGAAGCACGCACCCGACCTCGTCACGGCCGTCGACGTCCGCCTGCCGGCCCAGCTGACCGCGAGCGGGCGGGCCATCCTCGCCGCGCTGCCCAAGGCGCAGCTGCGCGCGCTGTACCCCGATGCGCGGGCCTTCGTGCAGCGGCATGCCGAGACGCCCGCCGTGACGACCTACGCCGAGCTGCGCCGCGTGCTCGAGGAGGGGCGCCTGCGCGGATGGGCCGAGGAGACCGGAGACGTCACCCCGGGGCTGTCATCGGTCGCGGTCCCCGTGCTCGATCACCGCGGATGGCCCGTGGCCGCGATCGCGATCACGTATCCGGACGCGTCGGTCGCGCCCGAGCGCCTGCCGGCGCTCGTCGACGACGCCCGCTCGGTGGCGGAGGAGATCTCGCGCCGCATCCACGGCGCGCCGCGCGACGCCTAGGCTGGACCCGTGGACACAGCAGCGCAGCGGGTCGTCATCACGGGGAGCAGCGGGAAGCTGGGGCGCGCGGTCGTCGCGCACTTCGCCGAGCACGGGTACGCGGTGACCGCGGTCGACCGCGTGCGGCCCGCCTCGCTGCCGGAGGGGGCGCGCTTCCTCCAGGCCGACCTCAGCGACTACGGGCAGGCGGTCCAGGTGCTCACGCACGTCGACGAGCACTACGGCGCCCTTCCCGTGGGCTCGGGCCGCGGCGTCGACGCGCTCGTGCACCTCGCCGCGATCCCGGCGCCCGGCCTGCTGCCCGACGCCGCGACCTTCGCGAACAACACGGCGATCACCTACAACCTCTTCTCCGCGGCACGGCTCGCCGGCATCCGCCGCGTGGTGTTCGCATCGAGTGAGACCCTCCTCGGGCTGTCGTTCGCCGACACCCCTCCGCCGTACCTCCCCGTCGATGAGGAGTACGCCGTCCGGCCGCAGACGTCCTACTCCCTCGGGAAGGCGGTCGACGAGGAGCTCGCCCGCCACTTCGCCCGCTGGTGCCCCGATGCGGGCTTCCTCGGCCTGCGGTTCTCGAACGTGATGGATCCCGAGGACTACGCGCGCTTCCCGGGGTTCGACGCCGACCCGTCCGAGCGCTCGTGGAACGCGTGGGGCTACATCGACGCGCGCGACGGCGCGCTCGCCTGCCGCCTCGCGGTCGAGAGCGGCATCGTCGGCGCGGAGAACTTCGTCATCGCGGCCGCCGACACGGTGATGTCGCGGGGCTCGGCCGAGCTCGCCGCCGAGGTGTTCCCCGAGGTGCCGGTGCGCGGCGAGGTCGCGGGCACGCAGACCCTGCTGTCGATCGAGAAGGCGCGCCGCCTGCTGGGCTTCGAGCCGCAGCACTCCTGGCGCGGCTAGCCTCGGCCGGACACGTCGACGACGCGCTCTCCGCCGATGACCGGCGCGAGGGCGCCGGCCGTGGCGGCTGCGAGGTCGTCGCGGAGGCGGCCGAGCTCGGCGGCCGGCGTCCAGAGCTCGAAGGTCGCGTGCGTCGCGTAGGAGGTCTCGCCGAGCGTCGCGCCGTGGTGCGCGGCCCACTCGCGCAGCAGGTTGTCGATGCGGCCCGCGTCGCCGTGCGGCACCGCGACCGTCACCTGCGTGAGCGCCTCCCGGCGCACGGGCGCGGCGAGGTCGAGCGCCTCTGACACGGCAGAGGAGTACGCGCGGACGAGCCCGCCCGCCCCGAGCTTGATCCCGCCGAAGTAGCGGGTGACGACCGCGACCACGTCGGTGAGGTCGCGGCGTCGCAGCACCTCGAGCATGGGGATCCCCGCCGTGCCCGACGGCTCGCCGTCGTCGGATGAGCGCGCCTGGTCGCCGAGGAGGCCGGTCACCATCGCGACGCAGTGGTGGCGGGCATCCCATGCGCGCCGGCGCGCGGCGGCGATGACCTCCTCCGCCTCCTGCGGCGAGGAGACCGGCGCGACCTGGGCGATGAAGCGCGACTTCCGCTCGACGAGCTCGTGCTCGACGGGCGCCGCGATGGTCGACGGATAGCGGCGGCTCACGGGGCGGCCGTCGCCCGGACGGTGTCGATGAGCGACGCCGCGAGGGCGCCCGCCGCGTCGCGGTCTCCGCGCGCGATGGCGTCGGCGAGAGCGCGATGGGCGTCGCCCACCTCGCGCGGCTCGGGGAGGGCGCTCGTCTCGGCGATCGAGTGGGTCACGAGCCCCGCCATCGCCTCGTGGAGGCGCGCGAGCAGGGGGTTGCCGCTCGCCTCGATCACCGCCCGGTGGAAGGCCGCGTCGGCCGCGACGCAGGCGTCGAGGTCGCCCGCCTCGTGCGCGCGCATCCGCTCGACGAGGGCGCGCTCGATCGCCGGGCCCGCGGTCTCGGGGATGGCCGCGGCGGCGCGCGCGGCGGCGGCCTCGAGCCCGGCCCGCGCCTCGAAGACGTGGTCGATCGACACCTCGTCTCTCGCGAGCAGCACGGGGAGCTCGTCGGACGCGCGCACGTAGGTGCCGTCACCCACGCGCGGCTCGAGGAGTCCCGCGACGCTCAGCGCGCGCAGCGCCTCGCGGACCGTGCCGCGGCTCACGTCCAGATCCTCCGCGAGCTGGATCTCGCCCGGGATCCGCGATCCCACCGGCCACGCGCCCGACACGATGAGCGCGCGGAACTGCTCGGTGACCTGCACGACGAGCGGGGCCTGCCGGATCGGCGCGTTGAGCGGCATCGCGATACCTCCTCCCGTCGAGCGTACCGGCGTCGCCGGCGTCCGGCTGGCGCGCGACGGCCAGATGTCCTACATTTGCACAGATGAACGAGGGCATGCGCAGAACCGGCTGGATGGCCGCTCTCGTCTTCCTCGTCGCGCTCTGCCTGCGCCCCGCGATCACGGCCGTCGGCCCGGTCCTCGGCGGCATCGGCGCGGAGACCGGGCTCGGCGAGGGCGCGCTCGGCCTGCTCTCGGCCCTGCCCCTGCTCGCCTTCGCCGCCGTGTCGCCGCTCGTGCACCGGATGGCGACGCGCTTCGGAGACGACAGGGCCGTGCTCGTCGCGCTCATCGTCCTCGTGGGCGCGACGCTCGTGCGCTCCTACGCGGGCGATGTCGGGCTGTGGGTCGGCACGTTCGCCGTGGGCGCCGCGGTCGCGGTCGGCAACGTGCTCACCCCGGTTCTCGTCAAGCGCGACTACCCGACGCGCATCTCCCTCGCGACCGGCTTCTACACGGCGTTCCTCACGTTCGCGGCGGGCGCCGGCTCGGCGCTCTCCGTGCCGCTCGCGCACCTCGTGAACTGGCGGTTCTCGCTCGTCGTGTGGGGCGGACTCGCGCTCGTCGTCGCGCTCGCCTGGCTGCCGCGCGTGGCGGGCCCCTCGTCGCATGAGCGCTCGCTCGATCCCGTTCCCGTGCCGCACCATCCGAGCATCTGGCGCTGGGGCACGGCGTGGCTCGCGACGGCGTACATGGGGCTGCAATCCACGACCTTCTACGTCGTCGTCACGTGGCTCCCGACGATCGAGGGGACGTGGGGCGTGCCCGCCGCGACGGCCGGCCTGCACCTCTCCGTCGTGCTCCTCCTCGGCATCGCAGGCGGCCTGCTCATCCCGCGCCTGCTGCGCGATGGCGTCGACCAGGGCCCGGGGATGGTCGTGGCGACGGCTCCGCTCGCGATCGGGACGCTCGGCCTGCTCGTGTGGCCCGGCGCCCTGTACCTGTGGCTCGCGCTCCTCGGTCTCGCGCAGGGCGCATCGCTCGTGGCGGCGCTGACGATGCTCAGCCTGCGTGCGCGCAGCCACGGCGAGGCGGCGAAGCTGTCGGGCATGGCGCAGTCGCTCGGCTACCTGCTCGCGGCCGCCGGCCCGTTCGCCGCGGGCTTCCTCGCCGAGCGCACGGGCAGCTGGGCGCCGACCCTCGCGCTGCTCGTCGGGCTCACCGCGATCCAGACCGCGATCGGCTTCGTGCTGGGCCGCGGCGGCCGCCGCTGAGCAGAACGATGATCGGCCCCGGCGCGTCGCGCGGGTGATCGCGCAGGATGCGCAGCCCATTCGAGCCCGCCGCCGCATAGCCTGGAGGGACCGACATCCACCGCCGCGACGACGCGGCCAGAGCCTCGAAGATCGGAGGTTCCCATGTCCATGAGCCAGGTGCACAGCACGAAGGCGATCATCGGTGAGCCCGAGGTCGTCGAGGACGGCCGAGCCCCCGGCGTCGAGACCTCGGATGCGTGGCGGCGTCTCAAGGACGCCGCGATCGCGATCCAGGCGATGCAGGCATCCGACGGCTCGATCCCCGACGCATCGGCGCATGACGCCGCGCGCGCCGAGGTCGAGCGCGTGCAGGACGCGGTGCGCGAGCTCGCGCCGCGCTTCCCGCACGACGCCGCGTACCTCGAGGCGGTCGTCGCCGACCTCGGCCGCTGGGTCGCCGACGGGTTCGGCGTTCCCGACTTCCACGACGCCCTCGTCGCGTTCCACCCCGAGCAGCACCGGGTCGACGGGCTGCGTCACCTCGTCGTGTTCCCGATGTACACGCAGAACGGCTCGCCCGACCGGCATCTCGAGGCGCTCGTCGTCGAGGTCATCTGGCCCGACTTCATCGCGCGCCTCGAGGCGACCGACTACGGCAACCGGCTCTTCGTGAGCCTGCGTCTGGTCGACTTCACGCCCGGGTACGACACGAACTCCGCCGTGCTCTTCCCCGAGACCGTCGCCGTGCGCGAGATCCCCGCCTTCACGTGGGGAGCGATCTTCCAGGACCGCGAGGCCGCGCGCTACCGCCGCGTCGTCCGTGCGGCATCCGAGATCACGAAGCTCGAGCTGCCGGCCGAGGCCGCGCGGATGCTCGACGACCAGCAGCTGACCGAGCAGACCTTCGTCATGTGGGACATCATCCACGATCGCACCCACATGCGCGGTGACCTGCCGTTCGACCCGTTCATGATCAAGCAGCGGATGCCGTACTTCCTCTACTCGCTCGAGGAGCTGCGCTGCGACCTCACGGCCTTCCGCGAGTGCGTCGCCATCCAGCGGCGTCTCACGGGCGCCGAGGAGCTCTCCGCGGTCGAGGCCGAGACGCTCGAGCACGCGCGGCTCGTGCAGTACGCGGTGATCTTCGACCGGATCTTCCGGTTCGCGATCACGGGCAGCCGCGTGCGCAACTACGACGGGCTCGGCGGCCAGCTGCTGTTCGCGTGGCTGCACCAGCGCGGGGCGCTCCACTGGACGGACACCGCGCTCACGTTCGACTGGGACGCGGTCCCCGACGCGGTCGTCGCCCTGGGCGACGCGATCGACGAGCTGTACTGGCGCTCGATCGACCGGCCGAAGACCGTGCACTGGCTCGCGGCATACGACCTCATCCGGTCGGTGCTGACGCCGCACCCCGCCTCGAAGTGGGCCCGCGGCCTTCCGGACGAGGTGCTCGCCGGCCCGCCGCGCGGCTTCACCGACGCCGTGCTGGACGACGAGTTCCCGCTGTCGATGTTCTACGAGGCGCTCGAGAAGAAGATGCGCGACGTGATCGCGCAGACCTCGGGCATCCGCGGGACGGATGACTGACGACGCCCTGGCCGGCCGCGCCGTGCTCCTCGCCGGGGGCACGAGCGCGGCCGGCCGCGCGGCGGCCCGGCGGCTCGCGGATGGCGGCGCGCGCGTCATCGTGGCGGGGCGCGACCCCCGGAAGCTCGCGGCGCTCGCGGGGGAGGGGCTCGAGACGATCGAGGTCGACCTCGCGGACGAGGGCGAGGTGCGCACGCTCGCCTCGTCGGCGGGCGCGATCGACGGGCTGCTGCACCTCGTAGGCGGATGGCGCGGAGGCGGAGGGATCCCCGGCCAATCGGAGGAGGACCACCGGTTCCTCGAGTCGTCGTTCACGTCGCTGCGTCTCGTGACGCGCGCGCTGTGGCCGTCCTTCGTCGCGTCGTCGCGCGCCCGCGTCGCGATCGTCTCGTCCACGGCCGTCGCGCGCCCCCGCGCGGGCGGCGCGAGCTACGCGGCGGTCAAGGCCGCGAGCGAGGCGTGGACGCGCGCGCTCGCCGACGGCTTCGCGACGGAGGCCCCCTCCGCGGCCGCGACGATCTTCCGCGTCACGGCTCTCGCCGGGCGCGAGGAGCGCCTCGCCGACGCGTACGCCGACCTGTGGGCGGCCGACGCGGCCGCCGTCAACGACCGGGTCGTCGAGCTCGCCTGACGACCCTGAATAGGCTGGATCAGTGACCCCGATTCATGACGCGAACCTGCGCGGATTCGCCTCCGACAACTACGCCGGCATCCACCCCGAGGTGCTCGCGGCGATCGCCGACGCGAACGCCGGACACCAGATCGCCTACGGAGAGGACGTCTACACCGCCCGCCTGCACGAGGTGCTCGCCGAGCACTTGGGTGGGCCCGTGGCCGCGTTCCCCGTGTTCAACGGCACGGGCGCGAACGTCACGGCGCTGCAGTCGATGCTGCCCCGCTGGGGCGCCGTGATCGCGGCCTCGACCGCGCACATCAACGTCGACGAGCAGGGGGCGCCCGAGCGCATCGGCGGCATGAAGCTCCTCACGGTGCCCACCGAGGACGGCAAGCTCACCCCCGACCTCATCGACCGCGAGGCGTGGGGCTGGGGCGACGAGCACCGCGCGCAGCCGCTCGTCGTCTCGATCACGCAGGCGACCGAGCTCGGCACCGTCTACACCCCCGACGAGATCCGCGCGATCGCCGACCACGCGCACGGCCTCGGCATGCGCGTGCACCTGGACGGCGCGCGCCTCGCGAACGCCGCGGCAGCGCTCGACCTCCCGCTGCGCGCCTTCACGCGCGACGCGGGCGTGGACGTGCTGTCGCTGGGCGGCACGAAGAACGGCGCGATGCTCGCCGAGGCGATCGTCGTGCTCGACCCCGCGGCGTCGGACGGCCTCACCTTCCTCCGCAAGATGAACATGCAGCTCGCGTCGAAGATGCGCTTCGTATCGGTGCAGCTCGTGGCGCTCTTCGACGGCGACCTGTATCTGCGCAACGCCCGCCACGCCAACGCCATGGCGCGGCGACTGCGCGCGGGCGTCGAGGCGGGCCTCGCGGACGGCTCGATCCGCGGCGTGCGGTTCACGCGCGAGACGCAGGCGAACGGCGTGTTCGCCATCCTCCCGGACGGCGTCGCCGATCGCCTGCGCGAGAGCGTCCGCTTCTACGACTGGGACGAGTCGGTCGGCGAGGTGCGCTGGATGTGCAGCTTCGACACCACCGAGGACGACGTCGACGCGTTCGTCGCCGCGATCGCGCGCGAGACGTCGCGCTGACCGCCGCGGGGCGGCGTCACCGCAGCAGCGGCGCCGCCTCCGCCGCGAAGGCCGCGAACGGGCGCGCGGGGCGACCCGTGACGCGTTCGACGTCGGGTGAGACACGCTCGGCCTCGCCCGCTGCGTAGTGCGCGTAGTCCTCGAGGAGGCCCTCCACCTGCCACGCGGGGAGGAGCCCCTCGAGCGACCGGGCGAACGCCGGCGCGGGGACGTCGACGAAGCGGATGTCGCGCTCGGCCGCACGCGCGAGCGCGCTCGCCATCTCGGCGTGCGTGAGCGCGGCGGGCCCGGTGAGGTCGAGCACGCCCAGGCCCGTCTCGGACACGAGGGCGTGCGCGGCGACCGCTCCGATGTCGTCGACGTGCACGGCGCTCACGCGGGCGTCGCCGATCGGCGCGGGCACGATCCCCTGCGCGCGGATGAGGTCGCGGTACACGAGCAGGCCCTGCATGAAGAGGTTCGGCCGCAGGGCGGTCGAGGCCATCCTCGACGCGCGCAGCGCGGCCTCGACCACGGCGTGATATCGCAGGAAGCGCACGGGGGAGTCCTCCGCCGCCGCGAACTGCGACAGCAGGACGATGTGCGCGACGCCTGCCGCACGTGCGGCCTCGAGGAACGCGAGCTGCTGGTCCTGGGCGCGCTCGGTCGAAGGCGTCACGAGGTAGGCCGCGCCGACCCCCTCGAGCGCCCGCGCGACCGCGTCGCGGTCGTCGAAGTCGCCGCGGACGACGGTGCCGTCGCCGGGGAGAGGCGCATCGTCTCGGCGGGTGAAGCCGCGGTAGGCGATGCCGCGAGCGGCGAGGGCGCGAGCCGTGGCCGACCCCGTCGCGCCGGTGACGCCCGTGACGAGGACAGAGCGGTTGGTGTTCATGGGTTCTCCTTTGTAGAGTGATCAATCACTCACTGATGGATGGCGGTTGGAAGGAAGGGCGCGGTCAGGGGTGTCGGATTCCCGCCGTCAGCGCGTGAGCCCAGTCGGCGTCGACATCGTCGAGGCCCGCGGTCACGACGAGGTGGCACAGCTGGCCGTAGGCGACGAACCGCTGCACCTGCGGGGGAGTGCCGCCCGAGCGCTCGGCGGCGAGCTCGGCGACGCGGCCGAGCCCGTGGCGGAGCGCGGCGCCGACCTCGGCGATCTCGGCCACGGACTGCGCGTGCACCTGGAGCAGAAGGAGGTCGCGGTCGGCGATGAGTGCGGCGTAGGCGCCGCCCATGGCGTCGAGCACCGCGTCGGCGTCCTCTCCCTGTGCCGTGTCGGCGCCTTGTTCGAGGGCATCCACGACGAGGTCGAAGCACCGCTCCACGGCCGCGGCGAAGAGCTGCTCCTTGCGCGGGAAGAGCTTGAACGCGTAGGCGGCGGAGATCCCGGCCTCGGCCGCGACCGAGGCGACGCTCGTGCCCGCGTAGCCGCCGCGCGCGAACCGGCGCACGGCGGCGTCGACGAGGTCGGGGCGTCGGGCGTCGGCGGTGAGGAGGGTGCGCGGCATGTGAGTGACTGTACACTCACTCTTCGCGGCCGGCAAGCGCAGCTGCCCTGCAGGGCGATGAGGCAGACTCGAGGGGATGGCCTCCTCCCTGCTCGACCGCATCCGAACGACCGACGGCGATGCGGACGCGCTCTACGACGCGTTCACCGCGTGGACGACCGAGCGCGGGCTCGCGCTCTACCCCGCTCAGGACGAGGCGCTGATCGAGCTCGTCTCGGGCAGCAACGTCGTCCTCGCGACGCCCACGGGCACGGGCAAGTCGCTCGTCGCGATCGCCGCGCACGCGATCGCGCTCGCGCGCGGCGGCCGCACCTACTACACGGCTCCCATCAAGGCGCTCGTGAGCGAGAAGTTCTTCGCGCTCGTCGACATCTTCGGGGCCGAGAGCGTCGGGATGGTCACGGGCGACTCGTCGGTCAACCCCGACGCCGCGATCGTCTGCTGCACCGCCGAGATCCTCGCGAACCTGGCCCTGCGCCAGGGGGCCGATGCCCCCGTCGACCAGGTCGTCATGGACGAGTTCCACTACTACGGCGACGCGGATCGCGGATGGGCCTGGCAGGTTCCGCTGCTGCTCCTGCCGCGCGCGCAGTTCCTCCTCATGTCGGCCACGCTCGGCGACACGACGGCCATCCAGGAGGACCTCACCCGGCGCACCGGACGGCAGACGACGCTCGTCGCGGGAGCGGAGAGGCCCGTGCCCCTGCATCACTCCTACTCCGACCATCCGGCGCACGAGACCGTCGAGCGGCTCCTCGAGGAGCGCGAGACGCCCGTGTACATCGTGCACTTCTCGCAGGCGGCGGCCATGGAGCGCGCCCAGGCGCTCGCGAGCGTCAAGGTCACCACCCGCGAGCAGCGCGACGAGATCGCCGAGGCGATCGGCGGATTCCGCTTCACGACCGCGTTCGGCAGGACGCTCTCGCGCCTCGTACGATCGGGGATCGGCGTGCACCACGCGGGGATGCTTCCGCGCTACCGCCGCCTCGTCGAGACGCTCGCGCAGCGCGGGCTCCTCCGCGTCATCTGCGGGACCGACACCCTCGGGGTCGGCATCAACGTGCCCATCCGCACCGTCATGATCACGGCGCTGTCGAAGTACGACGGCACGCGCATGCGGCGGCTGTCGGCGCGCGAGTTCCACCAGATCGCGGGCCGCGCCGGCCGCGCGGGGTACGACCCCTACGGCAACGTCGTCGTGCTCGCCCCCGACCACGAGATCGAGAACGCGCAGGCCCTCCGCAAGGCCGGAGACGACCCCGTCAAGCGCAAGCGCGTGCAGCGCAAGAAGGCCCCGACCGGGTTCGTGTCGTGGAGCAAGCAGACCTTCGACAAGCTCGTGGAGGCGGAGCCGGAGGCGCTCCAGCCGCAGCTGCAGATCACGAGCGCGATGCTCATCAACGTGATCGGCCGCGGTGGAGACGTCTTCGCGAATGTGCGCGCACTCGTGTTCGACAACCACGAGCCGCGGAACCGGAAGTACGCGCTCGCACGTCGGGCGCTCGCGATCTTCCGCACGCTGCGCGAGGCCGGGATCGTCGAGGTCGACGCCGACGGGCGCATCCACCTCGTCGTCGAGCTGCAGCCGAACTTCGCGCTCAACCAGCCGCTGTCGCCGTTCGCGCTCGCGGCGATCGAGCTGCTCGACCCCGAGGGCGGCGCCGACGGCGTGGGCACCGGCTCGTACGCTCTCGATGTCGTGAGCGTCATCGAGGCGACCCTCGACGACCCGCGGGCGATCCTGTCCCAGCAGGAGTTCAAGGCGCGCGGCGAGGCCGTCGCCGCCATGAAGCGCGAGGGCCTCGAGTACGAGGAGCGCATGAGCGCGCTCGAGGAGATCACCTACGCCAAGCCCCTCGCCGACCTCCTCCAGCAGTCGTTCGAGGTGTTCGCGACGAGCCAGCCGTGGGTGCGCGACTTCGAGCTGCGCCCCAAGTCGGTCGTGCGCGACATGTTCGAGCAGGCGATGTCGTTCGCGGAGTTCGTGAACTGGTACCAGCTCGGGCGGAGCGAGGGCCTCGTGCTCCGCTATCTCAGCGACGCGTACCGCGCCATCCGCCAGACCGTGCCCGCCGAGGCGCGGACCGAGGAGCTGCGCGACATCATCGAGTGGCTCGGCGAGCTCGTCCGCCAGGTCGACTCGAGCCTCGTCGACGAGTGGGAGGCGCTCGCCTCGGGCGCGGACGGCGACGACGCGACCTCCGTCGTGCCGCCGGCGCCGCCATCCGTCACGGTGAACCGGCGCGCGTTCACCGTGCTCGTGCGGAACGAGATGTTCCGGCGCGTGCAGCTCGCGGCGCTCGAGAAGGACGACGAGCTCGAGGCGCTCGATCCGGACGTCGGATGGCCGCACGCCCTGGATCGCTACTACGCCGACCACGAGTCGATCGGCACGGGCGGCGCCTCCCGGTCGCCCGCGCTGTGTCGGATCGAGGAAGCGGGGGCGTTCTGGCGGGTCGAGCAGACGATCGACGACCCCGAGGGCGACCACGACTGGCGCATCCGCGCCGAGGTCGACCTCGAGGCGTCGGCCGAGGCCGGCACCGCGATCGTCCGCGTGACCGAGGTCGTGCGGCTCTAGACGGGGCCTATGCGGACGTCGCGTCGAAGCCGCGCGCGATCGCCGCACCGGCCGAGAGCCACGCGCGCTGCGTCGCGGGCTTCAGGGCGCCGTAGTGCAGCAGGCCGCCGATCATCGCCGGGTCGTAGGGGATGCTCACGACGTCGCGCGCGAGGGCCCGGTATCCGTCGACCACCTTGCGGTGCTCGCTCGACGGCGCGTTCGGGTCGGCCTGGCTCACGACCGCGACGGCGTTCCGCGCGAGGCGCGCCGAGCGCTCGTCGCGCATCGCGAGCGCCTCGAGCAGCAGGGCGCCGGCCTCGGCGTGCTCCGCGCGCGACGTCGTCGCGACGACGAGCTGGTCGGTGTGGTCGATCATCTGCAGCCACACGGGGTCGGACTCGTCGTTGCCCGAGTCCATGACGATGAGGCGGTAGTACTTCGCCGCGACGGCGTGGATGCGGTCGACGTCTGCCGCGTCGATGCGCTGCTGCTCGGCGAGGGCCATCGGCTGCGAGCGGAGCACATCGAAGCGGTCGCGGGTCTGATGGTGCACGAAGCGGGCGAGATCGGCCGACTGCGCGCTCGACGAGAGCAGGTGATCGGTCTCGGGCAGCAGCTCGTGCAGCGTCGACTCGTGCGGCCCCTGCTCGGTGCGCCATCCGAGCGTGCCGCGCGTCTGGTTGTTGTCCCACGCGAGCACGCCGGCGCCGCCGAAGCGCGCGAAGACGGCCGCCGTGAGGATCGTCGTGGGCGTCTTGCCCGAGCCGCCCTTGCCGTTGACGACGGCGATCGTGCGGGGCCCCGCCCAGTGCTGGGAGACCGCGGCCTGGTCCTCGCGCTCGGCGCGCTCGGCCGACCCCGGCGGAACCCGCATGCCCGCGCGCACGAGCGCGCCCCGCCATCCGCGGGTCGCGGGCTCCTCGATGCGCTCAGGCGCCAGGAACGACGGGCGCTGCGCGCCGCCGTCGGCCGGCGCGCTCGCGGGCTGCGCCTGAGTGCTCGGGGGCTGCGGCGCGGCGCTCGCGGGCTGCGGGGCGGACCCCGTGCGCATGGGCCCGGGCTGACCCGCCGCGCGCGCGGGAGCCGGAGCCGGTGCAGGAGTCGGGGCGGGCGCGGATGCCTGCTGCGGCGAGGGCTCGAACGTCACGGGGATGCGCGTCACGATCTGCGTGTCGGCGGCGAGGAGGTCGTCATCGGCGGTCTCGCCGCCCGCGGGTGCAGGTTCGGCGGCGCCCTCGTCGGAATCGACGCGGCCGTCGGGGTGCACGAGGAGCGGCCAGTCGCCGTCGGGCTCGTGCACCGTCACATGCACGGGGCCGGAGAGCATGGCGGCGATCTCGGCGGCCCGGCGCACGATCTCGCGGCGCGCATCCTCGACGAGCGTCGTCGTGATCTGCTGCGGCGTCTCGTCGACGGTGAGCTCGGCGGATCCGTCGGGGCGGATCACAGCAGAGAGCCCGGCCTGGCTCGAGTCGTCAAGCATCTGGTCGTCTCCTCTGGGGAAAAGGCCGATGTCATCGGCGAACGTCGCTCTCAGCCTACAGACGTCGACATCACTGCCCGCGGTGAGAGAGGGCAGAACTGCCCACGCCGCGTCACGAGCGGTCGTCGGCCTCGCGGCGATCGCGCGCGACCTCGTCGGCGAGCGCGCTCATCGTGTCGGTGAGCATGGCCACGTCGAGGTCGGCCGCCGGCGAGAGAGCGCGTGCCCAGACCCGCCGCAGCCGCTCGAGGTTCGCCTCCGCGAGCGGCGTGATCGCGACGACGACGCCGCGGCCGTCGCCGGCAGGCCGCGAGCGGCTGACGAGGCCGAGGCGCTCGAGCTGGCGCAGGGCCTCGCTCACATTGGGGCGCTTGAGCGCGAGCCGGTCGGCGATCCCGCTGGGCGAGACGCCCGGATGGTGATGCACGAACCGCAGCACCATCCGCGCGGTCGCGGTGAGCGGGATGATCTCAGGATCCTCGCCGACGCGGAGGTCGAGCTCGCGCGCGAGGGTGAGGACGGCGTCCGCCAGGTCGGCGAGGGCGGCGCGGGTCGGGACGTCGTCGGGCATGCGTTCAGGCTATCGGGCGGTATAGTTATGTACGCATAACCATCTGGAGGAATCACATGACCACGGGAACCATCGCCGCGCCCGGCGCCGTCGTCCGCGCGAGCGGGATCACGGGAGGGCTGCTCGCCGTGCTCGCACTGCTCTCCGCGGTGGCGCCGTTCGCCACCGACCTCTATCTGCCCGCGTTCCCGCAGCTCGCGGCCGAGCTCGGCGCCGACGCGACCGGCGCCCAGCTCACCCTCACGGGCTTCCTCGTCGGCGTGGCAGCAGGGCAGCTCCTCTTCGGCCCGCTCTCCGACCGGTTCGGGCGGCGCGGACCGCTCCTCGCGGGCGCGATCGCGCTCGTGGTCGCGAGCGCCGCGGCGGTCGTCGCCCCGACCCTCGAGATCCTCATCGCCGCGCGTGTGGTGCAGGGGCTCGCGGGGGCGGCCGGCATGGTGCTCGGCCGCGCGGTCATCTCCGACCTCGCGACCGGACCCGCAGCGGCACGCGCCTTCAGCCTCATGATGATCGTCGGCGGCGTCGCCCCCGTGATCGCTCCGCTCGTGGGCGGATTCATCTCGGCGCCCCTGGGCTGGCGCGGGGTGCTCGCCGTCGTGCTCGCGATCGCGGTCGCGATGCTCCTGGCCGTGCTCGTGGTGGTGCGCGAGACCCATCCGGCGTCAGCGCGCGCCCGCAGAACTCCCGGCGCGGCCACGGGCGCGCGGGCTCTGCGCACGCGGGGCTATCTCGGCCACGCGCTCGCGTTCGCGTTCGCCTTCGCGGTCATGATGGCCTACATCTCGGCGTCGCCGTTCCTCTACCAGACGATGATGGGCTTCGACGAGGTGCAGTACGGACTGCTCTTCGGCGTCAACGCACTCGCTCTCATGGCGACGAGCGCGCTCTCGGCGCGGCTCGCGGACCGGGTCGCGCCGCGCCGGCTCCTGGGGTGGGGCCTGACCGGCTCGCTCGCGGGTGCGGTGCTCTTCCTCGCGATCGCGGTCGCCGGCGCGCCGGCGCCCCTCCTCGCGGTGGCCGTGTTCGTCGCGGTCGCGCCGCTCGGGCTCGTCCTCGGAAACGCCACGGCCCTCGCGCAGGCGGCGGCTCCCGGTGCGGCCGGCCTCGCATCGGCCGTGCTCGGCGCGCTGCAGTTCGGCCTCGCCGCGCTCGTCTCGCCCCTCGTCGGCCTCGGCGGGGAGACGACGGCGGTCCCCTGCGGCATCGTCATGGCGATGTCGGCCGCCATCGCGCTCATCGCCTTCCGGCTTGCGCATTCGGAAAGAACTGCGGTTCTTGCGTCATCGACTGGCCGCAAAGACCCGGATCACTGCGCATAGCCTGGAGTCGCCACGAGCAGCGCGGGCACAGCGGCCCGCCGACCGAAGGAGACAGAGCCAGCGTGAGCCAGCAGTTCGAAGCACGTCGCGCCGAGTGGATCGCCCGAGAGGAGCTGGCCGAGCGGATGATCCCGCTCATCGGCCGCCTGTACCGCGAGCTCGGCATCGTCACATCCATCCACGGCCGCCGCCTGCTGAACATCTCGCCCGTCGAGATCCTCCGCACCCACCGCTACACGCGCAAGGTCGGCGACGAGGTGCTGCGGCCCGAGAAGACCTACGCCGTGCTCGAGGCGCTCGAGACGCTCCGGCCCGGCCCGGCCTCGATCGACGTCGCGCGTCTCGTCACGCGCTTCGACGCGCGCGGGGGCTCCTACGCGACCGACGAGCTCGTCGACTTCCTCCGCGAGGAGCTGGCCGAGGTGCTCACGGCCCGCGAATCGAAGCCCACCGACGTCGTGCTGTACGGCTTCGGGCGCATCGGGCGCCTCCTCGCGCGCATCCTCATCGCCCACCAGGGCGACGGCTCGGGCCTGCGTCTGCGGGCGATCGTCGTCCGCCGGGGGTCGGCGGACGACCTCAAGAAGCGCGCGAGCCTCCTGCGCCGCGACTCGGTCCACGGCCCCTTCGCGGGGACGATCGAGATCGACGAGGAGAACGACACGATCCTCGCGAACGGCACGCTCATCCAGGTCATCTACGCGAACGACCCTGCGGCCGTCGACTACACGCAGTACGGCATCTCCGACGCGATCGTCGTCGACAACACGGGCCGCTGGCGCGACGAGGAGGGGCTCGGCCAGCACCTCCGCGCGACGGGCGTCTCGCGCGTGCTCCTCACGGCACCCGGCAAGGGCGCGATCAAGAACATCGTGTCGGGCATCAACAGCGAGGACATCTCGCCTGAGGACCGCATCCTCTCGGCGGCGTCGTGCACGACGAACGCGATCACGCCGGTCCTCGCGGCGGTCGATCAGGCCTTCGGCATCCGCCACGGGCACGTCGAGACGGTCCACTCGTACACGAACGACCAGAACCTCATCGACAACTTCCACAAGGGCGACCGCCGCGGGCGCTCGGCGGCCCTGAACATGGTCATCACGGAGACGGGCGCCGCGAAGGCCGTCGCGAAGGCGCTGCCGCAGCTCGCCGGCCGGCTCTCCGGCAGCGCGATCCGCGTGCCCACGCCCGACGTGTCGCTCGCGATCCTCAACCTGCAGCTCGAGCGCCCGACCACGAAGGACGAGATCAACGCCTACCTGCGGCAGACGTCGCTCACCTCGCCGCTGCGCCAGCAGATCGACTACGTCGAGTCGCCCGAGGTCGTCTCGACCGACTTCGTGGGCAGCAACCGCGCGGGCATCGTCGACGGCCTCGCGACCGTCGCCGGCGAGGAGAGCGTCGTGCTGTACGTCTGGTACGACAACGAGTTCGGCTACTCGTGCCAGGTCGTCCGCGTGCTCGAGAAGATGGCGGACGTGCATCCGACGATCCTCCCGGTGCGCGAGCCCGTCGTGCTCGGCGCGGAGGCCGCGGTCGACGCCGTGGAGCCCGCGGCGGTCTGAGCCGCAGCCGGACGACGCTCGGCGCTACTTGGCGACGAGCGTCGTCTCGAAGCTGTACATGTCGGGCCGGTAGCAGTGCCGCCCGAACTCGATCGCGCGCCCTGACGCGTCGTAGGCCACGCGCTCCATCGTGAGGAGCGGCCCGCCCCGGTCGACGTCGAGCAGCTCCGCCTCGTCGCCGTGCTCGCGACGCGCGCCGATGCGCTGCTTCGCGACCCGGATGGTCACGCCGCGCGATCGCAGGATCTGATACAGACCCTGCTGCTCGAGCTGCTCGAGCGAGATGTCGGCGAGGTCGCCCGGCAGCCAGTTCTCGAGGAGGGCGACCGGAACGCCGTCGGTGCTGCGCTGTCGCCGCAGGTAGAGGACGTCGTCGCCGGCCGCGACGCCGAGACGCTCGGCCACGTCGGCCGGGACCGCGCGCACCTCGCGCGTGAGCACGCGCGTCGCCGGGTCGTGGTGCGCGCTCTTGAGGTCCTCGTAGAGGCTCGTGAGCTCGACCTGCCGCGTGACCTGGCCCTGCACGACCTGCGTGCCGATGCCGCGCCGGCGCACGAGCAGGCCCTTGTCGACGAGCTCCTGGATCGCGCGGCGCACGGTCGGGCGCGAGAGCCCGAGTCGATGCCCGATGGCGATCTCGTTCTCGAGGCGCGCACCGGGAGGGATGTCCCCCGAGCGGATCGCCTGCTCGAGCCGGCTGGACACCTGGAAGTAGAGCGGCACGGGCCCCGTGCGATCGAGGTCCGCGAAGAGTTCGTCCGGCCACACGGCCTCGTCGGCTGCCATCGCTGCGCTCCTCCTCGATCGTCAGGATGTGATGTCCCGACAACCTTACCCGCCCCGACCTTTGTCACCTCGGATTGACTGTTGCACGCCGTCGCTCTTGTGATATTGTCAGGACATAGATCGACCCGCGGGCGCAGCCGCCCAGTCACGACAACGGAGTATGACGATGAGCACCTCACCCGACGTCCTCGCGATCGGCCGCCTCGGCGTCGACATCTACCCGCTGCAGGACGGCGTGGGCCTCGAGAAGGTCGAGACGTTCGGCAAGTATCTCGGCGGGACGGCCGCCAACGTCTCGGTCGCCGTCGCCCGCTACGGCCACGACTCGGCCCTCGTCTCGCGCGTCGGCGACGACCCGTTCGGCCGCTATCTCCTCGGCGAGCTCACCCGCCTCGGCGTCGACAACCGGTACGTCGCGACCGACCCGACGCTGCGCACGCCCGTCACCTTCTGCGAGATCTTCCCGCCCGACGACTTCCCCCTGTACTTCTACCGCGAGCCCAAGGCGCCCGACATGAACGTCGACGCGGCGCAGATCGACCTCGACGCCGTCCGCGCCGCGCGCATCCTCTGGTTCACGACGACGGGGCTGAGCGAGGAGCCGAGCCGCGAGGCGCATCACGCGGCCCTCGCCGCGCGCGAGCGCCGCACCCACACCATCCTCGACCTCGACTACCGCCCGATGTTCTGGGAGGACCCGGCGCTCGCGACCGAGCAGATCGGCCAGGTGCTCGGCGAGGTCACCGTCGCCGTCGGCAACCGCGAGGAGTGCCAGGTCGCGGTCGGCGAGACCGAGCCGCAGCGGGCGGCCGACGCCCTCCTCGAGCGCGGGGTCGAGCTCGCGATCGTGAAGCAGGGGCCCCGCGGGGTGCTCGCGAAGACGCGCGACGAGGTCGTCGAGGTCCCCGTCCATGCGGTCGACGTCATCAACGGCCTCGGCGCGGGCGACGCGTTCGGCGGCGCCCTCTGCCACGGACTTCTCGAGGGCTGGAGCATCGAGCGCACGCTGCGCTTCGCGAACGTCGCGGGCGCGATCGTCGCGTCGCGCCGCGAGTGCTCGACCGCCATGCCGACGGCCGACGAGGTCGAGAACACCCTCCAGGGAGCATGACATGACCGCACTCTCCGCAGCCGACTTCGAGCGGCTCCGCGACGTCCGCGCCCACCGGCCCGACGAGATCGGCGCCGCGTTCGCCGCCCGCCGTCGCCGCGACGTGCTGCGCGGAGACGGCCGGCTCTTCATCGTGGCCGCCGACCACCCCGCGCGCGGCGCGCTCGCGGTCGGCTCCGACCAGACGGCCATGGCCGACCGCTACGAGCTCCTCGAGCGTCTCGCGATCGCGCTCGGCCGGCCGGGCGTCGACGGCGTGCTCGGCACGCCGGACATCATCGACGACCTCGCCGCGCTCGGGCTGCTCGACGACAAGGTCGTCGTCGGGTCGATGAACCGCGGCGGCCTGCGCGGTGCGGCGTTCGAGATGGACGACCGCTACGGCGCGTACGACGTCGCCACGATGGCGGCGAAGGGCATCGACTTCGCCAAGACCCTCATCCGCGTGAACCTCGGCGATCCCGCCACGGCGCCGACGCTCGAGGCCACGGCCCGCGCCGTGAACGAGGCGGCGGCCGCGCGGCTGCCGATCATGCTCGAGCCGTTCATGAGCGAGTGGCGCGACGGCCGCATCGTCAACGACCTGTCGACCGACGCGGTCATCCTCTCCGTCGCGATCGCGGCGGGGCTGGGCGCCGACAGCGCCTACACGTGGATGAAGCTGCCCGTCGTCGACGACATGGAGCGCGTCATGGCGGCCACGACCATGCCGACCCTGCTGCTGGGCGGCGACTCCGGCGCCGACCCCGATGAGACGTTCGCCGCCTGGGAGGGCGCGCTCGCCCTGCCCGGCGTGCGCGGTCTCACCGTGGGCCGCACGCTCCTCTACCCGCCCGACGGCGATGTCGCGGCGGCCGTCGACACGGCCGCGCGCCTCGTGCACCGCGACATCCCCGCGTCCGTCTGACCCCGACCATCCGAAGGACACCCCATGAGCACCATCACCGACACGACGGTCATCGGCCACTGGATCGACGGCGCACCGCGAGCGTCGCAGAGCGGGCGCACCGCACCCGTGTACAACCCCGCGACCGGTGCCGTGAGCGCCGAGGTGGCGCTCGCCGACGAGAGCGAGATCGACGCCGCGATCGCGTCGGCGCAGCGCGGCTTCGAGACGTGGAGCCGGTTCTCGGTCGCGAAGCGGCAGACCGTGCTGTTCGCGTTCCGCGAGCTGCTCAACGCGCG
>NZ_JBAKGU010000026.1:0-24038 GCF_049065455.1 Microbacterium sp. SA156
AACCCGACCCGAACCCCGCCACGACGACCAGATCACCCCCACCCTCTACGGGCAAGGCCTCGACGCCACCGAAGGCCTCTGGGCCCGCGCCGGGTGGGCAGGACGAGGATGACACACCCGACCCATCCACTCTTTCTGGCCGATAACCCACGCCTGACGCGCCACCCGAGGCCGATGGCCGGGACAGCAGAAGGGCCGGTTCCGATGGAACCGGCCCTTCTCGTGTGGTCGGGGTGACAGGATTTGAACCTGCGGCCTCGTCGTCCCGAACGACGCGCGCTACCAAGCTGCGCCACACCCCGTGGCAACCCGTCTACTCTACCCGATCCGACGCGGTGAGCCGAATCCGGCGTGTCCCCGGGAGTGCCGCGGCTTCGGCGCCACCCCGGTCTGCCTGGGGCTGGCGCGCACCCGGTCTCACCCAGACGCCGCCGGGTACTGTCGAGCCATGCAGCGCTCGGCCACCATCCCACGTCCGGGGCGAGCGCTGAGCCTGGCCCGCATCGCGGCGGGCGTCGCCGTCATTGTCGTGCTCGGCTACACGTTCGCGCTCGGACGTGACGGATTCAACCCGTTCGACTACTTCGGGTACTTCACGAATCTGTCGAGCCTGCTCGCGGCAGGGGTCTTCGTCACGACGGGCGCATACGGACTTCGTGGCAGCGCGGCTCCGCGCTGGCTGGCACTGGCCCGCGCGGTGGCGACGACGTGCCTGATCATCGTGGGCGTCGTCTACAACGTGCTCGTGCCAGGTACGGGGTCCGCTCCCGTCTGGGTGCGCATCGCCCTCCACATCGTCTTCCCGGCTCTCGCCCTCGTCGATTGGCTCGTCGCGCCGGATCGTCCGAGGCTCTCGTGGCGCGAGCTGTGGGTCGTCTTCCCGTACCCCGTACTCTGGCTCGCCGTCGTCCTCGTGCGCGGTGCGGTCGACGGATGGGTTCCGTACGGGTTCCTGCTGCCGGAGCGCGGCGCGGGCTCCTTCGTGGCGCACGTCGTCGGGCTGCTGATCGCGCTGACAGCCGCGGGCGCGCTCGTGTGGGGGATAAGCCGGATCCCTCGCGGAACCGACTCAGGCGCGCGCCGCGCGGGCTGATCAGCGGGCGCGCGGCGCGAGCGTGAGCAGCGAAGTCAGGGGACGAACTCGGCCGGGAGGCGACCGATTACGGCGACGACGGCGAGGATGGCAAGTGCGAGCCCGCACGGAATCAGCACGGGAAGAATGACACGGCCGAGTTCACCAGGGTTGCGCCCGCGCGCGCCGCGAGCGATCGCGAGCCCCGCCAGGAGCAAGCCGGGAGCTGCGAACATCAGCAGGACCAGGATGACCGCGTCTTCTTCACCTCGGTCGGGTGGCTGACCTGCCGTGAGCAGGGACAGCCCGAGCAGCACGGCCCCCGCGAACAGCAGCCACCGGACGCTGCTCGCAGACGCTCGTTGCGGTGAGGATGGAAGGTCTTGCATCCGTGTCTCGGCTGCGAAAACGTCGAGCCGTCTGATCAGCGGGCGCGCGGCGCGAGCGTGAGCAGCGAGACCTCCGGCGGGCACGCGAAGCGCACGGGGGAGTAGATCGAGTGCCCGAGGCCCGCGCTCACGTTGAGCGGCACGGTCCGGCCGTCGTGCGTCCAGCTCGAGAGCCCCCGGGCCTGCTTCGGCGGAAGGTCGCAGTTGGAGACGAGGGCGCCGTAGAACGGCACGCGCACCTGGCCGCCGTGCGTGTGACCCGCGATGAGGACGTCGGCGCCGAGCTCCGTGAAAGCATCGAGGACGCGTCGGTACGGGGCGTGGGTCACGCCGATCGACACCGGAGCGGATGGCAGCGCCGCGACATGCGCAGGGAGCGCATCGAGGTCATCGAGGTCGTGATGCGCGTCGCTCACACCGAACAGCTTCACGGCCGTGCCGCGCACGTCCAGAGTGGCGGCCGCGTTGTTGAGGCTCGTCCAGCCGAGCTCGTCGGCGAAGAACGCGTCGAGGGCCGCCGTGTCGAGCTTCGGCGCGGTCGTGGCCCGCTCGGATGGCCCGAGGACGTAGCGCAGGGGGTTGCGCGGAGACGGTTCGTACAGGTCGTTGGACCCGTGCACGAAGACACCGGGGACGCCGGCGAACGGCTCGAACGCCCGGCGGATGCCGGCCAGGCCTTCGCGGTGCCCGAGATTGTCGCCGGTGTTGACGACGAGATCGGGGCGCAGCGATGCGAGCTTCGCCATCCACTCCTGCTTGCCCCGCTGCCACGGCGCCATGTGAGCGTCCGAGACGTGCAGGACCCGCAGGGGAGTCGACCCGGGCTCGAGCACGCGCACGGTGTGATGACGCACCGTGAAGAGGTGACGCTCGATCCCGATGCCCCAGACGGCGGCCGCGGCCCCCGCGCCCGCGAGGGCGCCGAGGGCCGCGACACCAGGACGCGACGCCACTAGTCGTCGTCCTTGTCGTTCTTCTTGTCGTCGCCTCCGCCGCCGCAGCTCTTGGCCTCGTAGTTCACGCGGATCACGGTGTTCGGATCGGCGACCGTTCCTGCTTCGGGGTCGGTCCCGGTCACCTTGCCGCTGCCGGCGTCGGAGTTCTCGGAGCAGCTGCCGCGCTCGACGTTGTCGAAGCCCGCGCCGGTGATCGCCGCGAATGCGGCCTGCACCGACATGCCCGATACATCGGGAACAGACGACGCCTTGCCATCGCTCGGGAAGATCGTGACGTTGGTGCCGCCAGCGGCCTGACCCGCGCCCGGGTCCTGACGCTGGATCGTGCCCTCGGGCTGGTCGCCCGGGACGGTCTCGCCGACCGTGACACCGAAGCCGGCACCGCGGAGGATGCTCGTGGCCTCGTCGATCGACTTGCCCGTGACGTCCGGGAGGTCGACGAGCACGCGACGCGTCAGGTTCGGATCCGGCGTCGGGAACGCGCCGCCGGGGTAGTGCGCGTTGGCGGCGGCCTGGATGTCCCGTGCGAGGTAGTAGCGCACGTCGTTACCGAGCACGCCGTTGCTGCTGATCGTGCGGAGGTCGGTCGCGCCGATCGTGTTTCCGACCCACACCGCCGTCGTCGCTGCGGTTGAGGACTCGATCATCATCGTCGAGATGTTCTCGTGCGTGCCGGTCTTGCCGATGAGCTGGGTGCCGTCACCGGGGTTCGCCCGCGCGCCGGTGCCGCCGTTCATGACGGATTTGAGCGCCTCGGCGGCTGTCGCCGCGATGTTCGGCTCGACGACCGGCTCGCATCCCGTCTCGGGGACCGGCACCTCCTCGCCGTCGATGTCGGTGATCCGGTCGATCGCGTGCGGCTCGCAGCGCACGCCGTTGTTCGCGATCGTTGCGTAGGCCGACGCCATGTCGAGCGGCGCGATGTTCTTCGAACCGAGCACGTCGTACAGTGCAGTCGGGTGCTCCGGCGTGCTCGGAGTCGTGAGCGGCGTCCCGTCGCCCCAGGTGACGCCGAACCGCTCGCCGACGGCGTTGATCTCGCACACGTCGAGCTGCTCTGCCATGGCGAGGAAGCCCGAGTTGAGCGAGTCGCGCGTGAAGTTCGTCACGGTCCCCGTATAGCCGTTGCCGTTGGCGAAGTTGCCGATCTTCGTCGAGTTGTACTGCTCGACGCCGTTGCACTTCCACTGGAAGACGCGGTTGTTGCCGTTGAGGACCTCATTGATCGAACGGCCCTTCTCGAGCCAATCGATGAGCGTGAAGAGCTTGTACGTCGATCCGACCGCGAATCCGGTCGACGACCCGTGCTTGCTGTCGGCGGCGTAGACGAGAGAGGAGTAGCCCGGCTGGGTCGTCACGACGGTCTCGTCCTCGGAGAAGTTCGTGTTCTGCACCATCGCGAGGATTCGACCAGTGCTCGGTTCGACAGTGACGGCGGTCGAACCGAACTCGATTCCGTCGATGTGCGTTGCCGCATAGGTCTTCATCGCCGCTTCGGCGGGCATCTGGATGTTGAAGTCGAGCGTCGTGTAGACATTGAGGCCGCCGCGTCGCAGCGTCTCCCAGCGCTCCTCGTCGGTCTCGCCGAAGGCGGGGTCGGTGAGGATCGTCTGCTGCACGTACTTGCAGAAGTACGCCGAACCTCCGGCGGCGCTGCATCCGGTCTCACGCGGGTTGATGTTCGGTTCGATCGGCTCTTCGAGCGTTGTGTCGTACTGCTCCTGCGTGATCTTGCCATCCTGGAGAAGACGCCAGAGCACGTAGTCGCGCCGGTCACGGGTCGACTTGTAGCCGTCCTCCGCTGAATTGCGGGCGACGCCTTCCTTGTCCGTGTAGGAGCCCTCTGGCAGATCGATGCGGTAGCGGTTGGGGTTCTGCACCATGCCGGCGAGCGTTGCGGCCTGGTTCAGCGTCAGCTTCGCGGCCGTCGTGTTGAAGTAGTACTGCGCAGCAGCCTCGATGCCGTACGTCTGACCGCCGAAGTTGGCGATGTTGAGGTACCCGATGAGGATGTCGTCCTTCGAGTACTCCTGCTCGATCGAGATCGCGTAGCGCATCTCCTGGAGCTTGCGCTCGTAGCCCTCGACGCCCGTCGCGGTGATCGCGTCGTTGTAGCAGTCGAGCTGCTCCTGAGAGTTGAAAGGCGCCTCCTGTTCGCACTTCTGGATGAGCACGTTCTTGACGTACTGCTGGCTGATCGAGGAGCCGCCCTGAGTGTCGCCGCCCTGGAAGTTGTTGAGCAGGGCCCGCGTCGTGCCGATGAGGTCGATGCCGCCGTGCTCGTAGTAGCGCGGGTCCTCACTGGAGAGGAGCGCGTCGTACATCGTCTGCGAGACCTCGTCGTATGCGACCGGGATGCGGTTCTGGTCGTAGAACGACGTGAGGACGAAGTCCTTGCCGTCATTTCCCTTCGCGTAGATCGTGGTCGGCAGCATCGGCGTATCCACCTCGAGATACGCGGGCAGCTTGTCGAACATCGTGATCGCGCTCGACGCGGCAGAGCCGGCGACGGCGATCGCGGGGGTGACGGTGGCGGTGACGAGCACTCCGGCGATCGCGCTCAGGCCGACAAGGCCGAGCACACCGCCGAGAACACCGCTCGCAGTCCTTTTCGCTCCGGGCATAGGCTTGATCGTAGGGGAGTTCCCTGAACATCCCCGCCTTCGGCCATGGTCCTCGGACCGCATTCTCAGCGCCGCACACGCCCGAACGACAGGAGTTCCATGACCACGTGGGAGTACCTCACGACGCCGCTGCTCATCCACAACACGGCGGCCATCCTCAACAACTGGGGCAAGCAGGGCTGGGAGCTCGTGCAGGTCGTGCAGGGCCCCGAGGGCGGCCTCGTCGCCTACCTGAAGCGGCCGCTGACCGAGGCGGGCCCGTCGAACGCGGGCCTCGGCGCCGCGGCCGAGGCGGCGAAGCAGTTCGAGGGCGGCGCCCAGTGACGGTCAGCGCGCGGCTCGCAGAGCTCGGCATCGAGCTCCCAGGCGTCGTCGCACCCGTGGCCGCGTACATCCCCGCGAAGGTGCACGGCGACGTCGTTCAGACGTCGGGTCAACTGCCGATGGTGTCGGGCTCGCTCCCGCACACGGGCAAGGTCGGCGACGGCGAGGGCCTCGTCGCCGCCGACGACGCGAAGGCGCTCGCCCGCATCTGCGCACTGAACGCGCTTGCCGCCGCGGCGGACGCGGTCGGCGGACTCGACCGCATCACGGGCGTGCTCAAGGTGACCGGGTTCGTCGCATCGGCGCCGGCCTTCACCGGCCAGCCCGGCGTCATCAACGGCGCGAGCGAGGTGCTGGGCGAGATCTTCGGCGAGGCCGGACGGCACTCGCGCTCCGCGGTGGGCGTCTCGGTGCTGCCGCTCGACGCTCCCGTCGAGGTCGAGGTGGCGTTCCTCTTCGCCTGAGTACGAGCACGAACCAGGTCAGACTTCGGAAGCCAGGCAGGCCCTTCGCCAATACTCAATCCAATGAGAGTGTTGCGACAGCGGCCAGGGCGGTAAAGATCAAGGGTGGCGCGCTATAGCACAAAATGGCCGCAGCGGTAGGTCGACTTGTCGCAACGCCACGACGCAACGAAACCAGGATCGACGTCGATATCAGCGTCAGCATCAGGAGCAAAAGCCACCAACCCCAGGCTCCAAATGTGCCCTCGGCGACCTCCATAGCTTCGACGGGGTCACTCCCCACAGTGTCGCCCCAGGTAGCACGAGCTGAGAAGAGCAGCGCTACCAGAACGATTAACGATCCGAGTGCGGAAGTTGCAATGCCGCAAGCGCAGAGCAATCCTCGGGCTATTGCGGACGGTTGCCGACCTGTTGCGGAGGTGACAGTACCCACGGATAGGCGGACCCAAATAAGAAGGGCTCCAGCCAAGGCCGCCAAAAGGAGGCCCGCAGCCTGCCACGGCAGCCAGATGGGATGCGCGGATCCGGCCGAGTGCGACGATCGGTACATTCCCGCATCCGCAACGACATAAAGGGCGCTGAGAGCGGAAATCTCTCCAGTTGCCCACATCGGCACGATGAGTAGCGAGTTGAGAGTCCAGCGTTGCGCGAAACGGGAGGTCACGGTGCGCAGGGGACTTCGGAAGGGTCGTCGAAAGCAAGATTGAAGACGAAGCTCGCCCAGGCATCGGCGACAGGCAGCGCCTCCTTACCCTGCGTGAATATCGAGACGTTGCCATCCACAAGGACATCCGTGACGATGAAAACTCCTCCAGTCGTATACGCGAGCGCCGCGCCCAGAGTACAGCGAGATGGATCCATCGCATCGAGCGCGGCGGCCCGAGCTACCATGGTGGCGTCTCGGCGCGGTATTCCGCGGGAACGGAGGAAAAGCGATCCGGGAAGGGCTGGCGCTGACATTAGCGACACTATCCGTGATGCTCGCGCGCGTCTGTCCTCCTTTCGGGGGACAGGGAGGCGGATTTTCTGCGCCTCACTGGCTTAGGGTCCGGCTCGATGAATTCGAGGATTCAAATGCAGAGCCGGTCTCGGGAACTGTTCCCGAGACCGGCTCGCGGCGTTTCGGCTCGCTGCGCTCGCTCAACGTCCGGGCGTAGAACGCCCGGAGCTTGCTGCGCGCTACCGCACCTGGGCGGAGATCACGCTCATCACGGCGGTGTCGGCCAGTGTCGTCGTGTCGCCGACCTCGCGTCCCTCGGCCACATCGCGCAGCAGGCGGCGCATGATCTTGCCCGAACGGGTCTTCGGCAGCTCGCCGACGATGTAGACGTCGCGCGGACGCGCGATCGGGCCGATCTGCTCGCCGACCCATGCGCGCAGCTGCTGCGCGAGACCATCCGGCCCGTGCTCCTTGAGGTAGCTCTCCTTCAGGATCACGAACGCGACGACCGCCTGACCCGTCGTCTCGTCCGAGGCGCCCACGACCGCGGCCTCTGCGGTCGCCTCGTGGGCGACGAGGGCCGACTCGATCTCCGCGGTGGAGAGCCGGTGCCCCGAGACGTTCATGACGTCGTCGACACGGCCGAGCAGCCAGATGTCGCCGTCCTCGTCGAGGCGCGCGCCATCCCCCGCGAAGTAGTAGCCCTGCTCGGCGAACTTGTCCCAGTAGGTCTCCTTGTAGCGCTCGGGGTCGCCCCAGATGCCGCGGAGCATGCTCGGCCACGGCTCCGTGATGACGAGCAGGCCTCCGTTGCCGTTGCCGACGTGCTGGGCCTTCTCGTCGACGACGTCGATCGAGATGCCGGGGAGCGGCACCTGAGCCGAGCCGGGCTTCGCCTCCGTCACGCCCGGGAGGGCGGACACCATGATCGCGCCCGTCTCGGTCTGCCACCACGTGTCGACGATCGGGGTCTTCCCGCCGCCGATGACGTCGCGGTACCAGACCCACGCCTCGGGGTTGATCGGCTCGCCGACCGAGCCGAGGACGCGCAGGCTCGACAGGTCGCGCTGCTGCGGGATGACCCTGCCCTGCTTCATGAATCCGCGGATGGCCGTGGGGGCGGTGTAGAGGATGGTCACGCCGTACTTCTCGACGATGTCCCACCACCGGCCGGGCGCGGGGAACTCGGGCGTGCCCTCGTACAGGACCTGCGTCGCGCCGTTCGCGAGCGGTCCGTACGCGACGTACGTGTGCCCGGTGACCCATCCGATGTCGGCCGTGCACCAGTACACGTCGGACTCGGGGTGGAGGTCGAACACGTTCCGGTGCGTGAACGCGGCCTGCGTGAGGTAGCCGCCCGACGTGTGCAGGATGCCCTTCGGCTTCCCCGTCGTGCCCGACGTGTACAGGATGTACAGCGGGTTCTCCGACGGGAAGGCCTGCGCGGTGTGCTCGGCCGGCGCCTGCGGGACGACGTCGTGCCACCACAGGTCGCGGCCCTCGGTCCACTCGACCTCGTTCTCACCACGCTTGACGACGAGAACGTGCTCGACGGTGAGCTGCGCGCCGTCGCCGCGGTCGGAGAGCGCCTGATCGACGGCCGGCTTGAGCGGCGACACCTTGCCCTTGCGGTAGCCGCCGTCGGCTGTGATGACGAGCTTCGCGCCGGCGTCGTCGATGCGCGAGCGCAGGCTGTCGGCGCTGAACCCGCCGAAGACGACCGAGTGGATGGCGCCGATCCGCGCGACCGCGAGCATCGAGGCGATGGCCTCGGGGATCATCGGCAGGTAGATCGCGACGCGGTCGCCCGCTCCGACACCGAGGTCGGTGAGCACGTTCGCGAGGCGCTTGACCTCGTCGGTGAGCTCGGCGTAGGTGACCGTGCGGGAGTCGCCCGGCTCGCCCTCCCACAGCAGGGCCACGCGGTCGCCGTTGCCCGCCTCGACGTGGCGGTCGAGGCAGTTGTACGCGACGTTCAGCTCGCCGTCGGCGAACCACTTCGCGAACGGCGGCGTCGACCAGTCGAGCACCTGGGTGAACGGCTTCTCCCAGTGCAGCAGCTCGCGGGACTGCTCGGCCCAGAACCCCTCGCGATCCGCGGCGGCGCGCTCGTACAGGTCGGCCTTCGCGACGGCGTTCGCGGCGAACTCGGGCGACGGCGCGAATCGGCGCGTCTCGGTGAGCAGGTGGTCGATCTGGCTGGACATTCGATCGCTCCTTCGCGTGCAGGTCCTGAAGCCGCGACGCCGCGGCGCCGGCTGACGAAGCCGACCATCCGAACCTACGCCGCCGCCGGACGGGTCGGGTACCTCCGAAAGTCGGGGGTGCGCCTCAGGCCGCCCGACGCCGTGTGCCCAGGCGGCGTGTCTCGTCATGGTTCTCCACGGATGGCGCGAGCGCCCGTTCTCTAGGGCGCGGGCTCCCTAGCGTCGAGGCATGGCCGTCCCCTTCATCGTCCAGCCGCGTGGAAACCCCCGCCGCGCGCCCGGAGATGACGACGCGCAGGCCGCGCGGCGGGACGACCTGGCGGCGCGGGCGGACCTGGGGCCGCTCGCGCCGTACCTCGCCGACGACGCCGTGACCGACCTCTTCGTCAACGGGACCGCGGGGCTCTTCGTCGACCGCGGGGAGGGGCCGCGGCACGATCCGAGCTGGCGGGCGTCGGAGCGCGAGGTGCGCGACCTGGCGACCGAGCTCATCGCACGGGGCGGGCGCCACATCGACGACGCGACGCCGTGCGTCGACGTGCGCCTGCCGGGCGGCATGCGCATCCACGCGGTCCTGCCGCCGGTGAGCTCGAGCGGAACGTCGCTGTCGATCCGCGTCCCCCGGCTGACCCGCGCCGATCTCGGCGACCTGTGCCGCGGCGGCGCCTTCGCCGACGACGTCCGCGCCTGGCTGGTCGAGATCGTCCGTCGGCGCGAGAACGTGCTCGTGACGGGAGCCGCGGGCACCGGCAAGACGACGCTGCTCGCGGCCATGCTCTCGCACACCCCGCCCAACGAGCGGATCGTGACGATCGAGGACGTCGCCGAGCTGCGCATCGCGCATCCGCACCACGTGTCGCTCGAGGCGCGGCAGCCGAATCTCGAGGGCGCCGGCGCGATCGGCCTCGCCCGGCTCGTGAGGGAGTCGCTGCGGATGCGCCCCGACCGGATCGTCGTGGGGGAGTGCCGCGGCGAGGAGGTCCGCGAGCTCCTCACGGCGCTCAACACGGGTCACGACGGCGGTGCGGGCACCCTGCATGCATCGGGTCTCGACGACGTGCCGGCGCGTCTCGAGGCCCTCGGCGCGCTTGCGGGCATGGACGACCACGCCGTCGCGCGCCAGGTCACGAGCGCGATCGGCTTCGTGCTGCACCTCGAGCGCGACCGCGCCGGGCAGCGTCGGCTGGCCCGCGTCGGGCGATTCGCGGATGGGCGGGGTCGGCTGGCGATCGAGGAGGTCGAGCCGTGGCGCTGAGGAGAAGGCGCCGCGACGAGCCGACCGGTCCGGTCGCGGAGACCGTCCTGCGTCTGGCCGTACTGCTGCAGGCGGGTGCATCGCCGACGACGGCATGGCGCCACCTCAGTGAGTCGGGCGACGCGGCCGCCGAGCGGATCGTCGCGCGCTCGGCCGCCGGCATGCCCCTCGTCGAGGCGATCGAGGCGGAGGCGGCGGCCGTCGAGCGCCCGCGCGATCCGGCGGCGATCCGCCTCGCCGCCGCCTGGCGCGACGTCGCAGCCGCGTGGCATGTGTCGATCGCGGTGGGCGCGCCGCTCGCCGAGAGCCTCCGCGCGATGGCAGCCGCACTTCGCGATGCGCAGGAGAGCGGCGACGATGTGCGGGTCGCGCTCGCGGAGCCCGCCGGCACCGCGCGTCTCATGGCCTGGCTGCCGCTGTTCGGCCTGCTCATCGGCGGGGCTCTCGGGTTCGACACGCTCTCCGTTCTCGTGGGCGACGCGATCGGCCTCGTCTGCTTGGGGAGCGGGCTCGGCCTCCTCCTCCTGGCTCGCATCTGGACCGGTCGGCTCGTCCGCGCGGCTCAGCCTCCGGCCGGGACACCGGGCATGACCGCCGAGCTGATGGCCATCGGTCTCGCGGGCGGCGTGTCGATCGACCGCGCGACGCGGCTCGTCGACGAGGCCGCGGGCGGCCCCCGTGCTGTCGATCGCATCGAGCCCGTGCTCGCTCTGTCGCGCTCGGCAGGGGTGCCAGCGGTCGAGCTGCTCCGCGCCGCCGCCGCGCACGACCGGCACGACGCGCGCACGCAGGGCCGGATGCGCGCGGCGCGCCTCGGTTCGCGTCTGCTGCTGCCGCTCGGCGTCTGCACGCTGCCGGCGTTCCTGTGCCTCGGTGTCGCGCCGATGATGCTCAGCGTCATCCGCGCGACCCCTCTGCCCGCACTCGGCGGCTGAGCCATCGACCCCGGGAATCCATCCAGAGAAAGAAGGAGCACATGTCAGAGAAGCCCACCCTCCGACTCGTCGAGCTGCTCGACGACGAGACCGGAGCGTCGACGGCGGAGTACGCGATCGTCACCATGGCGGCCGTCGCGTTCGCCGGTCTGCTCGTGATGATCATGCGGTCGGGCGAGGTGCAGCAGATCCTCACCGATCTCGTGCGCCGCGCGCTCACGGTTCCGTGATGCGACGGGCGGTGCGGCGGCGACGCGGATGGCCGTGCCGCGCGAGCGAGCGCGGCTCGGTCACGGCCGAGCTCGCCGTCGCGCTGCCCGCCGTCGTGCTCGTCGCGGCGCTCGGCATCGCCGGGCTCGGTGCGGCCTCGCGCCAGGTGCAGCTCCAGGACGCCGCGGCCGACGCGGCGCGGCTCATCGCGAGGGGAGAGGAGGAGGGGCGCGCCGCCGGCATCGTCGCGGCGGTCGGCGGCGCGCTCTCGATCGCGCACCACGGCGACCTCGTGTGCGCGACGGCCGAGGCCGAGGCCCGCATCGGAGCGCTCGCCGTCCCGCTGTCCGCGTCGAGTTGCGCGCTCGCCGGAGGATGGTGATGTCGGGCACCGCGGTCGGGGCGGGCGTGGTCGCGGCAGCATGCGCCCTCGTCGTCGGGCTCGCCGCCGCGGGAGGGGCGGCGGCCGAGAGCCAGCGCATCGCGAGCGTGGCCGACGCGGCGGCGCTCGCCGCGGCCGATGCGGCGAGCGGCGCGGTCGCCGGCGACCCCTGCGGGCTCGCGGGCCAGGTGGCGGGTGCGGGCAGGGCATCCCTGGCGTCCTGTACCGTGGAGGGTCTCATCGCAACCGTCTCCGTCCAGTCCCGATACGGCGGATTCCCGGTGGCGGCCGCTGCCCGGGCGGGCCCGCCTCCCTCATGAGCCGAGGCGCTCTCCTGTGAGCGTCCGGTCGGCGCGCGATGTGTATGGTGTGCTTCGAGGAAAGGACGCCCCTTGGCATCAGGCAAGACGGCATCAGGCAAGACCGCTGCCGGCAAGACGCTCGTCATCGTCGAGTCCCCGACGAAGATGCGCTCGATCCAGAGCTATCTCGGCGACGGCTACGAGGTGCTCAGCTCGGTCGGCCACATCCGCGACCTCGCCGACAAGCGCGACATCCCCGAGAAGGACCGCGAGGCCTACGGCAAGTACTCGATCGACATCGAGCACGGCTTCGAGCCGTACTACGTCGTCAGCGATCGGAAGACGAAGACCGTCTCCGAGCTCAAGCGCGCGCTCAAGGACGCCTCCGAGCTCCTGCTCGCCACCGATGAGGACCGCGAGGGCGAGGCCATCGCGTGGCACCTCCTCGAGACGCTCAAGCCGAAGATCCCGGTCAAGCGCATGGTGTTCCACGAGATCACCAAGGACGCCATCCAGGCCGCCGTCGAGAAGACGCGCGAGCTCGATCTCGCCCTCGTCGACGCCCAGGAGACCAGGCGCATCCTCGACCGCCTCTACGGCTGGGACGTCTCCCCGGTCCTGTGGCGCAAGATCGGCAGCGGCAGCTCCGGCGCCGCACTCAGCGCAGGACGCGTGCAGTCCGCGGCCACGCGGATGGTCGTGGACCGCGAGCGCGAGCGGATGGCGTTCGTGTCGGCCTCGTACTGGGGCATCGAGGCCACCGCGGCGCGCGCCGCCGAGAGCTTCTCGGTGCGTCTCGTGCGCGTCGACGGCGCGCCCCTCGCGGTCGGCCGCGACTTCGACGACAAGGGCCAGCTCAAGCGCGCGGTCGTCGTGCTCGACGAGGCGGGCGCACGGCAGCTCTCGACCGCGATCGACGAGACGGGAACGGCGCGCGTCACGAAGGTCGAGGCGAAGCCCGGCACGCGGCGCCCCTCCGCGCCGTTCACGACGTCGACACTCCAGCAGGAGGCCGGCCGCAAGCTCGGCATGACCGCGAAGGTCACGATGTCGGTCGCGCAGAGCCTGTACGAGCGCGGATACATCACCTATATGCGCACCGACTCGACCAACCTCAGCGCGCAGGCGATCAGCGCCGCGCGCGAGCAGGCGGTCGCGCTGTACGGCGAGAGCGCCGTGCCGCTCAAGCCGCGGTCGTACGCGTCGAAGAGCAAGAACGCGCAGGAGGCGCACGAGGCGATCCGCCCGTCGGGCGACCGCTTCCGCACACCCAAGGAGGTCGCGGGGCAGCTCGGGCGCGACGAGCAGCGGATGTACGACCTCATCTGGAAGCGCACCATCGCGAGCCAGATGTCCGACGCGAAGTTCGAGACGACGACGGTCACGCTCGAGACCGAGGCGGATGGCCGGAAGGTCGAGTTCACGGCGTCGGGCACCGTCTACACGTTCAAGGGCTTCCTCGAGGCGTACGAGGAAGGGCGCGACGAGAAGCGCGGCGACGCCGACGAGGCGAAGGAGCAGTCGCTCCCGCGCGTCGCGGAGGGCGACGAGCTCGCGCTCTCCGACGCGACCGCGAAGGGGCACGAGACGACCCCGAAGCCGCGCTACACCGAGGCGAGCCTCGTCAAGGCGCTCGAGGAGCGCGGCATCGGGCGGCCCTCGACGTTCGCGAGCATCATCGGCGTCATCCTCGACCGCGGGTACGTCGTCAAGCGCGGTCAGGCGCTCGTCCCGACCTGGATCGCGTTCAGCGTGATCCGCCTGCTCGAAGACCACTTCTCCGAGCTCGTCGACTACGACTTCACGGCCGAGCTCGAGGACGACCTCGACGCCATCGCGCGCGGCGAGCAGCGCCGCGTCGACTGGCTGAAGTCGTTCTACTTCGGCGGCGAGGGGCATCCCGGCCTCCGCAACATCGTCGACAACCTCGGCGAGATCGACGCGCGTGCCATCAACTCCATGCCGATCACCGAGACGGCGACGCTGCGGGTCGGCAAGTACGGCCCGTACCTCGAGGTCGTCGACCCCGCGAAGCCCGACGAGAAGCCGCGCATCGTGAACGTGCCGGAGGATCTCGCGCCCGACGAGCTGACGCCCGAGAAGGCGCAGGAGCTCATCGATGCTCCGGTCGTGAGCGACCGGGTGCTCGGCGAGAACCCGGAGAACGGCAAGATCGTCGTCGTGAAGGACGGCCGGTACGGTCCGTATGTGCAGGAGCAGGAGCCGCCGTCGGCCGATGAGGTCGACGAGGCGACGGGCGAGGTGGCCGAGGAGCCGAAGAAGCGCGGCGCCAAGAAGGCCGCTGCGCCGAAGCCGCGCACGGCGTCGCTCTTCAAGAGCATGACGCCCGAGACGGTCGACCTCGACACCGCGCTGCGCCTGCTGTCGCTCCCGCGCGTCGTCGGCGAGGACCCGGAGAGCGGCGAGCAGATCACCGCGCAGAACGGCCGCTTCGGCCCCTACCTGAAGAAGGGCTCCGACTCGCGCTCGCTCGAGAGCGAGAGCCAGATCTTCGACATCACGCTCGAGCAGGCGCTCGAGCTCTACAAGCAGCCGAAGTACGGCGCGCGCCGGGCGTCGAGCGCGCTCAAGGAGTTCGACAACGACCCCGTGAGCGGCAAGCCGATCCGCGTGCGCGACGGCCGCTTCGGGCCGTACGTGACCGACGGCGAGACGAACGCGACGATCCCGCGCGGCGAGACGGTCGACGAGATCGACTTCGAGCGCGCCAAGCAGCTGCTCGCCGACAAGCGCGCCAAGGGGCCCGTCAAGAAGCGCACGACGACGCGCAAGACGACCACGACGCGCAAGCCGGCCGCGAAGAAGAAGTGACGGTGGCGCGCGGGGTCTGGATCACGTTCGAGGGCGGCGACGGCGTCGGCAAGACGACGCAGGCGCGTCTGCTCGAAGACTGGCTCGCCGCCGAGGGCCGCACGGTCGTGCGCACCCGCGAGCCGGGCGGCAGCGACGTGGGCCAGCTCATCCGCGACATCGTCCTGCACCACCGCGGCGACATCGCGCCGCGCGCGGAGGCTCTCCTCTACGCGGCCGACCGCGCCCACCATGTGCGCGCGGTCGTCCGCCCCGCCCTCGAGCGCGGCGAGGTCGTCATCCAGGACCGCTACCTCGACTCGTCGGTCGCCTATCAGGGTGCCGGTCGCGTGCTCGACGCGGACGAGGTGCGCGATCTGTCGCTGTGGGCCGCGGAGGGGGCGCTGCCCGACGTGACCGTGCTGCTCGATCTCGACCCTGCCGCGGCGCGCGCACGGCTCGACGCCGACGACAAGCCGTTCGACCGGCTCGAGGCCGAGAAGGAGGACTTCCACCGTCGCGTGCGCGAGGCCTTCCTCGCGCTCGCGGCCGCCGAGCCCGACCGGTTCCTGGTCGTCGACGCGGCCCTCTCGCCGGAGACGCTCGCCGAGGCCATCCGCGCGCGCATCGCGCCCCTGCTCTGACCCCGCACGGAGCGCGGAGGGCATTGTCGGCGGGGCTGGTTAGGCTGACGGTATGACCTCCGTCGCGGCGCCCGCTCTTCCGTGGGGGGATGTGTGGGGGCAGGACGAGGCCGTCGAGATCCTCCAGGCCGCCGCGTCCGGCGCGGGCTCGCTCGCGCACGCGTGGCTCATCACCGGTCCGCCCGGCTCCGGGCGATCGACCCTCGCGCGGGCGTTCGCCGCCGCGCTCATCGCGTCGGCGCCTGACGACACCGCGACGATGAAGCAGGTGCTCGCGGGAACGCACCCCGACCTCACCGCGCTGCGCACCGAGGGCGTCATCATCACGATCGCCCAGGCGCGCGCCCTCGTGGAGCGGTCGTACTTCTCGCCCTCGACCGGGCGGTACCGCGTGATCGTCGTCGAGGACGCCGATCGGATGACCGAGCGCACCTCGAACGTGCTCCTGAAGGCTCTCGAGGAGCCGCCGCCCGAGACCGTGTGGGTGCTCTGCGCGCCGAGCGATGCGGATCTGCTGCCGACCATCCGCTCGCGTGTGCGGCTCCTGCGCCTGCGCGAGCCGGAGGTCGCCGACGTCGCCGCGCTCATCCAGGCCCGAACGGGCGTCGACGAGGCGACCGCCGAGCAGGCGGCTCGTCACGCGCAGCGTCACATCGGCATGGCGCAGCGGCTCGCGACCGACGCCGCGTCGCGCCGGCGCCGCGACGACACGCTGCGCGCCGTCATGCGGGTGCGGGGCATCGGCGACGTCGTCGAGGTCGCCGGCGAGATCGTGCAGGCCGCCACGGACGATGCCAAGGCCCTCACCGCCGAGCGCGACGAGGCAGAGCGCGCCGCCCTCCTGCGGACGGTGGGCGTCGTGGAGGGCGCCCGGATCCCGCCGGCGGTGCGCGCGCAGATCACGGCGCTCGAGGATGAGCAGCGCAAGCGCGCCACGCGCAGCCTGCGAGACGGGATCGATCGCGTCCTCACCGATCTGCAGTCCCTGTACCGCGACGTCGTGCTCCTGCAGCTCGGGCGGGAGGAGGGCCTCATCAACCTCGAGCTCCTCGACGACCTCCGAGCGCTGGCGGGCGCGTGGAAGCCCGAGCGCACGCTGGTCGTGCTCGACCACATCGCCGAGACGCGCGACGCGCTCGAGAAGAACGTGCAGCCCACGCTCGCGCTCGAGAGCCTGCTTGTCACCATCGTCAGCGGAAGGAAGACATGACCATCGCCCGTCATCCCCTCCGGAGGCGGTTCGGCCGTCTGACGGCCGTCGTCGCGGGTCTCTCGGCGGCCGCCCTTGCGCTGTCGGGCTGCCTCACCGCGCAGATCCCGGTCGACGGGGAGGGGCAGTCGGGAACCGTCGTCGGGGCCGAGCCCGTGCTCGATGGCGTTCCCGACGAGCTGCTGCCGTTCTACGACCAGCGGCTCGAGTGGACGCCGTGCGGCGGCGACTTCCAGTGCTCGACGGTCACCGCGCCGCTCGACTGGGAGCACCCCGACGCGGGCGAGATCGAGCTCGCCGTGATCCGCCAGACCGCGCTCTCCGGGCGGGCACAGGGATCGCTGCTGACCAACCCGGGCGGTCCGGGCGGCAGCGGTGTCTCCTTCATCCGCGAGAACATCGCGTGGTCGATCGGCGACGCGCTGCAGGAGAGCTACGACGTCATCGGATGGGATCCGCGCGGCGTGGGCGCGTCGACCGCCGTCCGCTGCTTCGACGCGGATGAGATGGACGCCTACCTCTACGACATCCCGCAGGGTGAGCGCGGCTCCGCCGAGTGGGAGGCGGAGCTCGAGGAGCGCGCCGAGGCGTTCGCGAACGCGTGCGCCGAGAACAGCGACGGGCTGCTCGAGTTCATCACGACGGAGCAGTCGTCGCGCGACCTCGATCTGCTGCGCGCCGTCCTCGGCGAGACCGAGCTCGACTACCTCGGGTTCTCGTACGGCACGTTCCTCGGAGCGACCTACGCCGAGAACTTCCCGGATCGCGTCGGCCGCCTCGTGCTCGACGGGGCGATCGATCCCTCCACCTCGGGGGAGGACGTCGGGGTGACCCAGGCGGTCGGCTTCGAGAACGCCCTGCGCACCTACATGGAGGCGTGCGTGGCGGGTGACACGGGCGCGGCCTGCCCCTTCGCAGGGTCGGTCGACGACGCGATGAACGACCTCTCCGCACTGCTCGCGAGCGTCGACGCGCGCCCTCTGCCCTACGACGACGGGCGCGAGCTCGGCGCCGATGCGCTCATGACGGCCATCATCGCGGCGCTCTACAACGAGGCGAACTGGATGTACCTCACGGAGGCTCTCGCGGGGGCCCTCGAGGGCGACCCGTCGACCGCCTTCTTCCTCGCGGACTTCTACAACGGCCGCGAGAACGGCGAGTACCAGGACAACTCGACCGAGGCCTTCAACGCCTACAACTGCATGGACTACCCGGAAGACCCCGAAGAGGCGGTCGAGGAGACCGAGCGGCGGATCGCGGAGGAGGCGCCGACGATCGCGCCGTACTGGTCCGGCGCATCCGCCTGCGAGTACTGGCCCTACCCGCCGACGGGCGAGCGCGGCGAGATCTCCGCCTCCGGAGCCGCGCCCATCCTCGTCGTCGGAACGACGGGCGATCCGGCGACCCCGTACGAGTGGGCCGAGGCGCTCGCAGCCCAGCTCGAGTCGGGGGTGCTGCTCACGTACGAGGGGGAGGGGCACACGGCGTACAACGGCGCGAGCGACTGCATCAACGACGCCGTGGAGGCGTTCCTCGTCGACGGCACCGTGCCCGAGGACGGGCTCGTCTGCTCCTGACCCGACTGCTCTGACGCGAAACGCCCGGCCGACGCCGTCGGTTCGCAGCACGGGCTCCGACCCGGTATGCTTGATTCTCGTGCCGCTCGGGCGGCGCGAGATCGCCACCTTAGCTCAGTCGGCAGAGCGATTCACTCGTAATGAATAGGTCGTCGGTTCGATTCCGACAGGTGGCTCCGATACAGAAGGCGCGCTCCATCCGGAGCGCGCCTTCTGCCATACCGACGGAGCCCTATGGACGCGAGCCACGTGATCGGAGCGATCACCGAGATCTTCTCGTGGATCGGCTTCGGTGCGGCGCTCGTCCTCGGTCTCATCGCGATCATCGCGCGCCTCGCGGACGGCACGTGGGTCCCCGTTCGCGCGTTCGTGCTGTCGGAGCAGGAGCCGCCGATCCTGCGCTGGTTCACGGTGGGTCACGCAGTCGGGGAGGCGCCGCTCACGCCCGAGCTGCGCGCGGCCGCCGGCGATGCCGACGAGGTCGACGTCTTCACGAATCCGCAGCGCCCGGGGTCCGTGCGACTCCACCAGCACTCGCCGCTGCCCCGATTCCTCGGCTGGGGCGCGATCGCGTTCGGGGGCCTCGGGGTCGTGTCGACGATCGTGCAGCTGATCCTCGTGGCGATGCGCTGAGCCGCGCTCAGGGGCAGCGGAGCTCGCCGTCCACGAGGGCGTGGTCGACCTTGTGCGCGCCGCAGCGATGACAGGGCGTGCCCTTTCCTTCACCCACCTGCGCGGGGCCGGCCAGGCTGATCAGGGTGGTGTTGAACCACTGGTAGAAGCCACCCGCCTCACGGATGCGGGTGCGGAGGGGTGTTCGCTCGACGCGTGCGTGCATGTAATTAGTGTACTAACGAATAGACCTCGATAGGGTAGTCGGGTGACGGACCATCGCGAGGACCTGCTGAAGCTCGAGAACCAACTGTGCTTCGCGATCGTGACGGCCGCGCGCAACGTCGTGTCGATCTACCGGCCCGTGCTCGAGCCCCTCGGGCTGACGCACCCGCAGTACCTCGTGATGCTCGCCCTGTGGGAGAAGGCCCCGCGCACGCTCCGTGAGCTGTCGGCGGAGCTCGCGCTCGAGCCCGCGACCGCGTCGCCCCTCGTGAAGCGTCTCGAGGCCCAGGGCCTTGTCCGTCGCGAGCGCCGACCGGATGACGAGCGGCGGCTCGCGATCGGGCTCACGGAGGAGGGCGCCGCCCTGCGCGAGCAGGCGCTCGCCGTTCCCGAGCAGATCATGGCGCGCGTCGGCCTCGACGCCGCGCAGCTCGCGAGCATCCGGGATTCGCTCGCGCCCTTCTCGGGGAACCTGGACGCCTGACGTCGATCCGGGGGAGGCGTACGCTCGGACCATGAGCAGGGCGCTTCTCATCGTCGACGTGCAGAACGACTTCACCGAGGGCGGTGCGCTCGCGGTCGCGGGCGGCGACGCCGTGGCCGAGGGGATCACGCGGCACCTCGCCGAGCATGCGGGGGAGTACGCGGCGATCATCGCCTCGCGCGACTGGCACGATGCCGACGGCGACAACGGCGGGCATTTCGCCGTGGATGCCGATCCCGATTTCGTCGACACGTGGCCCGTGCACTGCGTCGCGGGCACGCCAGGGGCCGACTACGATCCCGGGTTCGACACCGCCTCGGTCACACACCATGTGAAGAAGGGTCAGGGACGCCCCGCCTACTCCATGTTCGAGGGTCAGACGGATGACGGCGAGACCGTCGGCCGCATCCTCGATGCGCGCGGGATCGAGGCCGTCGACGTCGTCGGCATCGCGACCGATCACTGCGTCCGTGCGTCCGCGCTCGACGCGATCGCGCACGGCCAGCACGTCCGCGTCCTCACTGAGCTCGTCGCGGGGGTCGGCGCCGAGTCGTCGGAGGCGGCGCTCGCCGAACTCGCGCACGCGGGAGCCGAGATCGTCTGAATCTCAGGCGGCCGCCACGGGCTGCCGCAGGATGGTCCGCCGTCGCTCGGGCGGGACCCTGCGGAAGTCGCTGAGATAGACCTCGTGGTGGTGGCCGGTCATCCGCAGGCCGTGCTGCGGGATGAACGCATCGTGCATCCGCTCGAGGACGGGCCCTTCGTCGTCGAAGGAGCCCACATGCAGCGTCTGGACGGCCCGCCCCTCGTCGAGCAGCTCCCAGCGCAGCTCCGCGAGTCGGGGCGGGTTCTTCGCCGCCGCCTTCCCGATGGCGGCGTCGACGAGGCCGGCGTCGATCCAGTCGGGCGTGCGGATGACCAGGGTCCAGTTCCACGCGGACTTGTCGCGGGCGGTCGTGAAGCTCGCCATGTCGTCGGCGCTCCAGAGGCCCTCGAGCGGCGGGACGACGTAGTCGCGTTCGAGCTCCTGCTTGCTGGCGAACTTCAGCGCGTAGGCGACGGGGTACAGGGTCTCGATCGCCTCCGCGAACGCGGGGGAGGTGTTCGGATCGCCGTGCCCGTCGACCATGAGGTATCGCGCGGGCTCGAGATCGACGATGCGGAACTCGCCCTGCCGCGCGCGGTAGGCGTCGAGGGCCTTCCGGAGGTCGATCCTGTCCGCCATGATGGCCAGCGTACCGGCGGCCTCAGACGTACGTGCGGGCCAGTCGCAGCGCGGATGACGTGTAGCCGCCGCGGAAGAGGTGCGCATGCATGATGACGATCCCGAGCTGATGCAGCCCGATGCGCTCGCGCCATCCGTCCGTGAGCGGGGAGGCGCTGTCGTAGCCCGCGTACACGTCCTCGAGATGCGGGAAGCCGAAGACCGAGAGCGTCGCGAGGTCGGTCTCGGCATGGCCGCCGTGCGCCATGGGGTCGATGAGCGCGGCGCCCGACGGGTCGTCGACGTAGAGGACGTTCCCCGCCCACATGTCGCCGTGGACGCGTGCGACCGCATGGCCCGCTGCGTGCACGAGCGCGGGCTGCGGATGGTCGAGGGCGCCGTCTCGCAACCGGGATGCGAGCCGGTGGAACACCGCGGCGTCGTCTTCGTCGATGACGCCGTCGTCGCGCAGGCGCCGGGCGAACACCTCCACCCGGTGCTCGGCGTAGAAGGCGCCCCACGTGTCCGCCGCTTCTGCGGCGTCCACGACGAGCGGAGTGCGCGACCGGCCCATGCTCCGCGCGCCCGAGTGCTCCGGGGGAGGGCAGCCCCACCAGGCCGCGCCCGCCGCGTGGGTGCGGGCGAGCGCGCGGCCGAATGCGCGCGCCGCCTCCGCCGACGGCGCGGCCTCGTCGATCCGCTCGAGGACGAGTCGATCGCGGTCGGCGGAGACGACCCGCGCGACGCGCGCACCGCCATCCGCCTCCGCGAGCCATCGGAGTCCGGCCGCCTCACCGAGCAGGTCGTCGCCGTCGCGTCGTGTCTTCGTGAACGTGTCGCCCATCGAGGACGAGGGTAGCCGTCGCGGGCTGCGGTCCGACTAGCATGGGCGTCATGCAATGCCGGTGAGCCGCTTCCGCCCCCTGATCTCGCGCGTCTGCGCATCTCGGAAGGACCTCCTGCATGCCTGCACTCCCTCTGTCCGGCAAGACCGCCCTCGTCACCGGCGTCTCGCGACGACGCGGCATCGGATTCGCCGTCGCCGCGCGTCTCGCCGCACTCGGCGCGAGCGTCTTCATCCACCACTTCCGCGCGCACGACGTCGACCAGCCCTGGGGAGGGGACGACATCGAGGCGCTCACGGAGCAGCTGCGCGGCCATCTCGCTCCGGGCGCGCGCCTCGGCGACCGCGCAGCCGACCTGCGCGACCCCGCGGAGATCCCTGCCCTGCTCGACGACGCCTTCGCGCTCACCGGCGGTGTCGACATCCTCGTCTGCAATCACGCGCGCAGCGGCGGCGACGGGAGCCTGCTCGACATGACCGCGGAGCGCCTCGACGAGCACTGGCAGGCGAACGCGCGCTCGGTGCTGCTGCTCACCGCCGAGTACGCACGTCGCATCTCGGGTGTGACGCCGGACGCCGCGCTGCGCCCGGGCGACCACGTGGGTCGGCGGGGCCCCTTCCCGGAGCCGACCGGGCGGGTGTTCTGGATGACCTCGGGCCAGATCCACGGCGCCATGCGCGGTGAGGTGGCGTACGCGACGAGCAAGGCCGCGCTCGCGGGAATCACGGCGACGGCCGCGGCCGAGCTCCTCGACGTGGGGATCGTGCTGAACACGGTCAACCCGGGGCCTGTGAACACGGGGTACCTCGACGCCGACTCGACGGACCGCGACCTGAGCGGCATCGAGGAGGCGCTCGCGCGCACCGCGTTCGGCCGCTTCGGGCGGCCGGATGATCCCGCGCACCTCATCGGATGGCTCGCCACCGACGAGGGGGCGTGGATCGTCGGGCAGGTGCTCACGAGCGACGGCGGATTCTCGCTCGGGTGAGCCGAGCGCGCCGTCGCGAGGCGACGTCTGGTGGGCCCAGAGGGGCTCGAACCCTCGACCTACGGATTAAAAGTCCGCTGCTCTACCGACTGAGCTATAGGCCCGAGACCACTTTACGCGGACCCGGTGGTAGCTTCGGGCCATGCTCGACAGACGCACCTTCACCGACGAAGAGCAGGCGTACGCGCGCGAGTGGTTCGAGGAGACGCTCCAGGCCGCCCGCGACGTCCACACGATCGGCGAGCGCCGCGCGTCGGAGGGCATCCTCCTCGCGCTCGACCGCTGGTTCGTGCACCGGCTGCGCAGCGTCGCCGGCGAGGACACCAACCCGCTCACCGAGGTCTCGCTCGTCGTCGAGGCGATCATGTCGGACGGCGTGCTGCGCGAGCATCCGCCGATCGTCTACGACCGCTCGCGCGCCGTGCTCGGCAACGCGATCGGCGAGCATCTCACGCTCACCTTCGACGACGTCGAGCGCCTCGGCGGGGCGTTCCTGCAAGAGATCGCCGCGCGCTACTCCGCGCCGCGCTGACGGGGAAAGCCTATCCGTCCGGCATGTGCGTCGCCCCGGAGACGGGGCGCGACCCGGGCGTAGCCTTTTCGGGATGAGTGCGGAGTTCAGCAAGCCGGTGCGCCGGCCCTCGGAGATGTTCGACCGGCTGTTCGCGGGGAGCGACCCGGCCGAGGTCTCGCGCGCGGCGCACGCGACGGCCGTCGCGCTGCTCTCGCGCGTGCGCGACGAGGCCGACGCGGATGTCGTCGAGCGGCTGATCTCGTTCACCGCGCACCACGGCATCGACGACATCGCCGAGCTGTGGTCGCAGTCGCCCGCGCGCTCGCTGCCCGGCTCGCTCTGGCGCCTCTACCTCGTCCAGCTCTCGATCCACGACGACCCGCACACGGCATCGCTGCTGTACGAGCGCGGAAGGGTCGAGCTGCACTCGGCCGATCCGGTGATCGCCGGGGCGCCGACGCCGGCGGGGCCGCAGGAGCTCGTGCGCCTCATCGACACCATCCTGCACGGCGCCTTCACGGGCGATTACGCCGTCGCGCTCGATCGCACGGCAGCGTACTGCCGGGTGGTCGCGTCCGGAGCGACGCACCTCGCCGACGACTACGAGCCGACCGAGCCGGAGCGGTCATCCGCCCTCACGACGCGGGCACTGCGCCTGTCGGCCTTCGCCGCCGATCTCGCGGCGGCGGCGCGCCTGTGGCGCCGGGATGCCCTCGAGGGTTATAGGCCAAAAGGAGTGGATGGGTTCTCGATCTAGCCGCGGAATCTCGCGGTAGAACGGGGATCGCTATGGTCCGCGACCCTTAGTCGTGGGCCTTGCGACGAACTCGACCACCTGTCTGGTATGCGGCATCAAGCTCGTCA
>NZ_JBAKGU010000027.1:0-22042 GCF_049065455.1 Microbacterium sp. SA156
GGCGCCCAGTTGCGGTTGCCCCAGTAGACCGGCAGGTCGAGGCCCCGCCGGGCGATCTCGGCCTCCAGCGCGGCCTTGAGCGCGCGGTTCTGGGCGTTGATCGGGCTCACGCCGCCGAAGTGGCGGTAGTGGTGCGCGACCTCCTCGAGACGCTCGTCGGGGATCCCCCTGCCGTGCGTCACGTTGCGCAGGAACGGGATGACGTCGTCCTGCCCCTCGGGGCCGCCGAAGCTCGAGAGCACGATCGCGTCGTAGGCGACGGGGACCTCGACGAACGGGTCTCCCCCGGCCGCGGCCGGGGAGGCGAAGGGGACCGCTGACTGCGTCGGGGTGCTGCTCGTCGTCACCCCTCCATCTTCGCACCCGCGTAGAAATCAGGGTGTTCAGGCGGCGTTCAGGGTCCCGTCACGGGCGGTCCCGCCGCGATTCCCGCGAGCGGAGCCCGTCGAGCACGTAGGCTGTTCAGGTTGCCGCAGGCGTCACCCGCGCGCCCGGAGATCTTTCGTCCCCTACCCCATGGGAGTGAAACAGTGCCTGGAGAGAACCTCACCCGCGTCGAGGCGCAGGAGCGCCGCGCGATCGTCGAGACGCAGACGTACGAGATCGCGCTCGACCTGACCAAGGGCGCAGAGGTGTTCGGATCGCGCAGCGTGGTGCGATTCGCCGCGACGCCGGGAGCGAGCACCTTCATCGACCTCATCGCGCGCGACGTGCGGGAGATCACCCTGAACGGCCGCGAGATCGACCCGTCATCCGCCTACGCCGACGCGCGCATCCGACTCGACGACCTGGAGGCCGAGAACGAGCTCGTCGTCGACGCCGACTGCCTGTACACGAACACGGGCGAGGGCCTCCACCGCTTCGTCGACCCCGTCGACGGCGAGGTGTACCTCTACTCCCAGTTCGAGGTGCCGGACTCGCGGCGCGTCTTCGCGGTGTTCGAGCAGCCCGACCTCAAGGCGACGTTCCAGTTCACGGTGACCGCGCCGGCGTCGTGGAAGGTCGTGTCGAACCAGCCCACGCCCGAGCCCATCCCGCACGACGACGGCGTCAACGGGACATGGGGCTTCGAGCCCACCCCGCGCATCTCGTCCTACATCACGGCGCTCATCGCGGGCCCGTACGAGGAGACCCGCTCGGAGCTGACGTCGGCGTCCGGCCGCGTCATCCCGCTGGGCATCTTCGCCCGCAAGAGCCTGTGGCAGCACATGGACGCCGACTACGTCTTCGAGAAGACCCGTCAGGGCTTCGCGTACTTCGAGGAGAAGTTCGGATACCCGTACCCGTTCGCGAAGTACGACCAGCTCTTCGTCCCCGAGTTCAACGCGGGCGCGATGGAGAACGCGGGAGCGGTCACCTTCACCGAGACGTACGTGTTCCGCAGCAAGGTCACCGACGCCGTGAGGGAGCGTCGCGTCGTCACGATCCTGCACGAGCTGGCCCACATGTGGTTCGGCGACCTCGTGACCATGAAGTGGTGGAACGACCTGTGGCTCAACGAGTCGTTCGCCGAGTGGGCGTCGACGATCGCCACGGCCGAGGCCACCGAGTGGACCGAGGCGTGGACGACGTTCAACGCCATGGAGAAGACCTGGGCGTACCGCCAGGACCAGCTCCCCTCGACGCACCCGATCGTCGCCGAGATCAACGACCTCGAGGATGTCCAGGTCAACTTCGACGGGATCACCTACGCCAAGGGCGGCTCCGTCCTCAAGCAGCTGGCCGCGTGGGTCGGCATCGACGCGTTCTTCCAGGGCGTCGGCGCCTACTTCCAGAAGCACGCGTACGGGAACACCACCCTCTCCGACCTCCTCGTCGAGCTCGAGAAGACGAGCGGCCGCGACCTCGCGCCGTGGTCTCGCAAGTGGCTCGAGACGGCAGGCGTCAACACGCTCTCCCCCGTCGTCGACGACGACCACGACGGCCGCATCACGCGCTTCGCGATCACGCAGACGGCCCCGGCGGACTACCCGACCATCCGCCCGCACCGCCTCGGCATCGGGTTCTACGACCTGCAGGACGGCGCCCTGACGCGCACGCACAGCGTCGAGATCGACGTGGACGGCGACCTCACCGAGGTGCCGCAGCTCAAGGGCATGCGCCGCCCCGCCCTCGTCCTCCTCAACGACGGAGACCTCGCCTACGCGAAGATCCGCCTCGACGACCGCAGCCTCGCGACGGCGATCGACCACCTCGCCGACATCGCGGACCCGCTCGCCCGCTCGCTCGTCTGGGGCGCCGCGTGGGATCAGACGCGCGACGCCGAGACCGCAGCGAGCGACTACGTCGACCTCGTCCTGCGCAACATCGGCCGCGAGACCGAGTCGACGACCATCCGCACGACCCTCGCGCAGCTCCAGCTCGCGGCGAACAGCTACGTCGCACCCGAGACGCGCACCGAGACGCGCCGCAAGGTCGCCGACGGCCTCTGGGCGCTCCTGCAGGACGCCGAGCCCGGCAGCGACCTCCAGCTGCAGCTGACGACGGCCTTCGCCTCCGCCGCCTCCGAGCCCGCGCACTGGGATCGGGTCCGCGCGCTGCGCGACGGCGAGATCGTGCTCGAGGGGCTCGAGATCGACACCGACCTCTCGTGGCAGCTGCTCGTCTCGCTCGCGGCCGGCGGCCGCGCCGACGACGCGGCGATCGACGCGGCACTGGCCGCCGACAACACGGCCAAGGGCGCCGAGTCCGCTGCCCAGGCGCGCGCCGCGCTCCCGACTGCCGAGGGGAAGGCCGCCGCGTGGGCGTCGCTCATCGACAGCGACGCGCTTCCCAACACCGTCGTCCGCTCGGCGGCGCTCGGGTTCGTCCACCCCGCGACGCGCGACCAGCTCGAGCCGTTCGTCGAGAAGTACTTCGAGATGCTGATCCCCGTGTGGGAGTCCCGCACGTTCCAGATCGCGTCGTACCTCATCGAGCTGCTGTACCCCGCGCCGCTCGCGAACGCCGACCTGCGCAAGGCGACGCGCGCGTGGCTCGGCGAGCACGCCGATGCGCCCGCCGCGCTGCGCCGGATCGTCGCCGAGAACCTCGCCGGCGTCGAGCGCGCGATCGCCGCGCAGGAGCGCGACGCCGAGTAGCCCCCGCTCACAGCGAGCCCCGGTGCGATCCAGAGGATCCACCGGGGCTCGCGCCGTACGATCGAGGTGATGATGAAGACCGAGACAGCGGACGTGACCGATATCAGCTGGTGGCAGGAGCGCCTCGTCGAGCTGGGGCAGTTCGGCTGGCTCCTCGTGCGGGCCGCCATCGCCGTCGCGGCGTGCGTGATCGTCGCGTGGGTCCTCCGCCTCGTCATCCGACGCGTCGTGAAGCGCATCGTCGAGGGCGCGAAGAGCAAGGCGAAGGTCGACGACACGCGCGCGCTCGAGCGGTCGCCGCTCGCATCCGTGCGCGTCGTGCAGCGCACGCGCACGCTCGGCTCGATCCTCACGAACGTCGTCAACATCGCGATGGTCGTCGTCGCGCTCGTCCTCGTCGCCTCGATCCTCGTGCCGGACGTGCTGGCGTCGCTCTCGCTGCTCACCGCCGCTGTCGGCGCGGGCCTCGGCTTCGGCGCGCAGAACATCGTCAAGGACGTCCTCAACGGCATCTTCATCGTCGCGGAGGACCAGATCGGCATCGGCGACGTCGTCGACCTCGGCCTCGCGACCGGTGTCGTGGAGTTCGTCAGCGTGCGCATCACGCACGTCCGCGACGTCAACGGGGTGCTCTGGTACGTCCGCAACGGCGAGATCACGCGCATCGGCAACATGACCCAGGGATGGTCGCGGGTCGTCCTCGACCTGACCCTCCCGAAGGACATCGTGATCGAGGATGTCGAGAGCCTCATCGCCGACACCTCGCTCGGACTCGCGCACGATCCGCGCTGGCGCTCGCGCGTCATCGGCGAGCCGGAGGTCTGGGGCCTCGAGTCGCTCGAGGGCGAGACGCTCGTCGTCCGCCTCGTGATCAAGGCCAAGCCGACCGCGAAGGACGACGTCGCGCGCGAGCTGCGCGAGCGCCTGCGCGCGGTCCTCCTCACCGAGGGCATCGACGTCACGGGCATCGCCCGCGCGACGCTCGAGGGCGCGGAGGGCGCCCTCCGCGTGCGCGGGGCGAACCCGCCGACGATCACGAGCGAGCTCCCCGAGAGGCCGACGTGGCGACCGCGACCGCGTGACGAGAAGAGCCCGACGGCGCCCGCGGGGCGCCAGGAGGGCGGACAGGACGAGGAAGAGGGAGCCGACACGTGAGCGAGCCGAAGAGCCTGCGCCCCCTCGGCGTGGGGACGTTCTACGAGCAGGTCGGCGGGCGCCCGACGTTCCAGAGGCTCGTCGCCGCCTTCTACCGCGGCGTCGCGGACGACGAGGTGCTGAAGCCGATGTACCCCGAGGAGGACCTGGGCCCCGCCGAGGAGCGCCTGCTGCTCTTCCTCGAGCAGTACTGGGGCGGTCCGACGACGTACAGCGAGACCCGGGGCCACCCGCGCCTGCGCATGCGCCACGTCGGGTTCCACATCGACCCCGAGGCGCGCGACCGATGGCTGGCCCACATGCGCGCAGCCGTCGACGAGCTCGGCCTGTCGCCTGTCCACGAGGCGACGCTCTGGGACTACCTCGAGCGCGCCGCGCACGCCATGGTGAACACCTTCGAGCCCCAGCCCGGACGCTGACGGGTCAGCGCTCTCGGCTCAGCGCGCGCCCGTCTCCCGGACCGGCGTGAGGCCGACCGCCGCGGGCCCGCGGGTGAGGATGTGACCGCGCTCGAGCGTCACGCGGGTCCAGCGGCCCGCGGTCGACACCCGCGCCTCCTCCTCGCCGCCGATGAACCCGAACGAGAACGCGGCGAACGCGACACCCCGCGGCAGACCGCCGAGCTCCTCGTCCGGCTCGCCCCAGACGCTGCCGCGCACCTGGCGGACGACGTCCTCCCCCGGCTGATCCGGGAGCGCGTGCGCGACCGCGGCGATGCCCCACTGCGCGCGGCTCGCGAGCGACGCGGCGGCGATGCCGCCCGTGCGGGTCCAGCCGCCGCGAGGCGGCGACACCCCTGCCCACGCGGGCGCGAGCGCGGTGTCGGGCAGCGCCAGGGCGCGGGGGTCCTCGGTCTCCGTGAGCGACGCCACGGTGAGGTCGCACTGCAGCTCGGGATCGGCTCGCAGGACCCGCATCGCGAGGACGGTCGGCGTGCGGTCGAGAAGTCCCTGAGGCGCCAGCGCGGCCGAGGACATGACGAGGACGCCCTCCGACGCCTGCAGCCGCACGCCCTCGTCCCCGATGCGGGAAGCGCGACCGGCGAAGGTCAGCGCATCGCGGGCGGTCTGGTCGTCGGCGAGCACGAGGCGAGCGGTCACCCGCTCTAAACTAGCAAGGCACGCCTCGGCTGCGTGCGCTCGCGCTCACGAGGCGCGGGCGGAGCGGCGAACGGAGACCCGAGTGACCATCGACGCACGGACCGACGACCCCGTCCAGACGATGCTCGACGTGATCGAGCTCGAGCGGATGGAGGCCCGCACGCACGAGGACATCTTCCTCGGCCGCTCGCACTTCATGCCGAGCGGGCGCGTGTTCGGCGGCCAGGTGCTCTCGCAGGTCGTGTCCGCCGCCGCGCGCACGATCGCCGACGACCGCCACGTGCACTCGCTCCACGGCTACTTCCTGCGGCCGGGCGACATGCGCAAGGACATCACCTTCGGCGTCGACCGCATCCACGACGGACGATCCTTCGCCCGCCGGCGCGTGCAGGGATATCAGGACGGCGTGCCGATCTTCTCGGGCATCCTCTCCTTCCAGGACGAGGACGAAGGGGTCGAGCACCAGCTGCCGATGCCCGAGGTCCCCGCGCCCGAGGACCTGCCCGATCCGCTCCGGGAGCTCGACCGCCATCCGCACTCGCAACGTCTTCTCGCGGCGAATCCGATCGAGGTGCGGCACGTCGAGGGAAGCCTCCTCGTGGAGCCGACGGGCGGCGCTCGACCGACGCAGGCCGTCTGGACGCGCGTGCGGCGCCCGATCGGCGACAGCCGCCTGCTCCATCAGGCCGCTCTCGCCTATCTCAGCGACTACACGATCCAGGAGCCGTCGATGCGCGGCGCGGGCGTCGCGTGGTCGACGCCCGGGCTGAAGGTCGCGAGCCTCGACCACGCGATGTGGTGGCATCGGCCGGCGCGCGCCGACGACTGGCTGCTCTACGTGCAGGAGTCGCCGGGAGCACAGGGCGGCCGCGGTCTCGCGTTCGGCCGCCTCTACACGCGCGACGGTGCGCTCGTCGCGTCGGTCGCGCAGGAGATCATGCTCCGCGTGCCGACGTCCGACGCAGTCAGCCCGCCTGCCTGAGATCGGCTTCGAGGGCGACCCAGCCGAGCATGGCGCACTTGATGCGCATGACGTACTTCGCGACGCCCTGCAGGGCCGCGGCATCGCCGAGCGCCTCGGACGGCGCGATCGACCCGCGCGAGCGCAGCATGGTCCGGAACTCGTCGATGCGCGCGAGCGCCTCCTCGCGCGTGGCGTGCTCGAGCAGCCCCGTCATGATCGACGCCGAGGCCATCGAGATCGAGCAGCCGTGGCCATCCCACACGATCGAGGCGATCGCGTCGTCGTCGTCGAGGCTCACGCCGACCGTGATCTCGTCTCCGCACGACGGGTTGAGCTCGTGGTGCGTGTAGTCGAGCGGCGTCGGGTCGCCCTTGCCCTCGGGATCGCGCGCGTGGTCCAGGATCAGCTCCTGGTACAGGCTCTGCAGGTCTGCGCTCATCGGTCCGCTCCGAAGAACCCGCGGACCTCGCGCAGCGCGTCTCGCAGCGCCGCGATCTCGTCCGACGTCGTGTAGAGATAGGCGCTCGCGCGCGTCGTCGCCGCGACCCCGAGACGACGGTGCAGCGGCTGGGCGCAGTGGTGCCCCGTCCGCACCGTGATGCCGCGGTCGTCGAGGAACTGGCCGACGTCGTGCGCGTGCACGCCGTCGACGATGAAGCTCGCGAGCGCGGCGCGCTCGGCTCCGGGCTCGGGGCCGACGAGCCGCACGCCGGGAACCGACGCGACGGCGTCGACGAGCTCGCCGGCGAGCTGCGCCTCATGCGCGTGCACGGCGTCCATCCCGATGCCCGCGAGGTAGTCGACGGCTGCTCCCAGGCCCACGACCTGCGTGACGGGCTGGGTGCCGGCCTCGAAGCGCTGCGGTGCGGGAAGGAACTCGGCGTCCTCCATCGTGACGGTCGTGATCGTGGAGCCGCCCGTGCGTGCGGGGGGCAGCTCGTCGAGGAGCTCGGCGCGCCCGTACAGCACCCCGATCCCGTTCGGGCCGAGCATCTTGTGCCCCGAGAACGCCGCGAAGTCGACGCCGAGCGCGCCCAGGTCGAGCGGCAGATGCGGCGCCGACTGGCACGCGTCGAGCACGCTGAGCGCGCCGACGTCACGCGCGAGCGACGCGATCTCGGCCGCCGGCGCGATCATCCCGGTGACGTTCGACACGTGCGCGAACGCGACGACCCTGGTCCGCGCGGTCAGCTGCGCGCGCAGGTCGTCGATCGTCCAGAGGCCGCGGTCGTCGACCGGCACCCAGCGCAGCGTCGCGCCCGTCCGGCGCGCGAGCCGCTGCCACGGGATGAGGTCGGCATGGTGCTCGGCCTCGGTGACGAGGATCTCGTCGCCGGCGCGCAGCGCGAAGCGCTCTCCGCCGAGGCCGGCCGACGCGTCCGCGATCCCGAGCGCGACCATGTTGAGCGCGTCGGTGGCGTTCTCGGTCCAGACGACCTCGCGCTCCCCCGCGCCGACGAACGCTGCGACGCGCTCGCGCGCGGTCTCGAAGGCGAACGTCGCCTCGCCGGTCGCGAGGCTCGATCCCCGGTGCACGGCCGCGTAGTCGTGGCGCGCGAAGTCGGCCTCGGCGGAGATCACGGCCTCCGGACGCTGCGACGTCGCGGCCGAGTCGAGGTACACGCGGTCGGGGCGTCCCGAGATCCCGGGGAAGTCCGCACGGACGTCCTCGCGGACGGGTGCGGGCGTGACGTCTGGCATGGATGGCTCCCTGCAGGGGTGGAGGAGGGCGTCTTCCAGTCTCTCATCCGCAGGGCCGGTCGTCTCCGTCACCGACGGGTGAAGGCCACCGGCTCCTCCAGGAACGGCTCCCATGCGGCGCGCATCTCGGGGGTGAGGCGAACCGGTCGGCCGGTCGCGATGTCGACGAGCACGACGACGGCGTCGGCTCGCGCGTACACGACGCGCTCCTCCTCGCCGACCGCGCTGTGCACCTCGTAGCAGACGTCGATGCTCGACCCGCCGATGCGCCCGAGCCATAGCTGCACGTCGAGCGGGCGGTGACGGTACGGCACGGGCCGCAGGTACTCGATGCTCTGCCGCGCGATCAGCGTCACGACCCCCGTGGGCGACCCGAGGACCTCGGGATCGAACACGGCGGTCGGCGGGATGTCGTCGTCGGAGTCCTCAGCGCGGAAGAACGCGCGGCACCGGGCCTCCTCGAGCAGGCGCAGCATCGAGGCGTTGTTGACATGGCCGAAGGCGTCGAGGTCGCCCCAGCGCAGCTGGATGGGCACGTGCACGCGGGTCATCGGGCTCCTCTCCGGCCCGGACGGACCGCGGCCGGTAACGATACGGTCACGGTCGCGACCGGTCATCCTCGTCCGACGATACCCCGTCCTTCCGCATGATCACGCGGATCGCGGCGGAGCGGTCGACGTGGGAGCGCGCCCGCGGCGCCGCCGACCGGCTTGCTAGGGTGACCGAGGTCGTCCTGCCGCAGCGCGGGACGCGCCTCACACCGCCGGCGACGCGTCCGACACGACCGGGGTGTTCCGCCCAGGACCGCGGATGCCGCCATGTCGCGGCATGCGTATGGCAGACGATCCAGTCGTCAACCCGGACGACTGCGCCAGGAGCCTCGTGCCCGGCCCGTCGCCTGCCCGGACCGCAACCGATGACCGAACGCGGATCGCGCTGCCCTGAGTCTCCGCGCTCGGCACAGGGGACACGTGACCGAGAACGACACTTCCATCGCCCTGCGCGCGGAGGGCCTCTACAAGGTCTTCGGGCGCCGACCGCACGACGCCGTCGAGCGGCTGCGCGCCGGAACCCCGCGCGATGAGCTCGACGGCGCCACGGCGGCCGTGATCGACGCCTCCTTCGAGGTCCGCCGCGGCGAGATCTTCGTCGTGATGGGGCTCTCCGGCTCCGGCAAGTCGACGCTCATCCGCATGCTCAACGGCCTGCACGACATCACCGCCGGGACGATCACCGTGAACGGGGAGCCGATCGCGGGGATCCCGGCGAGTCGGCTGCGCGCGACCCGGCGCGAGCACGTCTCGATGGTGTTCCAGCACTTCGCCCTGCTCCCCCACCGCACGGTGGCCGCGAACGTCGCCTACCCGCTCGAGCTCAAGGGCGTCGACCGCCGCTCTCGCGAGGCGAAGGCGACCGAGATCCTCGCCATGGTGGGCCTCGAGGGATGGGGCGACAAGCTCCCCGCCGAGCTCTCCGGAGGCATGCAGCAGCGGGTCGGCATCGCGCGCGCTCTGGCCGCCGACACCGACATCCTGCTCATGGACGAGGCGTTCAGCGCCCTGGACCCGCTCATCCGCCGGGAGATGCAGGACCAGCTCATCGAGCTGCAGCAGCGCCTGCACAAGACGATCGTCTTCATCACGCACGATCTCAATGAGGCCATGTACCTGGGCGACCGCATCGCGGTGATGCGCGACGGCCGCATCGTCCAGATCGGCACACCCGAGGACATCCTCACCGACCCCGCGAACGACTACGTCGAGCAGTTCGTCCAGGACGTCGATCGTGCCCGCGTGCTGACCGCCGGCAATGTCATGGAGCGCCCTCGCCCCGTCGTCGCCGAGGGCGCCGGCCCGCGCACGGCGCTGCGCACGATGCGCGACGCCTACATGTCGGCGGCCTACGTCGTGGGCCGCGATCGTCGCCTCGCCGGAATGATCACCGACCGCGACGCGATGAAGCTCATCCGCCGCGGCGAGAGCGCGCTCGCGTCCATCCTGAAGCCTGTTCCGCAGGCCGTGAGCCAGGACGACGTCCTGATGGACCTGTTCGTGCCCGCCGTCGAGTCGCCGCTCCCACTCGCGGTGACCGATGACACGGGTCGCCTCGTGGGCGTCATCCCCCGTGTCACCCTGCTCGCCGCCCTCGGGCCCGGCCCCGGATCCACCGAGGAGATCACCGTGCTCCAGCCGCCCATCCCCTCGGCCGTGATCGATCAGGTGCTCGCGGAGGCCGATGCCGCCGCGGCGGCCGCCGCCGACTCCGAGGAGGTGCGCTGATGGACGGGTTCCGCCTCCCGATCGGCGACGCGGTCTCCGCCGCCGTCGACTGGGCCAAGGACAACCTCGAGGGCCTCCTCGACGTCGTCGCGCTCGTCGTGCGCACCCTCGTGGACGGCCTCACCGACGCGCTCGTCGCGACGCCGTTCCCCGTCACGATCGCGGTCGCCGCGCTCCTCGCGTGGCTCGTCCGCTCGTGGCAGCTCGCGGTCGGCACGGCGATCTCGTTCGCCGTGATCGTCGGCATGGACCTCTGGGAGCCCGCGATGCAGACGCTCGCGCTCGTGGTCGTCGCCGCGTTCGTGGCGGTCCTGATCGGCGTGCCGCTCGGCATCTGGTCGGCGCGCAGCGATGCCGTGCGCGCCGTCCTCAAGCCCGTGCTCGACTTCATGCAGACGATGCCGGCGATGGTGTACCTCATCCCCGCGATCGTCTTCTTCAGCATCGGCGTCGTCCCCGGCCTCGTCGCGACCGTGATCTTCGCTCTCCCTCCCGGCGTGCGCCTCACCGAGCTCGGCATCCGCGGCGTCGACGCCGAGACGGTCGAAGCCGGGCACGCGTTCGGCGCGACACCCGGGCAGATCCTGCGAGGCGTCCAGCTCCCGCTCGCGATGCCGACCATCATGGCCGGGGTCAACCAGGTGATCATGCTCGCGCTCTCGATGGCCGTGATCGCCGGGATGGCGGGAGCCGACGGCCTCGGGAAGATGGTCGTGCAGGCGATCTCCACCGTGAACACCGGTCAGGGAGTCGAGGCCGGGCTCGGCGTCGTCCTGCTCGCCGTGTTCCTCGATCGCTTCACCGCGGCCCTCGGCACACCGAGCGAGTACCCGTCCTCGCTTCTGGGCCTCCTGTCGCGCCGACGCGCGGCGCAGCGCGCGGCGACATCGGACGACGTCGCGATCGCACATGCCCCCGACGCCCGCACCGCCGTGCCCACGCCATGACCATCCGCACCCAGCGACCATCCGAAACGCACGACATCACACGCAACGAGAGAAGGAACGCGAACATGACGAAGCGACGCATCACGGCCATCCTGGCCCTCGGCGCCACCACGGCCCTGGCCCTCGCGGGCTGTGCGAGCGGCGACGGCGACGCCGCAGGCGCAGGCGAGGGAGACAAGGGCACGATCACGCTCGGGTTCCTGCCCGCCTGGACGGATGGCCTCAGCACGGCCTACCTGCTCCAGGATCAGCTCGAGAAGCTCGGCTACACGGTCGAGATGCAGACGCTCACCGAGGCCGGCCCGCTGTACGCGGGACTCGCGCAGGGCGACGTCGACATCTACCCCTCCGCCTGGCCCGAGCTCACGCACCGCGACTACATGGAGCAGTACGGCGACGACATCGAGGATCTCGGCGCCTACTACGACAACGCGAAGCTCACGATCGCGGTGCCGACCTACATGGACGACGTGAACTCGATCGAGGACCTCGCGGGTCAGGCCGACCGCTTCGACGGCAAGATCTACGGCATCGAGCCCGGCGCGGGCCTGACCAAGCAGACGCAGGAGGTCATGATGCCCGAGTACGGCCTCGATGCCGACTACGAGCTCGTGACGTCGTCGACCGCGGCCATGCTGACCGAGCTCGGCAGCGCCATCGACGCGCAGGAGGACATCGCGGTCACGCTGTGGCGTCCGTTCTGGGCGAACGACGCCTACGACATCAAGGACCTCGAGGACCCGAAGGGCGCGATGGGCGACCCGGAGGCGCTGCACTTCCTCGGCACCGCCGGCTTCGCGGAGGAGTTCCCCGAGGCGGCGGAGCTCATCGCCGGCATCCAGCTCGACGACGCCGAATACGGCTCGCTCGAGGACCTCGTCGTGAACGAGTTCGGCGACGGCAAGGAGGCGGAGGCCGTCGACGCATGGCTCGAGGAGCACCCCGACGCCTTCGACACGATCGTCGCCGACTGACGGACGCCGACGACGAAGCCGCCCCGGGAGAGCCCGGGGCGGCTTCGTCGTGTCGGCGCGACGCCGCTCAGTCGCGTGTGAGCTTGCGGTGCGTCGTGCGGTGCGGGCGCGCGGCGTCCGGACCGAGCCTGTCGATCTTGTTCGCCTCGTACGCCTCGAAGTTGCCCTCGAACCAGTGCCAGTTGGCCGGGTTCTCGTCGGTGCCCTCGTAGGCGAGGATGTGCGTGGCGATGCGGTCGAGGAACCACCGGTCGTGGGTGATCACGACGGCGCAGCCGGGGAACTCGAGCAGCGCGTTCTCGAGCGAGCCGAGGGTCTCGACGTCGAGGTCGTTCGTCGGCTCGTCGAGGAGGAGCAGGTTGCCGCCCTCCTTGAGCGTGAGCGCGAGGTTGAGTCGGTTCCGCTCGCCACCCGAGAGGACGCCCGCCTTCTTCTGCTGGTCGGGGCCCTTGAAGCCGAACTTCGACACGTAGGCGCGCGAGGGGATCTCGGTCTTGCCGACCGTGATGTAGTCGAGCCCGTCCGAGACGACCTCCCAGAGCGTCTTCTCCGGGTCGATGTTCGCGCGCGACTGGTCGACGTAGCTGATCTTCACCGTCTCGCCGATCTTGAGGTCACCGCCGTCGAGCGGCTCGAGGCCCACGATCGTCTTGAAGAGCGTCGTCTTGCCGACGCCGTTCGGGCCGATGACGCCGACGATGCCGTTCGGCGGGAGGCTGAAGCTGAGGCCGTCGATGAGCGTGCGCCCGTCGAAGCCCTTCTGCAGGTTCTTCGCCTCGATCACGACGTTGCCCAGACGCGGGCCGGCGGGGATCTGGATCTCCTCGAAGTCGAGCTTCCGCGTGCGCTCGGCCTCGTTCGCCATCTCCTCGTAGCGCGCGAGACGCGCCTTCGACTTCGCCTGGCGGCCCTTCGCGTTCGAGCGGACCCACTCCAGCTCCTCCTTGAGGCGCTTCTGGAGCTTGGCGTCCTTCTTGCCCTGCACCTCGAGGCGCTCTGCCTTCTTCTCGAGGTAGGTGGAGTAGTTGCCCTCGTACGGATAGAGACGCCCGCGGTCGACCTCGGCGATCCACTCCGCGACATGGTCGAGGAAGTACCGGTCGTGGGTGATCGCGATCACGGCGCCCTTGTAGGACTGCAGGTGCTGCTCGAGCCACAGCACGCTCTCGGCGTCGAGGTGGTTGGTGGGCTCGTCGAGGAGCAGGAGGTCGGGCTTCTGCAGCAGGAGCTTGGCGAGCGCGACGCGGCGCTTCTCACCGCCGGAGAGCGGCGCGATCGCGGCGTCGGCAGGTGGCGTGCGGAGAGCGTCCATGGCCTGCTCGAGCTGGGAGTCGAGGTCCCAGCCGTCGGCGGCGTCGATCTCCTCCTGCAGCGCGCCCATCTCGGCGAGAAGCGCGTCGAAGTCGGCGTCGGGCTCGGCCATGAGGCCCGAGATCTCGTTGAACCGGTCGAGCTTCGCCTTGATCGCGATGCCGTCCTGGATGTTCTCGATCACGGTCTTCGACTCGTCGAGCTCGGGCTCCTGCATGAGGATACCGACGGAGTACCCGGGGGTCAGGGTCGCGTCGCCGTTCGACGGCTGATCGAGCCCCGCCATGATCTTGAGGATCGTCGACTTGCCGGCGCCGTTGGGGCCCACCATGCCGATCTTGGCACCGGGCAGGAACGCCATCGTGACGTCGTCGAGGATGAGCTTGTCGCCCACCGACTTGCGGGCGCGCACCATTTGATAGATGTATTCAGCCATTTGGCATCCAGTCTAGGGGCCGCTCCCTCAGCGGACCGAGAGCCTCGCACGGGTTCTGAGACGATCCTCCGGTTCGCGGACACCCGACAGTGAGAGATGCACGCCGACGACGATGCTGGAGGCCGACATGCGCACCCCCGACCGCGAGCCGACGACCATGGGGATTCCCCGCCGCCGAGGAGGCCGCACGGCCGGCGGATGGGCCGCGGCGGTCGCGTGCGCCGTCCTCCTCTCCGGCTGCGCGACGCCGGGAGCGCGGCCCGGCCCCGATGCGGACGGCGGCCCGTCGCCGTCGGCGACCATCCCGGCCTACGACGTCGAGCCGGGCCAGACGCTCCGCTGCGGTGGCCTCTCGTTCTCGTCCGACGCGCTCGTGAAGCCCGTCCCCCTCTCCCGCGCCGATGAGCGCGTCCGCGAGGCCGTGGAATCCGCGGCCGACGATGCGGGCATGCCGGTCGCTGCGGCCGAGGCGCCCGAGACCTGGCTGGTCGCGAGCGCGGACGACCGTCAGATCGCCCTTCTCCATCCGCGTGCCGCCGCCGAGGGCTCGGCACCCGCCTTCGAGCAGGTCACCCTGCTCTGGCACGAGGCGGGATCCGACCGGCCCGCCGAGTGGACCGTCGCGTCGTCGGGGCCGTGCGCGCCGCGCGCAGACGCGGGTGAGCTCAACGCGGCCGCTATCGCCCTGGACCCCGAGCAGCCGCCAGCTCCCTCGGACACGACCGTGCACCTGCTCGTGACGGAGCTCGCCTGCCATGGCGGCGAGGACGCCGAGGGCCGTGTCGAGCTCGCGAGCCTCATCGAGACGGAGGAGTCGGTCGAGATCGTCATCGGAGTCCGACCGGATGAGACCGCCGACGCCTGGACCTGTCAGAGCAACCCGGCCACCCCGTTCGCGCTCGAGCTGGACGCGCCCCTCGGCGAGCGCGACATCGTCGACGTGGGGGTCGTTCCCGCGCAGACCCTCGAGCCCGTCGACACCGCGCGCTGACGCTCAGAACGGCGTCGCCGCGGGCTCTCCCTCCGGAACGGTGACGACCTCCCATGCGGCATCGGACGAGGCCTCATCGGCGGCGCCGTCGTCGCGTGTGTCCCGCTGTCCGCGGCTGTCGCTGCCCGCGAAGCTGTTGCGCGACACGCTGGCCGTCGCGAACTGGAGGTCGATGCCGATCGCGTCGGCGATGATCTCGATCCCCGTGCCCTTGCCCCTGTCGTTCTCCCAGGAGCGGACGCGCAGCCGGCCGCAGACGACCACCCGCATGCCCTTCGCGAGCGACAGGGCGCCGTTGGCGGCGAGCGACCGGTACGCGCTCACCGAGTAGAAGTTCGCCGCCTCCTCGACGTACGCGTCCTTCTCCCGGTCGAAGCGCCGATGATTCGTCGCGAGCCGGAAGCTCAGGGCAGCGGTCCCGGATGGCAGCGTGCTCGACGTCGGGTCGGTCGCGATGTTCCCGACGACGGCGATCTGGTCCTTCATGGCGATCCCTCCTGCCGGGGGCTGTCCCCGGCGTGATCTCACCAGGACATCGGCTCCCTCCTGCCGGCGGAGCAGGACCAGCGCATCTGTGGATGCGCAGAGCCCCTCCGCGCCGCTGTGCACACGGCGTCGGAGGGGCTCGGCGTCAGACGGCGTACTCCGCGAAGCGCGCGCGCACCTTGTTCACCTTCGGAACGGCGACCGCGAGGCAGTAGCCCTGCGTCGGGTTCTTCGCGAAGAAGTCCTGGTGGTAGTCCTCGGCGTCGTAGAACTCGCCCAGGGGCTCGAGGCGGGTCACGATCCTGCCCTCCTCCTCCCCGATGGGAGCATCCCAGATCTCGGCAGCCCGCTCCCGCGCGGCCGCGAAGAGGGCCTTCTGCTCCTCGTCGGCATAGAACATCGCGCTGCGGTACTGCGTGCCGCGATCGGCGCCCTGATGGTTCAGCTGGCGGGGGTCGTGCATCGTGAAGAACGCGTCCAGGATGACGTCGGGCGCGATCACCTCGGGATCGAACGAGATCTTCACCGCCTCGGCGTGACCGGTCGCGCCCGTGCACACCTGCTCGTAGGTCGGGTGCGGACGCTGCCCTCCCGTGTAGCCCGACACCACGGACTCGACGCCCCTCAGGGCGCGATATGCGGCGTCGAGGCACCAGAAGCAGCCTCCCGCGACGACGAACGTCTCTGTCATGTGCACTCCTCAGAACGGATGTCGGTGCCCCCTCCTATCGTCGCAGAGGACACGGAAGGAGCACTGATGTCGAACGCCGCCGCTCTCATCGCCATTCCCCTCGCGACGCCGCGCCTGGCGCGTGCACGGGCGCGCCTCACGCGAGCGGGAGCATCCCTCTGGCGTGTCGTCGGCCTCGACGAGCGGGTCGCAGGCCACCTGCGCGCCGTCGAGTCGGAGCTCGGAATGCGGTACCGCGCGGAGCGCTTCCACCCCGCGTCGGGCGCCCTGCTTCCGATCGGCGAGTTCTGGACGCCCGATGAGGCCGTGGAGACGCTCCTGCTGTCTCGGTGAGCGTCACACGAGCGCGTCCGACATCCGCTCGGCGAGCGCCGCGGTCGGCTCGTCGACGACCTCCGCCCACGCCTCCTCGAGGATGCCGGCACCCCGCTCGAGCACCTCGGGCGCGGCCGTGAAGGGGATGCGCAGATGACGCTCGTGACCGCCGCCCACCGAGAAGCGCGGGCCCGCCGAGAGAAGCAGTCCGCGACGGCGCGCGGCGAGCACGAGCGCGGAGCTGCGCGCGAGCCCGAGCTCGACCCACAGGGCGACACCGCCCTGTGCGGTGTGCACGCGCCACTCCGGGAGCCGCTCGGAGAGCGCGGAGACGAGCGCGTCGCGCCCCGCGCGAAGCGACTCCGCGCGCTGAGCGACGATCTCGGGCATGAGCGGGATGAGCCGTTCGACGACGGACTGCTCGAAGTCGGGGGTGCCCAGGTCGCCGACGGGGCGCGCCGCGAGAAGCCGACGGATCGTGTCCTCGTCCGCTCGGATCCAGCCGACGCGCAGTCCTCCCCACACCGTCTTGCCGGTCGACCCGACAGTGATGATCTCCGCGCCCGACGGAGCGGCAGCGGCGAACGGCACGGCAGCCCCGCCCCGATCGATGTCGAGCTCCGCCGTCGTCTCGTCGATGACGAGCACCGTTCCCGAGTCCCGTGCCACGCCGGCGATGTGGGCGATCTCGTCGCGCGACATCGACTCGCCCGTGGGGTTGTGGAAGTCGGGCATCAGATACGCCATGACGGGGGCGGCGCGGCGGAACGCGTCTTCGGCCCGGTCGAGGTCCCAGCCGGAGCCCGGCGTCACGGGAATGCCCACCAGCCGCGCGCCCGCGGCGGCATAGCATTCGGCGGCGTGCGGGTAGGTGGGCGTCTCGATGATCACGCGGTCGCCGCGCGACACGAGCAGCCGGGCAGTGAGGGCGATCGCGCTCTGCGCGCCGTTGACCACCATGATCTGCTCGGCGGAGGTGGGGAGCCCGCGCGCGGTGTACCGATCCGCGAGCGCGGCACGGAGACTCCGCAGGCCGTGCATCTCGTAGCCCGAGCGTGCGACGAGGCGCGGGGCGTCGGCGGCGGCCTCGGCGTACACGGCGGGCAGCCCCGGCCACGCGGCAGGGCTCGCCTGCTGCAGATCGAGCGCACCATCGACGTCGCTCGCACGGCCCAGATCCCGCCGCCCGAGCGCCAGGGTCACACTGCCGGAGCCGCGGATGCTCTCGATGTGCCTGCTCTCTCGCAGACTGCGGTACGCCGCCGCGACCGTGGTCCGGCTGACCCCGAGACGTGCCGCGAGCTCGCGCTCGGCCGGCAGGGCCGTCCGCGGCGCGATCCGGTTGTCGAGGCAGAGAAGGCGGATGGCGTCGGCGAGCGCCTCGTACGCGGGCTCGCGCGTCCGCCACGGGCCGAGGCGGTCGCTCAGCGCCCTCGCGCTGAGCCGTGAGTCCATCATGCGGACCACCGTAGCAGGATTGGCATCTTGCAAGCAGTCCACTTCTCGGGTGGCATGGAGGGCATGCCGCCCGCACGCCACACTCTCACCGTTCGCCTCGCCCGGCTTCTCGTGGGCCTGCCTCTCTACGGGGTCGGATGCGCCCTCACCGTCGCCGCCGGCCTGGGCGTGGACCCCTGGACCGTGCTCGCGGAGGGGATCTCGCTGCGCACGGGCCTCGGCGTCGGGTGGGTGACGAACGCGCTCGGCGCGCTGATCCTCCTCGCGTGGATCCCGCTGCGCCAGCGTCCCGGCATCGGAACCGTGCTCAACGTGCTCCTCGTGGGCACGTGCATGCAGATCACCCTCGATCTGCTCCCGTCCATCGACCATGCGCTCCTGCGCGTGCTCGCCCTTCTCGCGGGCATCGCCCTCGTGGCGATCGCCTCCGGCATCTACCTCGGCGCCGCTCTCGGCGCCGGCCCGCGCGACGGCCTCATGACGGGACTCAGCCGGCGGACCGGATGGCCGGTCTGGCGGTCCCGCGCCAGCGTCGAGCTGACGGTGCTCGCGCTCGGATGGGTGCTGGGCGGCACGGTCGGCGTGGGCACGATCGTCTTCGCGCTCGGCATCGGCCCTGCCGTGCATCTCGCGATGCGCCTCCTCGCTCCGGGCGCGCGCGAGAGCGGCTCCCGCGCGGTCGAGAGCGTCCCGGCCGCGCGGGCGGCGCGGTGACCCGGCGCGTCAGTGGCGCCGGAACTCCGGGCGCTCGGCGCCCGGCTTGAGGTGAGCGTGCAGCGCGCGCTTGGCGATCTCCAGCTCCGGGTACGTGCCGACGGGCTCGTCGACTCCGACCATCCGGACCTCGAAGCTGCCGTCGACCTCCCTGATCGAACCGACCGCTCCCACGGCGCCGTGCGCCACCCACAGGCGACTCGTCTGCGTCATCGTCATCCTCGACTCCCTCCGCTGGTCCCCCTGTCGACGACGGTACGTCGCCCGCCGCCGAGAAGCCAGACCTTGACAGGGCCACCCGCGGCTGGTGGGGCCCGAGATGATCCGCCGAGGCGAACCCGGTAACCTGAGGGCACCGCCCCCAGTAGCTCAGTGGATAGAGCAACGAACTTCTAATTCGCAGGTCGCACGTTCGAGTCGTGCCTGGGGGACCGATACGGCGACGTCCCACCCCCTCGATAGGCTGGGGGGATGGTAGGCGCCTCCGAGAACGACCGGCTCGTCTGGATCGACTGCGAGATGACGGGTCTCGACCTCACGGTCGACGAGCTCGTGGAGATCGCGATCGTCGTGACCGACTTCGAGCTCCGCATCCTCGACCCGGGATTCCAGGTCGTCATCAAGCCCTCGCAGGCCGCCCTCGACCACATGGGCGACTTCGTGACGGAGATGCACCGCAGCTCCGGCCTGCTCGACGAGATCCCCCACGGCGTCTCCCTCGAGGAGGCGGAGCGGCAGTCCCTCGAGTACATCCGCCGGTTCGTGCCGCTCGAGCGGAAGGCGCCCCTCGCGGGCAACACGATCGGGACGGACCGGATGTTCCTGGCCCGGTACATGCCGAGCGTCGACAGCCACCTGCACTACCGCAACGTCGATGTGTCCAGCGTCAAGGAGCTCTCGCGACGCTGGTACCCCCGCGCCTACTTCCAGGCGCCGGGGAAGGACGGCGGGCACCGCGCGCTGGCCGACATCCTCGAGTCGATCCGCGAGCTCGAGTACTACCGTCGTGCGGTCTTCGTCGCCGAGCCCGGACCCACCTCCGACGAGGCGCGCGACATCGCGACCCGCGTCGTGTCGTCATTCGCTCCGAACGTATGACAGAATAGAGAAGTTGCCCCGGCAGGCCGGGGAGACATGGTGGCTATAGCTCAGTTGGTAGAGCACCTGGTTGTGGTCCAGGGGGTCGCCGGTTCAAGCCCGGTTAGCCACCCCAGCCCGCACGAGGCCCGGGGTTCCCGCAAGGGGAGCTGCCGGGCCTCGTGCCTTTTCCCTGCCGTCCGGCCCGGATACACTCCCGCTGCATGGCGACGTTCCTCCTCATCCACGGAGCGGGCTCGGACGCGCGCTACTGGGCGCGCGTGTCGCCCCCGCTGAGAGACGCGGGGCACGAGGTCGTGGCTCCCGATCTTCCGGTCGCCGACGACGACGCCGACCTCGAGAGCTATGCGGCTGCGAGCCTGAATGCCCTCGGCGAACGCACTCCGACACGCCCGATCGTCGTCGTCGGGCAGTCCATGGGCGCCTTCACCGCTCCGATCGTCGCCGAGCGGCTGCACGCGGACCTCCTGCTCCTGCTCTGCCCGATGATCCCCGCACCCGGAGAGGCCGTCGGGGCGTGGTTCGCGAACGTGGGTCAGGCGGAAGCGGCGCATGCCTACGCGGCGGTCGAGGGATTCGACCCCGAAGGCGACGTCGCCGAGATCCTGCTGCACGACGTTCCCGCCGACCTCGTCCGGGACCTGGTCGCTCAGGGCGCGCCTCCGCAGGCGGAGGGGATCTTCGCATCGGTCTTCCCTCTCGAGCGCTGGCCCGCCATCCCGACCGCCGTGATCGCGGGTCGTGACGATCGGCTCTTCCCGCTCGCGCTCATCCGACGGCTCGCGGCGGAGCGCGTGCCGGGCGCCCCGGTCCAGGTCATCGAGAGCGGACATCTGCCCGGCTTCTCCCGCCCGGAGGAGCTGGCGGAGCTCCTCGTGCGCCAGCTCGAGCTCCTCTCGCCGTCTGCCGGCTGACGCGAGCCGTCGGGCCACGGCCGCCGACCGCGATGCGCACGCGACTAGACTCGGAAGCCGATGATGGACATGGATGCCGACGCCTTCGAGGCGCTCGTCGTGGATGAGCTCGATCAGCTCCCCGATGAGATGGTCGACGGCCTCGACAACGTGATCTTCGTCGTCGAGGACCGCTCAGAGGACGGTGAGGACCTCCTCGGGCTGTACGACGGCCTCGCCCTCACCGAGCGCGGCCGGTACGGCATGGGCGAGCTTCCCGACCGCATCATCGTGTACCGGGAATCCCATCTCGCGCGATGCGAGACCGAGAGCGAGCTGCGCGACGAGGTCCACACGACCCTCGTGCACGAGATCGCGCACTTCTACGGCATCGACGATGAGCGTCTCCATGAGCTGGGGTGGGCATGACCACCGCGCACACGGTGTTCGCGTCGACGGCGGTCGAGGAGGAGCTGGACCGCGTCGAGGCACCCGCGCACGCGACCCCATGGCAGACCGTCGTGTGGGACGACCCCGTCAATCTCATGAGCTACGTCGTCCGTGTCTTCCGCGAGTACTTCGGCTACGACGAGGAGCACGCCACGCGTCTCATGCTCGCCGTCCACAACGAGGGGCACGCCGTCGTCGCCGAGGGCGCGCGCGAGCAGATGGAGCTGCACGCCCAGGCCATGCACGACTACGGACTGTGGGCGACCGTCCGCAGAGCGCCGATGTGAGGACACCGCACCCCATGACCGAACGACTCGTGATCCTCACTCTGACGCGCATCGAGGCCGCGCATCTCCGCGACCTCGTGACGCAGTTCGCGACCCTGGTCGAGAGCACGCCGACGGCGGCGGATCCGGCGCTCGAGCGCCTCACCCCCGACGCATACCCGGACGATCCCGACGCGGCGGACGACTTCCGCAGCGTCACGCGCGGAGACCTCCTCGGCCGCCGCGCACAGGACGCGGCGACCGTTCTGCGCGACCTCTCCGCGATCGAGGAGGCGCCGCTCGAAGACGCGCTCTCCCCCGTCGACGTCTCCATCGCCGGCGACGCGCTCGAGGCATGGCTGCGGACGCTCGCGGCCGTGCGCCTCGTGCTCGCGAGCCGACTCGGCATCGAGAGCGCGGAGGATCACGACGACGAGGACCCGCGCTTCGCCCTCTACGACTGGCTCGGCTACCGTCTCGACGGACTGCTCCAGGCCGCCGACGGCGCCTGATCGGGCCCCCTCACCCGCACCGCCTGCGCAAAGACGCGCGTGGTGGATGGCGGGGGCTGGGCTGTCTCAGAAGGGTGGGGGCTGGGGGTCGTGGATGGCGTGGTGTCGTCGTCGGGGTTCGGGCTCGGTGACGTACACGTGCCCGAGCGGGCTGGTCCACTCGATGCCGCCGTCGGCGAGCGCCCGTGGAGACCACCTCGTGTGGTGGCGCAGGTAGTGAT
>NZ_JBAKGU010000028.1:0-22013 GCF_049065455.1 Microbacterium sp. SA156
CGGCGGATGGAAGCAGTCGCTGTTCGGCGACGCGAAGGCGTACGGCGTGCACGGCTTCGACTTCTTCACGCGCGAGAAGGCCGTCACGAGCCGCTGGCTCGACCCCGCGACCCACGGCGGCATCAACCTCGGCTTCCCCCAGAACGACTAGATGATGAGGCGAGCGGAGCGAGCCGCTCCCGGTCGTTGAGCGAGCGCCAGCGAGTCGAAACGCCGCGAGACGACCCCGAGAACGACGAGAAGAGAGATGGACATGACGGACCAGCGCTGGTTCCACCGCCGCGGCGCGCTCGCGCGCGACGGCTGGGAGACCGTCGTCGACGGCTCGATCGAGGGCTGGGAGCACACGGGCCTGCGGGTCGCGCAGCTCGCCGCCGGCGACGAGCTCGCGCTCGAGCCGGGCACCGAGAAGCTCGTGGTGCCGCTCGCGGGTGCGTTCGCGGTGCGCACGGGGGATGCCGCCTACGCGCTCGCGGGCCGGCGCTCCGTGTTCGACGGGCCCACGGACGTGCTCTACCTGTCGACCGCGGAGCAGGGCGTGCTGTCGGGGGAGGGGCGCGTGGCGGTCGCGACATCGCCGACCGAGAGGGTCTTCGCCACGCGCCTCATCCCCGCCGCCGACACGCCGGTCGAGCTGCGCGGCGCGGGGGCCTCGAGCCGTCAGGTCCACAACTTCGGCACGCCCCAGGCGCTCGACGCGGCGCGGTTCATCGTGTGCGAGGTCATCACCCCTGCCGAGAACTGGTCGTCGTACCCCCCGCACAAGCACGACGAGCACGTGCCGGGCCACGAGTCGCGCCTCGAGGAGATCTACTACTTCGAGACGGCTCCCGCCCGGGTCGGAGGCGCGAAGGGCACGCCGGAGGCCTCCTTCGGCATGTTCAGCACCTACTCCTCGCCCGCGGGCGAGATCGACATCAACGCGCAGGTGCGCACGGGCGACGTCGCGCTCGTGCCGTACGGCTACCACGGCCCCGCCGTCGCCGCGCCGGGCTACGACCTCTACTACCTCAACGTGATGGCCGGGCCCGACGCCGAGAGGGTCTGGCTCATCAGCGACGACCCCGGGCACGCCTGGGTGCGCGAGACCTGGGAGGGCCAGGAGCTCGACTCCCGCCTCCCCTACGAGAACAAGGAAGGCTGATCCCATGGGCAGCACCAAGCGGATGACCGTGAGCCAGGCTCTCGTCGAGTTCCTGGCGCACCAGTGGACGGTCGACGGCGACCGCCGCGAGCGCACGATCCCCGGCGTGTTCGGCATCTTCGGCCACGGCAACGTCGCAGGCGTGGGGCAGGCGCTCAAGCAGGTCCACGAGGAGCAGCCGGGCCTCATGCCGTACTACCAGGCACGGAACGAGCAGGCCATGGTGCACCAGGCCGTCGGGTACGCGCGCATGCACCGTCGCCGTGCGACCTTCGCGTCGGCCGCGTCGGTCGGCCCCGGAGCGGCGAACATGCTCACCGGCGCGGCGCTCGCGACCTCCAACCGCCTGCCGGCTCTGCTCCTGCCGAGTGACACGTTCGCGACGCGCGTCGCCGACCCCGTGCTGCAGCAGCTCGAGCACCCGCACGACATCGGCATCCAGGTGACCGACGCCTTCCGCCCCGTGTCGCGCTTCTTCGACCGCGTGCAGCGCCCCGAGCAGCTGTACTCGATCGCGCTCGCCGCGATGCGCGTGCTCACCGACCCCGCCGAGACCGGGGCCGTCACGATCGCGCTCCCCGAGGACGTCCAGGCCGAGGCGATCGACGTGCCGCTCGCGTTCCTCCAGGACCGCGAGTGGCGCGTGCGCCGTCCGCGTCCGGATCGCGACGCGCTCGCGCTCGCCGTGCGGGCCATCCGCGGCGCGCAGCGCCCCTTCATCGTCGCCGGCGGCGGCGTGCTCTATTCCGACGCCGAGGAGCAGCTGCGCGCGCTCGTCGAGGCCACGGGCATCCCCGTGGGCACGTCGCAGGCCGGCGGCGGCGTGCTGAACTGGGACCACCCGCAGTACCTCGGCGGCGTCGGCGCCACGGGCACGCTCGCCGCGAACCGCCTCGCGGCCGAGGCGGACGTCGTCATCGGCATCGGCACCCGCTACAGCGACTTCACGACGGCGTCGCGCACGGCGTTCCAGAACCCCGACGTCGCGTTCGTGAACATCAACGTCGCGTCGTTCGACGCCTACAAGCACGGCACGCAGCTGCCGGTCGTCGCGGACGCGCGCGAGGCCCTCGTCGAGCTCCTCGCCGAGCTCGAGGGGCTCCGTGTGACCGGCGAGTACGCGGAGCGCATCGCGCGCGAGAAGGCCGCGTGGGACGCCACGGTCGACGAGGCGTTCGCCCGCTCGGGACTCGCGCTGCCGGGCCAGCCCGAGATCATCGGGGCCGTGCAGCAGGCGAGCGCCCCCGAGGACGTCGTCGTCCAGGCCGCGGGGTCGCTGCCGGGAGACCTCCACAAGCTGTGGCGCGTGCGCGACCCGCTCGGGTACCACGTCGAGTACGCCTTCTCGTGCATGGGCTACGAGATCGCCGGCGGCATCGGCGTCAAGCGCGGCGCCGTGGCCGACGGCTCGGACCGCGACGTGATCGTCATGGTGGGCGACGGGTCGTACCTCATGCTCAACACCGAGCTGGTGACGGCCGTCGCCGAGGGCATCAAGATCATCGTCGTGCTCATCCAGAACCACGGGTACGCCTCGATCGGCCACCTGTCCGAGACGGTCGGGTCGGAGCGCTTCGGCACGAAGTACCGCGCCTACGACCCGCAGGCCCGCGACTTCCAGGGCGAGGACGTCCTCCCCGTCGACCTCGCGATGAACGCGCGCAGCTACGGCATGGACGTCATCGAGATCGAGCCGACGCCCTCCGCGGTCGACGACCTCCGCGACGCGATCGCGCGCGCCAAGGCGTCCGACCGGTCGACCTTCATCCACATCAACAGCGACCCGCACATCTACGCGCCCGACGGCGCGGGATGGTGGGACGTCCCGGTCGCGCAGGTGTCGACGCTCGCATCGACCCAGGCGGCCAGGGCGGAGTACGAGCAGCAGGTCCAGGCGCAGAAGCCGCTCATCGGCTGAGCGCGGGCATCGACAGGAGACACAGCATGACCGACAGCATCCCCGACGACGCAGACATCGTCGTCCGCTCCGACGCCGGCCTGCGTATCGGCACCGCGCCGGACTCGTGGGGCGTGTGGTTCCCCGACGACCCGAAGCAGGTGCCCTGGCAGCGGTTCCTCGACGAGGTCGTCGAGGCCGGCTACACGTGGATCGAGCTGGGCCCCTACGGCTATCTGCCGACCGACCCGCACCAGCTCGAGGACGAGCTGGGCAGCCGAGGGCTCCGGCTCTCGGGCGGCACGGTCTTCACGGGATTCCACAAGAGCGACGACGAGTGGCAGCGCGCGTGGGACCAGGCCGTGAAGGTCGCCGGTCTCGCGTCGCAGCTCGGCGCCGAGCACATCGTCGTCATCCCCGACCTCTGGCGCAGCGACGCCACGAGCGAGGTGCTCGAGGCGCGCACGCTCTCCGACGAGCAGTGGGCGAAGCTCGCCGCGGGGCACGACCGGCTCGGCGAGGCGCTCCTCGAGGAGTACGGCGTCCGCCAGCAGTTCCACTCGCACGCCGACAGCCACGTCGGCACGACCCGCGAGGTGCTCCGCTTCCTCGACGAGACCGACCCGCGCTACACGAACCTGTGCCTCGATACCGGGCACTTCGCGTACTACGGCGGCGACAACCTCAAGCTCATCGAGGAGCGGCCGGACCGCATCGGGTACCTGCACCTCAAGCAGGTCGACACGTCGCTGCTCTTCGACGTGCTCAAGAACGACGTGCCGTTCGCCGAGGCGGTCAGCCAGGGCATCATGATCGAGCCGCCGCACGGCGTGCCTGACCTCGGCCCGATCATCGAGGCCGTCGCGGCGATCGACCCCGACATCTTCGCGATCGTGGAGCAGGACATGTACGGCTGCGACGTCGACACCCCGTTCCCCATCGCGAGCCGCACCCGCCAGCACATCTTCAGCTGCACGCACTTCGCGCGCCAGCACTGAGTCTCCAGGAGAAGACGACATGAGCCAGGACCTCCGCATCGGCGTCGTGGGCGCAGGCGCCATGGGCGCCGACCACATCGCCCGCATCACGCAGCGCATCAGCGGCGCCCGCGTCGCGGCGATCATCGAGCCCGACGCAGGGCGCGCCGCGTCCGCCGCGGGGAACGCGCCGGGGGCGCAGACCTTCACCCGCATCGAGGACGCGATCGCGGCCGACGCCGTCGACGCCGTGCTCATCGCGACGCCGGGTCAGTTCCACCTGCCCGTGCTCGAGCCGGCGCTCGCCGCGGGCCTGCCGATCCTCTGCGAGAAGCCGCTCACGCCCGACTCCGAGACGTCGCGCCAGGTGCTCGAGCTCGAGCAGCGACTCGATCGGCCGCACATCCAGGTCGGCTTCATGCGCCGCTTCGACCCCGAGTACGCCCGGCTGCGCGAGCTCGTCGCCTCGGGCGAGGCAGGGGAGCTGCTCATGGTGCGCGCCGTGCACCGCAACCCGAGCGTGCCCGACAGCTACAGCCAGACGATGCTCATCACCGACTCGGTCGTGCACGAGTTCGACGTCGTGCCGTGGCTCGCCGGCTCGCCGATCGTGAGCGTCGAGGTGAAGTACCCGCGTCGCAACGACCTCTCGCCCGAGCGCCTGCGCGAGCCCATCCTCGTGCTCATCGAGCTCGAGAACGGCGTGCTCGTCGACGTCGAGATGAACGTCAGCGTGCAGTTCGGCTACCAGGTGGCGACCGAGGCCGTCTTCCAGCAGGGGATCGCCCGCATCGGCCAGCCGTCCGGGCTGCAGCTGTGGCAGGCGGGACGCGTCTCGACCGCCGAGCACGTGAGCTTCACGACGCGGTTCGCGACCGCGTACGACAACGAGATCCAGCGCTGGGTCGACGCCGTGCGCGACGGACGCCTCGTCGACGGCCCGAACGCGTGGGACGGCTACCTCGTCGCGCTCGCGTGCGAGGCTGGCGTGCGCGCGCTCGACGGCGGCGTGCAGCCGGTCGACGCACCCGCCCGCCCCGCCTTCTACGCCTGACACCGAAGGAGCACGACGATGGTCCGCATCGCCCTCGACCCGACGCCGTTCCACGACGGGCACGCGCTGCTCGAGTTCCCCGACATCGCCGCACGGCTGGGCTACACGCACCTCCAGCTCACGCCTCACGCCGACTTCTCGCCCTTCTTCCGGTACCCGAAGGCCGACGACGGCCTCGTGGCGAAGCTGAAGAAGGCCGCGAGGGATGCCGGCGTGTCGATCCCGGCCATCCTCCCGGTTCAGCGCATCTCGTGGCCCGACGAGCCGCAGCGCCAGGCGGCCGTGCGGAACTTCCGCCGGATCATCCAGCTCGCCGTCGAGCTCGAGGTGCCCGTCATCAACACCGAGTTCTCGGGCCGCCCCGAGCGTCAGGAGGACTCCGAGGCGGCGTTCTACACCTCGATGGAGGAGCTCGTGCCGATCATCGAGCGCGAGGGCCTCCGCCTCAACGTCGATCCGCACCCCGACGACTTCGTCGAGGACGGCCTCGAGGGATGGCGCGTGCTGCGGGGGCTGAACTCCTCCGCCGTCGGCTTCGTGTACGTCGCCTCGCACACGTTCCACTACGGCGACCGCGCGACGACGCTCCTGCCCGAGATCGGCGACCGCGTCGGCGCCGTGTACACGGCCGACACGTTCGACCACACGCGCTCCCACGGGCTCCGCTACATCACGAACCCGCCGGGCAACGCGGTGCGCGTGCATCAGCACCTGAAGATCGGCGACGGCGACGTGAACTGGGACGAGCTCTTCACGACGCTCCGCGAGATCGGCTACCTCGACCGCGACGACGCGCTCATCGTGTCGAACGTGTTCGCCGAGGACGAGAACCGCGACGAGGTGTCGCGCTACCAGCTCGAGAAGCTGCGCGAGCTGATCGGATCCTGACCCATGACCAAGCTGTCGATGAACGTCACGACGACGTTCTACGGCAATGTCGTGAGCGACATCGCTGTTGCGAAGGCCGCGGGCTACGCCGGTATCGAGCTGCAGAGCCCCAAGCTCTACCGCTACCTCGACGCGGGCTACGCCGTCGAGTCCCTGCCTCCCCTCCTCGAGGGGATCGAGGTGTCGGGCATCGGCGCCGTCCTGGATCTCGAGCGACGCGGCGCCGGCCGCGAGGCGCTCCTCGCCGAGGTCGAGCGGATGGCCGACATCGCCGTCGTCGTCGGCGCCCCCATCCTGCAGATGTGCACCGGCCCCGTCGACTGGGAGGTCGTCAAGGACTTCCGGGCCGGACGACTGTCGGCCGACGACGTGCGCTACCGCGGCACGCTCGGGCTCCCCGAGAGCGATGCGCTCGACGTGGCCGCGACGAACGTGCGCGAGGCGGCCGACATCGCAGCCGACCGCGGCCTCGACCTCTACCTCGAGCCGCTCGCCTGGTCGAACCTCAACCGGCACCGGCACTCCCTCGAGATCATCGAGCGTGCCGGCCGCGACAACGTCGGCATCGCGCTCGACACGTGGCACTACTGGACGACGGGCGACACCCTCGAGGAGGTCGCCGCGACGCCGAAGGAGCTCATCAAGGCCGCGCACATCTCCGACGGCCTCGACCTCGACCGGGAGCACGACGTGCCGGATCAGAGCGTGCACCGCAACGTCGTCATCGGCGGCGGCGCCATCCCGCTGCAGGAATGGGTCGACGCGATCAAGTCGACGGGGTACGACGGCTGGTGGGTGTCGGAGATGTTCTCCGACAAGGCGAACGAGCACGACTTCCTCGAGGTGGCCACGACCATCCGCGGGCTCCTCCACATCCTCGTTTCCTGAGAAGGCAGACCATGCAGCGCTTCGCCCTGATCGGAGCCGGCTTCATCGGCTCCGTCCACGCCCAGAGCCTCGCGGCCCATCCCGCCGTCGACTTCCGCCTCGTCTACGACGTCGACAGCGCCCGCGCGGAAGCGCTCGCCACGGCGCACGGCGCCCGCGCGGCGCGCTCGCTCGCCGAGGCCTTCGATCCCGAGCTCGTCGACGCCGTCTTCATCGCCTCGTCGACCGACACGCATGCCGAGAACCTGCGACGCGCCGCCGACGCCGGTCTCGCCGTGCTCGTCGAGAAGCCCATCGACCTCGACCTCGCGCACGCCGCCGAGACCGTCGCGCACGTCGAGCGGGCGGGCGTCCCCGCCATGGTCGACTTCAACCGCCGGTTCGACCGCGACCACGCCGAGCTCAAGCGGCTCGTCGACGAGGGCGCCGTGGGCGAGGTCGCGCTCGTGCAGCTCACCTCGCGCGGGCCGGCGCTGCCGCCGCTCGACTACCTGCGGGTGTCCGGCGGCCAGATGCGGGACCAGACGGTGCACTTCTTCGACCTCGCGCGGTGGATCACGGGCCTCGAGCCCGTCGAGGTGCACGTCGCGGGGTCGGCGCTCGCCGACCCGCGCGTGGCCGAGATCGGCGACGTCGACACCTCGGCGGCGACGCTGAAGCTCGCCGGAGGCGCGCTCGTCCAGATCGACAGCGTGCGGCACACGGGCTACGGCTACGACGAGCGCATCGAGGTGCTGGGCTCGACGGGGATGGCCGAGTCCGGTCGCATGCGCGCCGGCGGGGTCACCCGCTTCCGCGGCACGGAGGCGGTGTCCGACGGCCTCCACGCCGGATGGTTCGAGCGCGTGCAGCCGACCTACGCCGCCGCGCTCGGCGCGTTCGTGTCGGCGCTCGAAACGGGCGCTCCCGTGCCCGTCGGCCTGCGCGACGGGCTCCGCGCGCAGGCGATCGCCGAGGCGGCGACGCGCTCGCTCGCGTCGGGGCGCAGCGAGCCCGTCGACGCCCTCGTCTGACGGCGCGACGAAAGGGGCCCGATCCGCGTCGCCTGCGGATCGGGCCCCTTCTTCGTGCACCGCGTCAGCGTCGGCGACGCCGTGTGTCCTCCTCGACGGTGCGGATGGCCTCGGTGCGGCCGCCGAGCTCCTTGAGCTCGTGGCTGAGCTCGGCGAGCTCGTCGCCGCCGGCCATCTGACGCGTGAGCTCGTCGAGGGTGACCTCGTCGCGCTTGCGGTCGAGGACGGCCTGGCCGAGCTTGAGGATGACGAAGTGGTCGCCCACGAGGTACGCGTGGTGCGGGTTGTGCGTGATGAAGACGACGCCGAGGCCCGCGTCGCGGGCCGCGGCGACGTACTTGAGCACGACGCCGGACTGCTTGACGCCGAGGGCTGCGGTGGGCTCGTCGAGGATGAGCACCTTGGCCCCGAAGTAGACGGCGCGGGCGATCGCGACGCACTGGCGCTGGCCTCCGGAGAGCTCGCTGATGGGCTGGTCGAGGTCCTTCACGACGATCCCCATCTTGCGCAGCTCGGCATCGGCGATCGCCTTCATGTCGCGGATGCTCATGCTCGCGAGCGGGAAGCGCGAGCGGACGAGCTCGGAGCCGAGGAAGAAGTTGCGCCACACCTCCATGAGGCCCACGACGGCGAGGTCCTGGTAGACCGTCGCGATGCCGTCCTCGAGCGCCTGGCGGGGGGAGTCGTAGCGGCGCTCGGCGCCCTCGACGAGGAGGGTGCCCTCGGTGTGCGGGTGGAGTCCGGCCATGATCTTGATGAGCGTGGACTTGCCCGCGCCGTTGTCGCCGAGCACGCACGCGACCTCCCCGGCGTTGACGGTGAGGTTGATGCCTTTGAGCGCTCGAATGGCGCCGTAGCTCTTGCCGACCTCGGTCATCTGGATGAGCGGCGCGCCGCCGCGGGGGCTCTCGGTCATCGTCGTCACCCGACCTTCCGTGCGGTGGAGAGCTTCTTGACATAGAGGTTCACGAGGACGGCGATGACGAGCATCGCCCCGAGGAAGGAGCGGAACCAGTTCGGGTCCCATCCGGCGTACACGATGCCGAGCGAGGTCATCCCGAAGATGAAGGCGCCGATGGCCACGCCGATGGCGTTGCCGAAGCCGCCCGTGAGGAGCGTCCCGCCGACCACCGCGGCGATGATGTAGAGGAACTCGTTGCCGACGCCGTTGCCCGCCTGGAGCGTGTTGAACCGGAACAGCGTGTGCATGCCGACGAACCAGCCGAGGAACGACACCGTCATGAACAGGCCGATCTTGACGGCGGCCGCGGGCACGCCCACGGCGCGGGCGGAGGCGGCGTTCCCGCCGACCGCGTAGATCCAGTTGCCCACGCGCGTGCGCTGGAGGATCCACGCGGCGAGGGCGACGAACGCGATCCAGTAGAGGACGCTGTTCCAGATCGTGATCCCGCCGATCTGGAACGACCCGGCGAAGATCGTCCGGAGGATGTCGTAGCCGTCCATCCGCGAGATGTTCGGGCTCGCCACGGCGCCGGTGACGAGCTTGGTGATGCCGAGGTTCGCACCCTGGAGGATGAAGAACGAGCCGAGCGTGATGAGGAAGCTCGGGATGCCCGTGCGCATCACGAGGTAGCCGTTGACGAAGCCGACGCCGAGGCAGAACACGAGCGAGAGGACGGCCCCGACGATGAGGTTGATGCCGAGGTAGTACGAGAAGAGCGCGTTGAAGAGCCCCGCACTCGTGACGATGACGCCGGCGGAGAGGTCGAACTCCCCGCCGATCATGAGCAGGCCGACGGCGACGGCGACGATGCCGATCGTGGAGGCCTGGTAGAGCACGGTGAAGAGCGCGTCGGCCGAGCGGAACGCGGGCGCGACGGCGAGGAAGAACACGAAGATGAGCGCCGCGGCGACCGCCGCGCCGACCTCCGGACGGGCGAGCAGGCGGTGCGACCAGCCGAGCTTCACCCGGTTCGACGCCTCCGACGGAGCGGAGGAAGCGAAACCCTGTGACATGGGTACTCCTGGTGGTGGGGGAGGGCGGGCCCTGAGGCCCGCCCTCCGCGGTGGTCAGCGGGTGTTGTTCTCGGCGAACGGGAGGATCGTGTCGATGTTCGACTCGTCGACGAACGACGGGCCCGTCAGGACGGGCTTCCCGCCGCCGATGTCGTTGCCGTTCTTCAGGTAGAGGTAGAGCGACGTGACGGCCATGTACCCCTGCACATACGGCTGCTGGTCGATCGAGAACTCGATCTGGCCGTCCTTGATCGCCTGCGCGGCGTCGGCGTTGAGGTCGAACGTGATGAGCTTCGCCTCGCTGCCGGACTGCTCCATCGCCTTCAGCGCGTCCAGCGCGATGGGAGCGCCGAGCGTCACGATGTAGTCGATCGACGGGTCCTGCTGGAGCTTCGCCTGCAGGCTCGCCACCACGGCGGAGTCGTCGGCGCCGTTCACCTGGATGTTCTCCGTGCCCGGCACGGCGCTCTTCACGCCCGCGCAGCGCGCCTCGAGGGCCACCGAGCCGGCGGCCTGGATGACGCACAGCGGATGCGCGCCGCCGGCCTCGGCGATGCGCTCTCCCGCCGTCTGCCCGGCGAGCGTCTCGTCCGAGCCGAAGTACATGAGCGCGCCCACATCCCGGTACTGGTCGATGCCGGAGTTGAAGCCGACGAGCGGGATGCCCGCATCGGCCGCCGCCTGCACTGACGCCGCAAGCGCGTCGGGGGTCGCGAGCGTGGTCGCGATGCCGTCGACGTCCGAGTCGATGGCGGTCTGGATGAGCTGGGCCTGCTTGTCGGCCGCCGGGTCGTTCGAGTACTGCAGCGTCGCTCCGACGTCCTTCGCGGCCTGCTCGGCGCCGGCGCGGATCTTGTCCCAGAACGTGTCTCCCGGGGTCTCGTGCGTGACCATCGAGATGACGTAGCCGGAGTCGCCGCCGCCTCCTCCGGACCCGTCATCGGCCGTGTTCTGCTGCGGCGCGCCGCCGCCGCTGCAGGCGGTCAGTGCGAGGACGGTCGCGAGGGCTCCCGCCCCCAGGAGCTTCCGAGGAGTGATCGTCGCCATGAGTGGTCCTTTCGGGAGGGCCGACCCCGTGCGCGCCCAGGGCGGCGCGCGGATGCCCGCGGACGGTCCGCGGGCGGGCAGAGGATGCCGTGCGCGGGCGGGCCGCTCTGCCCATCCGCGGTGCGTGGCCGGCGTCCTCGTCGGCACTGCGATCACTGTGACCCGTGATCGCGCGCTTGTCAACAGATTGTCAAGACATAGTGTCATTTTCGTTATGGAAGGCAGTGACGCCGCTTGTCCGTTTGACAGGACAAAGTGACGCGCTATTATGTAAGGACAAAGGCGTCGCTCGCCGGACGAAGGAGTCACCATGGCACATGCACACGCGGAGGGCTCGAGTACGACCCTTCCCCCGCTCGTCGGAGGACCGCACCGGAAGCGGCTCGGCCTGGTCGCGCTCATCGCGACCTTCGGCGGGCTGCTCTTCGGCTACGACACCGGCGTGATCAACGGCGCACTGCGCCCCATGGCCGAGGAGCTCGGCCTGAACGCGTTCACCGAGGGCGTCGCGACCAGCTCGCTCATCTTCGCCGCCGCGATCGGCGCGATGTTCTGCGGGCGGCTCTCGGATGGCTGGGGGCGTCGCAAGACGATCATCCTGCTCGCGGTGCTCTTCTTCGCGGGCACGCTGTTCGTCGTCTTCACGCCCAACCTGCCCGTGCTCGTCATCGGCCGCATCATCCTCGGGCTCGCCGTGGGCGGCGCCTCGACGGTCGTGCCGGTCTTCCTCGCCGAGCTCGCCCCGTACGAGATCCGCGGATCGCTCGCGGGCCGCAACGAGCTCATGATCGTGACCGGGCAGCTGGCCGCCTTCGTGGTCAACGCGATCATCGGCAACACCCTCGGGCACCTCGACGGCGTGTGGCGCATCATGTTCGCGATCTGCGCCCTGCCGGCGATCGTGCTGTTCTTCGGCATGCTGCGGATGCCAGAGTCGCCCCGCTGGCTCATCGAGAAGGGCGACCGTGCGGGCGCGCTCGCGGTGCTCAAGAGCGTCCGCTCGGAGGACCGCGCCCTGGCAGAGCTCGCCGAGCTCGAGAAGGTCGCCGACGAGGAGAAGCAGGAGAGCCAGCTCGGATGGCGCGCGATCCTCGGCAACCGCAACCTCACGCGCATCCTCCTCGTGGGCATCGGCCTCGGCGTCGCCCAGCAGCTGACCGGCATCAACTCGATCATGTACTTCGGCCAGACGGTGCTCATCGAGTCGGGCTTCGACGAGAGCGCGGCGCTCATCGCCAATATCGCCCCGGGCGTCATCGCGGTGGTCGGCGGCGTCATCGCCCTCGCCATGATGGACCGGCTCGACCGTCGGAAGACGTTCGCGATCGGCCTCACCCTCACGACGTCGTGCCACCTGCTCATCGGCGTCGCGTCGACCGTGCTCGAGGTCGGCAACCCCCTGCGCCCGTGGGTCATCCTCTTCCTCGTTGTCGCCTTCGTCGGCTCGATGCAGACGTTCCTCAACATCGCGGTGTGGGTGTACCTGTCCGAGATCTTCCCGCTGCACATGCGCGGCGTGGGCATGGGCATCTCGGTCTTCATGCTGTGGGTCGTGAACGGCGTCCTGTCGCTGTACTTCCTCTCACTCGTCGAGGCGGTCGGCATCACCGGCACGTTCTTCCTCTTCGCCGCGGTCGGGGCGCTCGCCCTCCTCTTCGTCCTCACCCAGGTGCCCGAGACGCGAGGCCGCACGCTCGAGGCGCTCGAGGAGGACGTCACGACCGGCGCGATCTACACCGTCTCGAAGTCGGCCGCACGCCGCCGCTGACTCCGCGCGCCCGCAGGCCCGGCCCCCGCGAACGGGGTCGGGCCTGCGGCGTTCGCGGTGTCAGCAGCCGCAGGAGGCGCCGACGACGAGGTGCGGAGGCATGATGCGATGCACGGGCTCGCCGGTGTGGTCGAGCAGTGCCTCGACGGCGGCGGCGGCCATCTCCGTGAGCGGCTGCGCGACGGAGGTGAGCGTCGGCCAGCTGTAGGCGGCGTCGACGGACCCGTCGAACGACACGATCGCGAGATCCTCGGGCACGCGCACCCCCGCCTCGTGCGCGGCCTTGAGCACGCCGCGGCCCATCTGGTCGGAGCTCACGAAGAGCGCGCGCGGCACGCGCCCGCGCTGCAGCAGGCGGCGCATCGCCTCGTACCCGCCGTCGGGCGAGAAGGCGCCGCGCGCGATGGGGCCCGGTTCGAGCCCGAGCTCTTCGAGCGTCTCGCGCCACCCGATCTCGCGGCCGTCCTCCTCGTCGCCCGACGTGCGCCCGATCGCGAGGCCGATCTCCGCGTAGCCATGCCCCGCCAGGTGCTCGACCGCGAGGCGCGCGCCCTGCACGAGGTCGACGCCGATCGAGTTGCGGGCGGGCACGCCAGCGCTGTGGTTGAGGAGGACGACGGGGATGTTCGAGTGCTCGAGTCCGCGCAGGTCGGGCTCGAAGACGTTGCTGCACAGGAAGATGCCGTCGACGAGCCGCGTCGTGAGGTGCTCGAGGTGCCGTCGCTCCGACTCGATGGATCCGTCGGAGCTCGACGTGAGAAGCAGGTAGCCGCGCCGCGCCGCCGCGAGCTCGACCTCGTGCGCGAGCTGCGCGAAGTACGGATTGATCGACGTGGGCACGACCATCCCGAGCATCTCGGTCGATCCGAGCCGGAGCGCACGCGCCGAGGGGTTGGGCCGGTAGCCGAGCTTCTCGATCGCGTCGCGCACGCGCGCCTCGGTGTCGGGGGACACCTTCTTGGTGCCGTTCACCACGTAGCTGACGACCGCGGGGCTCACTCCCGCGAGCCGGGCGACGTCGTTGCGCGTCGCCCGGCTCGCAGAAGCGGACGTCGAGCGCGGCACGTCAGCCATCCTAACGAGCGAGCACCTGGCCATCCGGGGCGTCGGCCGCGACCGGGGCATCGCCGAAGTCGCGGATGGCGAGGCGCTCCCCGCCGCGGAGCGCGGACTGGTGCGCGACGATGCCGGGCAGCGTGTACCGCGCGGCCTCCCATGCGTTGACCGGCGGCAGCGTGCGGTTCGCGACGGCGACGGCGAAGTCGTCGACGAGGAAGTGGTGGCTGCCCTCGTGCCCGGTCGGCTGGCCGCGCAGCTCGACCGGAAGCCGCTCGGCATCGTGGACGCGCGCGAGCCCCGAGATGAAGGCGTCCCGCAGGGCGGGATCGACGTCGGCGAGCGACGGGTCGTCGGGCGACATGCTGGGCTTCGTCTCGAGGAGCTCCGTGATGTCGGAGAAGCCCTGCTTGTCCTGCCACACGGCCGTCTCGACGAGCTGCTCGAAGCTCGCCTCCGTGCCGAAGTAGCGGAAGCGCGACTCGCGCAGGTGCGACGGGTAGCCGACCCGCCGGAACTCGTTGATGCGCATGCTGCCGCCGCCGGCGAGCTCGAACAGCGCCGTGGCGTTCGAGAAGTCGTTGTCGAACATGCTGACCTCGCGGTCGAAGACGCCGTCCCCTCGGTCGTCGCGCACGCCGATGCAGCTCACGCTGACGGCACGGCCGCCGATCGCGCCGAGCACGCCGCCGACCGAGTGCGTCGGGTAGAGCATGGGCGGGTAGCTCGCGGTGCGCTTCCATTCCGCGCCGCCGCTGAACTGGTACGCGGCGTAGAAGCCGAGGTCCATGTCGTGGACGTAGTCGCCCTCCGCGTAGAAGATGCGGCCGAAGGCGCCCTCCGCCGCGCGCTTGCGGGCGTAGACGGTCGCGGGGTTGTAGTAGCTCGTCTCGCCCATCATGTAGGTGAGCCCGGTCTCGCGCACGGCGTCGATGATCGCGGCGATCTCGTCCTCGCTGATCGCCATCGGCACGGCGGAGTACACGTGCTTGCCCGCGCGCAGCGCCTGCACGACGAGCGGCCCGTGCGTCCAGCGCTGCGTGAAGATCGCGACCGCGTCGAGGTCGCTCGCGAGCATCGCGTCGAAGTCGACGAGCGTGCCGGCGAGGTGCTCGCGCGCGACGAGCGCCTCCGCGCGCTCGGGGATGGTGTCGGTCACCCACACCTCGGAGATGAGCGGGTGCGCCTGGAACAGCTTCGCGAAGTGCCCGGAGAACTGCCCTGCGCCGACGATGCCGAGGGAGAAAGCCTGAGAGGTCATGCGGGTGAGTCTGCCACGAGGGGGTTACTCGTGTCAATGAATGGATAGGGGTGAAACTTTCGGCACGGAATCCGCGCTTGCATCGGCATTGGTGACTCGTGTAACTTCGCCGTCATCACCGCTCATCGCCATCACAACGGAGTATGAAGATGACCACGACGACCATCGTCCTCGGACGCCGACGCGCTCAGCGCGACGGCGGCGTCCGCAGGCGGAGAGGGCGCGGCGACCTGCGGATCGCACTCCTCTTCATCGCGCCGGCGCTCGTCGGCCTGATCGCGTTCTACCTCGTGCCGACCGTGCGGGGCCTGTTCCTCAGCTTCACGCAGTACAGCGTGCTCGACGAGCCGCGGTGGGTCGGCGTCGAGAACTACGCCCGCATCGCGCAGGACCCGCTGTTCTGGAACGCGCTCGGCGTGACGGTCCAGTACGTCCTCATCAACATCGTGCTGCAGACCGCGATCGCCCTCGGCCTCGCGCTGCTCATGCACCGGGTCGCGAAGTCGACGCTCGTGCGCGGACTCCTCCTCATGCCGTACCTCATGGCGAACGTGATCGCGGCTCTCCTGTGGTTCTGGATGCTCGACTACCAGCTCGGCATCGTCAACCAGGTCATCGAGTGGCTCGGCCTGCCGCGGGTCGCGTTCTTCGGCGCGCAGGAGTGGGCCATCCCGACGCAGGCGCTCATCAACACGTGGCGCCACATGGGCTACACGGCCCTCCTGATCTTCGCCGGGCTGCAGGCCATCCCGAACACCGTCTACGAGGCCGCGCACCTCGACGGCGCGAACCCGCTTCAGACCTTCGGGCGCATCACGATGCCGCTCCTGCGCCCCGTTCTCGCGCTCGTCCTCGTGCTCACCGTCACCGGATCGTTCCAGGTGTTCGACACGGTCGCCGTCACGACCCAGGGCGGCCCCGTCAACGCGAGCCGCGTGCTGCAGTTCTACATCTTCCAGAAGGCGTTCACGGAGCTCGAGTTCGGATACGCCTCCGCGCTGGCGATGATCCTCTTCGTCATCCTGGGCATCGTCGCCTTCGTGCAGATGAAGCTCCTCCGCGGCAACGAATCCGACCTGGCGTAAGGGGAGCAGGCCATGACCACCACCACGACCATCGTGACCCGCGGGCGCGGGGCGCGGAAGCCCGTCAGCTGGGGCCTCGTCCTCGGCTGGATCTGCCTCGGCATCGCCATCGCCGTGAGCATCCTGCCGTTCTACTGGGTGCTGCGCACGTCGCTGTCGATGAACAGCGGCCTCGCGGCCAACTCCGCGAGCATCCTCCCCGTCGACGTCAACCTCGGCGCCTTCGCTCGCGTGTTCGGCATGCAGTCCACCGAGGAGGCGCTCGCGCAGGGCGGCTCGGGTGCCGCGATCAACTTCTGGCAGTACCTGCTGAACTCGGTGCTCTTCTCGACGCTCACCACGGCCGGCGCCGTCTTCTTCAGCTCCATGGCCGCCTACGCGTTCTCCCGGCTGCAGTGGAAGCACCGCGACAAGGTCTTCGGCATCTTCCTCGCCACGGTGCTCGTGCCGCCGATCTTCACGGCGCTGCCCAACTTCCTCCTCGTGAAGAACCTCGGGCTGCTCGGGACGATCTTCGGCCTCATCCTGCCGTACGTGTTCATGACGCCGTTCGCGATCTTCTTCATGCGCCAGTTCTTCCTCAACATGTCGCGCGAGGTCGAGGAGGCCGCCATGCTCGACGGCGCCTCGCAGTGGCGCATCTTCATCCAGATCGTGATGCCCAACGCGGCCGCGCCGCTCGCGACCCTCGCCCTGCTGACGTTCATGGGGCAGTGGAACGAGTACTTCTGGCCGCTGCTCGTGTCCGACGAGAGCACCCGCGTGCTCACGGTGGGTCTGGGCACCTTCAAGTCCCAGTCGCCGCAGGGCGCGCCCGACTGGTCCGGCCTCATGGCCGCGACCCTCGTGTCGGCCGTGCCCGTGCTCATCCTGTTCATCGCCTTCGGGAAGCGGATCGTGAACTCGATCGGCTTCAGCGGGGTGAAGTGATCGTGAAAGGACGCAGGAACATGAAGAAGGTCCTTGCCGCCGCTGCGCTCGCCGCGGTCTCGACGTCGGCCCTCGGCGGATGCGCCGCGATCACCGGCGAGGAGGGGGTCATCGACTACTGGCTGTGGGATGCCAACCAGCTCCCGGGCTACCGCCAGTGCGCTGAGGACTTCAACGAGGCGAATCCCGACCTCACGGTCCGCATCACGCAGCTCGGCTGGGACGACTACTGGAGCAAGGTGACCAACGGCATGGTCGCCGAGAACGCGCCGGATGTGTTCACCAACCACCTCTCGAAGTACCCCGACTACCTCCGGTTCGACCAGCTCGTGCCTCTCGACGACGTCGACCTCGACTTCGGCCAGTACGCCGAGGGCCTCGCCGATCTGTGGGTCGGGCAGGACGGGAGCCGATACGGCGTGCCGAAGGACTGGGACACGATCGCCCTCTTCTACAACCGCGAGATGGTCGAGGAGGCGGGCCTCTCCGACGAGGAGATGGCGGAGCTCACCTGGAACCCCGACGACGGCGGCACGCTCGAGAAGGCGATCGCGCGGCTCACGGTCGACCGCAACGGAGTGCGCGGAGACGAGCCCGGCTTCGACAGGGACCACGTCGAGGTGTACGGCCTGGGCCTCACCGCGTCGGGGGCGGGCATGGGCCAGACCGAGTGGAGCTGGCTCACCGGGACGACCGGCTGGACCCACACGAACGAGAACCCGTGGGGCGACCGCTACAACTACGACGACGAGCGCTTCCAGAGCGCGATCGCGTGGTGGTCTGGCCTCATCGACAAGGGGTACATGCCGCGGCTCGAGACGACGGTCGGCGCCTCCATGCCCGACAACTTCGGAGCCGGCCGTGCGGCGATCAACGCCAACGGATCGTGGATGATCGGCCAGTACGCCGGGTACGACGGGATCGACCTCGGCATCGCCCCCACGCCGATCGGGCCGGAGGGCCACCGGGCATCGATGTTCAACGGCCTCGCCGACTCGATCTGGGTCGGCACGGACGACCTCGAGGGATCGCGCAAGTGGGTCGAGTATCTCGGCTCGCCCGCCTGCCAGGACGTCGTCGGCGCGCAGGGGGTCGTGTTCCCGGCCATCCTCTCGTCGACGGAGAAGGCGGTCGCGGCGTTCGAGGAGCGCGGCATCGACGTCTCGGCGTTCACCGACCACGTCTCGGAGGGCACGACCTTCCTGTTCCCCATCACCTCCGGGGCGGCGCAGGTGGAGGGCATCATGAAGCCCGCCATGGACGCGGTGCTGACCGGGCAGGCGGACGTTTCGTCGCTCACGCAGGCGAACGAGCGCGTCAACGCCCTCTTCGAGGGGGCGGACGACACCAGATGACGAAAGCGAATCGAATGAACCCCATCCATCTGCGCGCCGACGGCGTCAGCGTGCTGCTCTCCTTCCGCTCGGGCGAGGCCGAGATCGTCCACTGGGGTGCCGACCTCGGCGCACACGTGCCGGATCTCGAGCTGCTCACCGACCCCGTCCCGCATTCGGCGCTCGACGTGCCCGTGATCGCGGGCGTCGTGCCGCAGCCGTCGTCGGGATGGCTCGGACGGCCGGGCCTGCGCGGGAGCCGCATCGACGAGGACGGGCGACCGGGGCGGGACTTCTCGCCGGCTCTGCGCGTCGTCGCGGCGGAGGCGGATGGCGAGACCGCGCGGATCGTACAGCGAGATGCGAGCGCGGGGCTGGAGGTCGCGACGCGGCTCCGCCTGCACCCGTCCGGGCTGCTCGAGGCGGCGTCCTCGGTGACGAACACGGGCGCGACCCCCTACCAGGTCGACGAGCTCGCCATCCAGCTCCCGGTGCCCGCCGATGCGGGCGAGCTGCTCGACCTCACCGGGCGCTGGTGCCGGGAGAACCACCCGCAGCGGCAGGCCATCCGCCGTGGCACGTGGGTCCGCACGGGGCGGCACGGCCGCACCGGGCACGACTCCTCGCTGCTCGTCGCGGCGGGCACGCCGGGCTTCGGCAACCGCTCGGGCGCCGTGTGGGCAGCGCACTTCGCCTGGTCGGGCGACCACGAGCAGTTCCTCGACGCGCTCGCCGACGGGCGCCAGATGATCGGCGCCGCGGAGCTGCTCGGATCGGGCGAGGTCGTGCTCGCGCCGGGAGAGGCCTACGAGACGCCCGCGCTGTACGCCGCATGGTCGGATCGCGGCCTCGACGGCGTGACGGAGCGGTTCCACCGGTGGTTCCGTGCGCGTCCGCAGCACGTCGAGGTCGACGGCGGTCGCCCCCGGCCGGTCGTGCTCAACACCTGGGAGGCGGTCTACTTCGACCACCGCATCGAGCCGCTCGTCGAGCTCGCCGCGGCGGCCGCCGAGCTCGGCGTCGAGCGCTTCGTGCTCGACGACGGATGGTTCCGCGGGCGCCGCGACGACCGTGCGGGGCTCGGCGACTGGCACGTCGACGAGGGGCTGTGGCCGGATGGCCTCACGCCGCTCATCGAGGCCGTCACGTCGCGGGGCATGGAGTTCGGGCTGTGGGTCGAGCCCGAGATGGTGAACCTCGACTCCGACGTCGCGCGGGAGCACCCCGACTGGATCGCCGGACCCGACGCGCGCTCGCACGACGAGGGCGGGCGCCTGCCCGTCGAATGGCGGCATCAGCAGGTCATCGATCTCGTGAACCCCGACGCGTGGCAGTACGTCTACGACCGCATCGACGCCCTCCTCCGCGAGAACGACATCGCGTACCTCAAGTGGGATCAGAATCGCGACCTGCGCGAGCACGGGCACGATGGGCGCCCGTCCGTGCACGCGCAGACCCTCGCGGTCTACCGCCTGTTCGCGGCGCTCAAGGAGGCCCACCCCCGTGTCGAGATCGAGTCGTGCTCGTCGGGCGGCGCGCGCATCGATCTGGGCGTCCTCGCGCACACCGACCGCGTCTGGGCGTCGGACTGCAACGACGCGCTCGAGCGCCAGACGATCCAGCGGTGGACCCAGGCGGTGCTCCCGCCCGAGCTCGTCGGCGCCCACGTCGGACCCACCCACTCCCACACGACAGGCCGCGTCCACGACATCGGGTTCCGCGTGCTCACGGCCCTCTTCGGGCACTTCGGGATCGAGTGGGACATCCGCGCGGCCTCCGAGCACGAGCGAGCGGTCCTGCGGAAGGGCATCGAGCTGTACAAGCGCTTCCGCGGCCTGATCCACTCGGGGGTCCGCGTCAACGCCGACCTCGTCGAGCCGGCGCTCGCGCTCCACGGCGTCGTCGCGCAGGACCGGGGGGAGGCGCTCTTCACGGCGGTCATGCACCGGACCCCCGTCGCCGAGATGCCCGGCCGGGTGCGACTTCCGGGGCTCGACCCCGACCGGGTCTACCGCGTCGTGCCGCTCCTGCCCACGGCGGAGGACTTCCCGCGCACGACCGAGGGCGACAGCGCGAGCCCCTTCGTGCAGCACCGGGGCCCGGGATGGTTCGACGAGGGGCTCACGGCGACGGGGCGCTTCCTCGACGCCGTGGGCGTGACGCTGCCGATCCTGCGCCCCGAGCAGGCGCTGCTCCTGCACGCCGCCGCGGAGTGAGGAGGGCGGACGAGGGGTTGTTCGCGCGAAGAGGCGTATGAGAGAATGTCAGGACAAAGTCCTCGACCTCTCTCAGGAGTACTCATGCCCCTCGTCCGCATCGACCACAGCGACGCCCGCACGAATCCCGCCGAGATCGCCGGCGCCGTCCACGACGCCATCGTCTCCGTCTACGGGATCCCCGAGCGCGACCGGTTCCAGGTGATCACCTCGCGCCCCGCGTCGACGATCGTCGCGGAGGATGCCGGTCTCGGCTTCGAGCGGACCGACCCCGTCGTCATCCAGATCTTCACGCAGCGGGGTCGCTCCGTCGATCAGAAGCAGCGCCTGTACGCCGCGATCGCCGCAGCGCTCGAGCCGGTCGGCGTCGCGCCGTCCGACGTCTTCATCGGGTACGTCGAGAACGGGCCGGAGGACTGGAGCTTCGGCTTCGGTCGCGCCCAGTACCTCACGGGAGAGCTCGCCGTCCCGCAGGCGTGACCCCGCGCCCGCCGCCCGGTCCTCGCGGCTAATCTGGTACGAGGAGGTGCGGTGGGACGGAACGCCGATGCGATCGCCGAGGGTCTCGCGATCGCGCATGCCGCCGCGCGGCTCGCGGTGAAGAACAGGATCCTCGTGAGCACGATCTCGCTCGACGAGGCGTTCGACGCGTCCCATTTCCTGCCGGTCGCCCGCGAGACGATCGCGGCGCTCGCCGACGAGTCCGAGCAGGCGGCGCAGGAGATCTCTAAGGCGCGGAAGGCCGCGTGGGGGCGGCACTCGCAGTCGCGCGGCACGCATGACTACCGCGACCGCGACGTGCGCAACCTCCGCCGCCGCGCCAAGCAGTACGTCGGTGTGGCGAAGGCTCTCCGCACGGAGCTCGAGGACGAGGCGCAGCTGCTCGCGCTCGTCGAGCAGTCCCGCGAGGCGGCATGGGGCGACATCGCGTCGACGCTCGACAACCGTCTGCGCGTCGAGGCGATGCGCCCCGACGAGGACCCGGACTACGCCTCGATGCGCGAGGCGCGCATGCAGGCGCTGCGCCTCGTCGACCTGCAGAAGCTCGCTGTCGAGACCAAGGAGCGCCGGTCGGAGGGCGCCTCCGCGGCGGTCGACTGACGCGACGCGCCCGGGCGGCGCGCCCCGATTTGTCCGGTGCGGCGAACGCGTTGTATGCTCATACGGTTGCTTCGGCAGCGGTGAATGCGCCCCTAGCTCAATGGATAGAGCATCTGACTACGGATCAGAAGGTTGGGGGTTCGAGTCCCTCGGGGCGCACCACACGAGAACGGCCCCCGCTTCGGCGGGGGCCGTTCTGCGTTCGGGTGGGACGACCGCGCGTCAAGGGGGTTATCGGCCAGAAAGAGTGGATGGGTCGGGTGTGTCATCCTCGTCCTGCCCACCCGGCGCGGGCCCAGAGGCCTTCGGTGGCGTCGAGGCCTTGCCCGTAGAGGGTGGGGGTGATCTGGTCGTCGTGGCGGGGTTCGGGTCGGGTT
>NZ_JBAKGU010000029.1:0-13555 GCF_049065455.1 Microbacterium sp. SA156
GGAAACGCCCGGCCACATTCCGAACCCGGAAGCTAAGCCTCTCAGCGCCGATGGTACTGCAAGGGGGACCTTGTGGGAGAGTAGGACACCGCCGGACTTAACCTGAACGAAAGGCCACCCAACGCCGGGTGGCCTTTCGTGCATCACACGGGCATCACCCGAACACCGCGTGGGCCACGGAGAAGATCACGAGCCCCGCGAGCGCCCCCACGACGGTTCCGTTGAGGCGGATGTACTGCAGGTCGCGGCCCACGAGCAGCTCGATCTTCTCGGTCGTCTCCTCGGCGTCCCACTTCTCGACCGTGTCGGTGATGATCGACGCGATGTCGTGGCGGTAGCGCTCGACGAGGAATCCTGCCGCGTCCACCACCCATCCGTCGACGCGACGCTGGATGGCCCGATCGGAGCCCAGGCGCCCGCCGATCTCGATGAGCGCCTCGCGCATCCGCGTGCGCAGCGCGCTGCGCTCGTCGCCGAGCGAGACGATGAGGCCGTTCTTCGCGGTCTCCCATGCGCTTCCGGCGAGCTCTCGGACGCGCGGGCTGTCGAACACGGCGACCTTCGCGCCCTCGAGCTTCGCGCGGGTCTCCGCGTCGTGCTGCAGGCTGTCAGCGAGACGCGCGAGATAGCGGTCGATCGCCTTCCTGGCGGGATGGGCGCCATCCGCTCGCACGGCATCGACGAAGGCCACGGTCTCGTTGTAGAGCGCGCCGTCGACGACGCGGTGGGCGAGCGAGGGCACCCAGGACGGAAGCCGCCGCGACACGAGGCCCGCGAAGGCATCGCGGTTGTCGGCGAGCCAGCTCGAGAGGCTGTCCGCCGCGAGATCCACGGCGGCGTGGTGCGCTCCCGTCTCCACGATGCGCTCGAGCCACACGCCGGCGGGCGTGCCCCACTCCGGCTCGATGAGGTGCTCACGGGCGAGTGCCGCCACGAGGTCCTGCACGTCGTCGTCGCTCAGCGCCCGCAGCACGCCCTGCGCCATCGCCGCGCCCTCGGAGGACACCCGCTCGGCGTGCGCGGGCTGCGCGAGCCATGCGCCGAGGCGCTCCGAGATGCGCGCCGACTGCAGCTTGCCGCGGACGACGGGTGAGGAGAGGAAGTTCGTCTCGACGAACTCCCCGAGCGAGCGCCCGATCTCGTCCTTCCGCGACGGGATGATCGCCGTGTGGGGGATGGGGAGGCCGAGCGGACGCCGGAACAGCGCGGTGACCGCGAACCAGTCGGCGAGTGCGCCGACCATCCCGCCCTCTGCCGCCGCGCGCAGGTAGGCGAGCGCCGGGACGGACTCCTGCAGCGCGAAGCCCAGCACGAAGAGGGCGGCCATGAGGAGGAGAGCGCCGAGGGCGACGGCCTTCATCCGACGCAGCGAGGCGAGGCGCTCGCGGTCGGCGGGGGACAGCAGCTCAGTCGGTGTGCGCGGCATGGCTCGATCCTCGCACGCGGGTCCGGAGGCCGGACGAGCTGAGCCCGCACCCTGCTGCGCGCGGTACGCTGGCGCGGTGATCGACGACATCCAGAAGCGTGCCCTGCACCGCACGCGCATCCTCGAGGGGCAGCTGCGCGGTCTCGGTCGCATGATCGAGGACGAGGACTACTGCATGGACATCATCACGCAGTCCCGGGCCATCCAGCGGTCGCTCGAATCGCTCAACAGGCTTCTCCTCGAGAACCACCTGCGCACGCATGTCACGCACATGTTCGAGAGCGGAGGCGACCACCGCGAGCAGGCCGTCGCCGAGCTCCTGCGCGCCTTCGACTTCGACGGGAAGTGACCCGCTCTACGGGAGGGTCTGGACCGGCTCGGTGTCGGGGATCGGAGACGCGTCCCGGCCGCGCAGATCCGGGAAGCCGCGCACGCACACGATCGCGACGACGAGCCCGAGCACGATGAAGCCGAGGGCGGTCATCATGGCGCCGCGCGGCCCGATGCCGTCGATCATGAAGCCGGCGATCGCCGAGCCGAGCGCGGCGCCGATGAGCTGGCCGGTGTTGATCCATCCGTAGGCCTCGGCCGTCTCGCTGAACTTCACGCTCGCCGAGGTGATGGCGAACGACATCGCGAGCACGGGAGCGATGCCGAGCCCCGCGATGACGAGGGATCCGCCCAGCCACCACGCGTCCAGGGAGACGAGCGTGAGCCCCATGCCGACCGCGATGATCGCGTAGCGGCGGGCCATGGACCACGGCGACATCGGGAGGTTGCCGAAGGCCAGGCCGCCCACGAAGCTCCCGACGGCGAAGACCGCGAGGATGAAGCCGGACTCGACCGCGCCCTCCCCGAACGACGCGACGACGCCCGCCTCCGCCGCGGCGCACGCGCCGATGAGGAGGAAGCCGAGCACGGTGGTCAGCACGACGGTCGGCCCGCGGAGCACGCGTCCGAAAGAGCGCCGGCTGCGGGGGATGCGCACGCGTCCGAGCTCGGGGGAGAGGATGAACCACGTGCCTCCCGCGATCGTGAAGCCCACGATCATGACCAGGCCCACGACGGTCGAGATCTGCGTCGACACGAAGGTGATGAGCACGGGGCCTGCGATCCAGATGATCTCCTGCAGCGACGCGTCGAGCGAGTACAGGGCGGTCAGCTGCGACGCGTTGACCATCTTCGGGTAGATGGTGCGGACAGCCGACTGCACGGGAGGCGACGCGAGGCCGGCGATGAGGCCGAAGAGGATGGTCACGGGCAGCGGCGCGGGCACGAGCGCGAGCGCCGCGATGGCGGCGGACGTGACGAGCGTCGTGAGGGCGAGGACGCGCCGCATGCCCCAGCGGCCCATCCAGCGGCTCGTCACGGGTCCGGCGACCGCCTGGCCGATCGACACGGCGGCGAGCACGGTGCCGGCCGCGCCGTAGGAGTGGTGGGTGTGCTCGACGTGGAGGAGAACGGCGAGTGCGACCATCCCTCCCGGGAAGCGCGCGGCCAGCTGAGCCGCGATGATGCGGCCGACGCCGGGCGTGCGCAGCAGATCACGATAGCCAGACACGCCTCTCACGCTATCCCGTCGGGATGGGGGCGAGGCGCGCCGCGGACGACACGCCGAGACACGCCGAAGGAGCTTCTCCACAGGACGTCGGATGTCGGTGGCCGGGCGTAGCTTCGCGCCTGTGGAGAACCTCCGCCGGGAGGCGCGAGAACCGCGTGATCCGGGCATTTTCGAGGGTGCTCGAGCGTTGTATCCCTGTGGAGGCGTCGGTGGATGGAGCTGTGGTGAACGGTGGAAAATCACACGGATGTAACTACTAGCCCTTGTGGTGCCCCCGAACGTCGGCACCCATATGTAGTATTGAGAGCCCGGCAGGGGTATGCCGGCCGAACACGGATCTGAGGGGAAAGACATGGCGATCACGGTCTACACCAAGCCTTCGTGCGTGCAGTGCAACGCGACCTACCGCGCACTCGACGCGAAGGGCATCGAGTACCAGGTCACCGACCTCTCGCAGGACGCTGACGCGCTCGAGCAGGTCAAGGCCCTCGGCTACATGCAGGCGCCGGTCGTCGTGACCGACGAGGACCACTGGTCGGGCTTCCGTCCCGACAAGATCGACGAGCTCGCGGCCCGTCTGGTCTGAACCGGGAGCGCGGGAGTGATGTCCCCATGACCGCGACGCTCTCGGCCACGACGGCGCCCCTGCTCGTGTACTTCTCGAGCGTGTCGGGCAACACGGCGCGATTCATCGAGAAGCTCGAGCGGCACTCGGAGGGCATCCGATCCGTCCGCATCCCGCTGCACTCGTGGGAGGCGCCCCTCCTCGTCGACGAGCCCTTCGTGCTCGTGACCCCCACCTACGGCGGGGGCCAAGGACGCGGCGAGGAGAAGGGCGCCGTCCCCAAGCAGGTCATCCGTTTCCTCAACGACGAGCGGAACAGACGACACATCCGCGGTGTGATCGCCGCGGGCAACACCAACTTCGGCGATGCGTTCTGCCTCGCCGGCGACATCATCAGCCGCAAGTGCCACGTGCCGCACTTGTACCGGCTCGAACTGTTCGGCACGCCCGAGGACGTCGACCGCGTGAGCGACGGATTGGAACGATGGTGGAAGCGACAGCACTGACAGAAGCGGACTTCAAGCACAACGTGAAGTTCGACGGCATGGACTACCACGCCCTCAACGCCATGCTCAACCTGTACGACGCGGACGGGAAGATCCAGTTCGACGCCGACAAGCGGGCGGCGCGGGAGTACTTCCTGCAGCACGTGAACCAGAACACGGTGTTCTTCCACTCGCTCAAGGAGCGCCTGGACTACCTCGTGGAGAAGGAGTACTACGAGGGCTCGGTCATCGAGAAGTACCCGTTCGAGTTCATCGAGAAGCTCAACGCCTTCGCGTACGGCAAGAAGTTCCGCTTCGAGACGTTCCTCGGCGCCTTCAAGTACTACACGAGCTACACGCTCAAGACGTTCGATGGCAAGCGCTACCTCGAGCGCTTCGAGGACCGCGTCGTCATGACCGCCCTCGCCCTCGCGGACGGCGACCAGGACCTCGCGTGGAAGCTCGTGGACGAGATCATCTCGGGTCGCTTCCAGCCTGCGACGCCGACGTTCCTCAACGCCGGCAAGGCGCAGCGCGGCGAGCTCGTCAGCTGCTTCCTCCTGCGCATCGAGGACAACATGGAGTCGATCGCGCGCGGCATCAACTCGGCCCTGCAGCTCTCGAAGCGCGGTGGCGGCGTCGCGCTCCTCCTCTCGAACATCCGCGAGGCCGGTGCGCCGATCAAGCAGATCGAGAACCAGTCGAGCGGCATCATCCCGGTCATGAAGCTGCTCGAGGACTCGTTCAGCTACGCCAACCAGCTCGGCGCGCGTCAGGGCGCCGGCGCGGTGTACCTGTCGGCTCACCACCCCGACATCATGAAGTTCCTCGACACCAAGCGCGAGAACGCGGACGAGAAGATCCGCATCAAGACGCTGTCGCTGGGTGTCGTCGTGCCCGACATCACGTTCGAGCTCGCGCGCAACGACGAGGACATGTACCTGTTCTCGCCCTACGACGTCGAGCGCGTCTACGGCGTGCCGTTCGGCGACATCGCGGTGACCGAGAAGTACCGCGAGATGGTCGACGACCCGCGCATCAAGAAGACGAAGATCAACGCGCGCAAGTTCTTCCAGACGCTCGCCGAGATCCAGTTCGAGTCGGGCTACCCGTACATCATGTTCGAGGACACGGTGAACCGGGCGAACCCGATCAAGGGCCGGATCAACATGTCGAACCTCTGCAGCGAGATCCTGCAGGTGAACACGCCGACGACGCTCAACGAGGACCTCTCGTACGACCAGATCGGCAAGGACATCTCCTGCAACCTCGGGTCGCTCAACATCGCGCTCGCGATGGACTCGCCCGACTTCGGCCAGACGGTCGAGACCTCGATCCGCGCGCTCACCGCGGTCAGCGACCAGAGCCACATCCGCTCGGTCCGATCGATCGAGGACGGCAACGACCGCTCGCACGCGATCGGCCTCGGCCAGATGAACCTGCACGGCTACCTCGCTCGCGAGCGCGTGTTCTACGGCTCGGAAGAGGGCATCGACTTCACGAACATCTACTTCTACACGGTGCTGTTCCACGCTCTCCGGGCGTCGAACAAGCTCGCCATCGAGCGCGGCCAGGCGTTCGACGGCTTCGAGGAGTCGAAGTACGCCACGGGCGAGTTCTTCGACAAGTACATCGAGCAGGAGTGGGTGCCGCAGACGGAGAAGGTGAAGGAGCTCTTCGCGAACCACCACATCCCGACGCAGCAGGACTGGGTCGAGCTCAAGGAGTCCATCCAGAAGCACGGCATCTACAACCAGAACCTGCAGGCGGTGCCGCCGACCGGCTCGATCTCGTACATCAACAACTCGACGTCGTCGATCCATCCGATCGCGTCGAAGATCGAGATCCGCAAGGAAGGCAAGCTCGGTCGCGTCTACTACCCGGCGCCGTTCATGACGAACGACAACCTGGAGTACTACCAGGACGCGTACGAGATCGGCTACGAGAAGGTCATCGACACGTACGCCGCCGCGACGCAGCACGTCGACCAGGGCCTGTCGCTCACGCTGTTCTTCAAGGACACGGCGACCACGCGCGACATCAACAAGGCGCAGATCTACGCATGGCGCAAGGGCATCAAGACGATCTACTACATCCGACTCCGTCAGATGGCCCTCGAGGGCACCGAGCTCGACATGTGCGTCAGCTGCACGCTCTGACGGCGAAGAAAGAGGAACGAAGAGGATGACCGAGAAGCTGCAGCTTCTGGACCACGTCCAGGCGATCAACTGGAATCGCATCGAGGACGAGAAGGACGTGGAGGTGTGGAACCGCCTCACGGGCAACTTCTGGCTGCCGGAGAAGGTGCCGCTCTCCAACGACATCCAGTCGTGGAACACGCTCACCGAGCACGAGCAGCTGCTGACCATGCGCGTGTTCACGGGTCTGACGCTGCTCGACACGGTGCAGGCGACGGTCGGCGCCGTCTCGCTCATCCCCGACGCGGTGACGCCGCACGAGGAGGCCGTCTACACGAACATCGCGTTCATGGAGTCGGTGCACGCGAAGAGCTACTCGTCGATCTTCTCGACGCTGTGCTCGACGCAGGAGATCGACGAGGCCTTCCGGTGGTCGGTGGAGAACCCCAACCTCCAGAAGAAGGCTCAGATCATCATGGAGTACTACCGGGGCGATGAGCCGCTCAAGCGCAAGGTCGCCTCGACCCTGCTCGAGAGCTTCCTCTTCTACTCGGGCTTCTACCTCCCGATGCACTGGTCCAGCCGCGCGAAGCTCACCAACACGGCCGACCTCATCCGCCTCATCATCCGCGACGAGGCCGTGCACGGCTACTACATCGGCTACAAGTTCCAGAAGGGGCTCGAGAAGGTCGACGAGGCCAAGCAGGCCGAGATCAAGGACTACACGTTCTCGCTGCTCTACGAGCTCTACGACAACGAGGTGCAGTACACGCAGGACCTCTACGACTCCGTGGGCCTCACGGAGGACGTCAAGAAGTTCCTGCACTACAACGCGAACAAGGCGCTCATGAACCTCGGCTACGAGGCGATGTTCCCGTCGACCGTGACCGACGTGAACCCGGCGATCCTGTCGGCCCTGTCGCCGAACGCCGACGAGAACCACGACTTCTTCTCGGGGTCGGGCTCGTCGTACGTGATCGGCAAGGCCGTCGCGACCGAGGACGACGACTGGGACTTCTGAGAAGCCCAGGTCAGATCAGGATTCAGAGATGAGACAGGCCCCCGCCTCTCTGCTCGCGATGAGTGGTGCGGCGGGGGCCTGTTCCTTCCTCTGGACACATTCCGGACACGAAATCAGGAGAGGAGGTGAGCATGGCCGGAAAGGGACGCGCGCGCAGCGCGATCACGGGGCGCTTCGTTAAGAAGTCGACGGCCGCCCGCAATCCGCGGACGACCGTCGTGGAGAAGCCCAACAAGCGCTCAGGTAAGTAAGCAGGATCTCGATGAGCGGCGGGGCTCGGACTGGTACTCCGAGCCTCGTCGCGTTACAGACTACCCCCGCCAGATGGGTGGGGATCAGGAGGAACGCATGGCACGACGAGTATTGGTCCAGCGAGTGGACGGGAAGTGGGGCTGGCGCCTCGAAGCCGACAACGGTCAGATCATCGCCACCGACGGTAGCCAGGGATACGAGAACGAGAACGACGCGCGGACGATGGCCGACCGCGTCGTCTCTGGGTACTACTCGGCAGCGGAGAAGCGCATCCAGCGGCGCTGACGCCCGCACACTGCGGGCAACAGGAAGACCCCCGGTCGGCTGCTCATCGAGCGGCTCACCGGGGGTCTTCTCCGCGTCTCACGACCGTTCGCGGTCCTTAGAGGATCGGGCCGCCGCTTCGACCGCGCGGGCGAGCGCCGGCCATCTCATCGCACGGCTCCCACCTGCTCCTCGGGGACCGGCTGGGATGCCCGCGACCACCCTTCGCGAACCAGGAATTGCGCGAGCGGGCGGGCGACGGCCACATCGGGTTCACCGATCGCTCCGCGAAGCCCGCGCTCGTGGAATCGCCAGGCCGTGATGAGGTAGGCGAGACCTTCGACCATCGCGGCCACGTCGGCGGGTGCCTGCCCCTTCGGTGTCACGTCGAAACGCGACAGCCACGCCAGCGCCTCTCGCGCGAGTGCGTCGTCGTGCTCGGGCGCCTCGTGCTGATCCCACGATCCGCGCCACGGCTGCAGGACCCAGGTGGGTGCTTCTCCTGTGGCCTCGGTGTAGAGCTCGGCGAAGCAGGCGGGGCAGCAGATGCCCTCGCGGCCAGTCTCGGCGGCCCATGCGGCGGTCGCGGTCTTCCAGATGTCGGCGGGCGCGGCCCAGTCGATGTTGCGGGCGCCGCACCGGTGGCAGTAGTCCTCGGGGTGCATGTCGGGCCACCCTCGCTCGCGCTGCTCAGCTATCCACTCGGGGGTGACGGATCGGGGCGCGTCGGCGGGTGCCTTCCCCTTCGGCTGGGATGCATAGTGCGCGCGCACTTGCTCCGCGCTGTCCACGCCGAGCACCTCGGCCCGGAGGTCGTCCAGGATCTTCAGGGTGCGTTCCGTGAAGCAGTCCGAGCGTACGAGGCGGTCCACCGCCAGGTCAACGCCGCGCAGGATCGGGTTCGTCGCGATCGGCTCGCTCTCACCCTTGAATCGCTCGTCGGTCATGGTCTAGTCCTTCTTCCAGTCGTCGTGTCCGGGTAGCTCGGCGTCGTCGACGTCCGTGAGCGTCACCGGCTGGTGGTCGAGTTCGGCGACGAGCTGCTGCTCGTGCCGGTTCCGTGCCCAGCTCATGTCGGGTCGGGTCCTTTCTGCTTGGCCTTCAGGCGGGCCTGGTGGATGGGGTCGGCTTGCAGCCGGTCGCGCCACCAGGCGAGGAGCACGTGCTCGTCGACGACGCGGCGCCCTTCGCTGTCGAAGCTCATGGGCATGCCGTTAAGTCGCCACCGGCGGATCGTGCGGCGCGAGCGGCGGACGCGCGCCGCGGCTTCGCGGTAGGTCAGCCGCTCGCCCACGATCAGGCCTTCCGCCAGGTGTACGTCTGCCCGCACGTCTGGCAGGCGCCGACGGGCTCGGCGGGGCCGATGCCGCCAGGGATCTCGGCCCAGTCGACGAGCACCGCGACGTCGCCGCACACCGCGCATGGGCGGGGTCGGGCGCGCCGCGGCCGGGTGATGTGGTGGCGGGCGCGGGCCTTCCGGATCAGCTGGAAGAGGTGGTCCTCGCCGGCCTGCAGGGTGTCGTGCTCGACGATCACGGGTGCGTGGCCGATCAGCCACCCAACGATCTCCCACGCGTGCGCACGGGCGGTGTCCGCGGACGTGGCCGCGCGAATCCCGGCGACGTGTCCGCGTGTGAACCACGTCGCCCGCAGCACGGCGGGCCGGTCGAGGGTGAGGGTGTCGGCGACCTCGAGTGCGTACTCGACGAGCGCGGCCCACAGGTCGTCGGCTTCGTCGACCGCGTCGAGCCGGAAGGGGAGCGAGGTCGTGTCGGCTTTCGAGCCGGACACGATGACCTTGTCCGTCTGCGACGCGGCGAGGGGGAGGACGGTGGCGCGGATGGTGTGGAGCAGGGCGGGCACCTGGTCGAGGTGCCACGTGTACTGCTCCTCCCACGCGACCCATTCCGGGTCGAGCGCGAGAAGATCGGCCGTCGTCATGCGTCGTCCTTCTGGTTCGCGAGCTCGAGCAGCACGTCCGCGTGGCAGGGCTGGTCGAGCGGGCACCAGCACGCGAGGTTCTTCCCGCGAAGCGGCTGGAGCATCGCCCATCGAGCCGTGGACCCCTCGGGGAACGCCTGGTCGAACGCCTGCTGGTAGCACTGCACAGCGAACCTCGCGGCCCCGGCCTTCGTCCACCCGTTGCCGAGCGGGAGGTTGAACCGGCCCGTGTCCTCCACGCCCCAGTCGGCGCCGCGGCAGTGCTCGGTCACGCGGAATGGGTTACCCCACACCGTCCCGCGTGCGACGACGACCGTGTTCTCCGGCTTCCGCCACCCCTTCTTGCGGGACAGCTGCACTCGGTGTGGGGCGCTCATGCTGCTTCCTTGTGGTCGGTGTGGCAGGCGCACGTGCAGCTGCCGAGGTCGTCGGTGGCGAGATTGAACGTCCACCCGGGGCACGCGGTGTGCTTCCCATCGCGGCAGTCCGGGTCGACCGGCGCCGGCACGGGGGCGCGGCGTGCCTCGACGTGGCGGGCGTGGCAGGCGCACACGGACCGCGCGCACCCGTACGGGGTCTTGCACCGCGCGCAGCAGCGGCCGACGTCGCCGCTCACGCCCCCGCTCCCTGCTGCTCGCCGGCGTACAGCTCGACCTCGCTCGCGGCGTTGAGCAGCGCCTGCGCGACCTTCCGCGCCTCGTCGCCGGTCAGCGCCGCGCCGGCGCACGAACCGCCCGACCCGGTCTCGTCGACCGTGAGCGCGACGAAACCGCCGTCCGTGATGTTGACGTCGACGATGTCCACCGTCGTCGTCCTGGTGATGGTTGCCATGTCGTGTCCCTTTCAGAACGGGCAGGATGCGGGAGATGGGGTCTCCGCCGTGTCGAGGCTCAGCTCGAGGGGCGGGAGTCCGGCCCACACCCGCGCGCACGCGTGCACGGGCAGGGTGTGGCCGGGAATCTGGGTGCGGGGCCAACCGGCCCACCGCAGGGAGGTGACGACGCCGCGCGCGGTGTCCTGCACCTGCCACAGCGGCACGTCGGCGAGCACGCACGCGAGGATCTGCGCGGGTCCGAGCGGGTGCGGGTCGAGGAGCACAACACCGATCGCGGGCATCCCTTCCTGGTCGTCGAACCGGGCGTGCACGGCCGCGCGCCCGCACCGAGGGCACGCCGACCAGGACGCGTTGCGGGCGCTCACCGGTCCCACCAGCCCTTCGGCGCCTCGTCGGCGGCGGGGGTGTCGGTTTCGGTGCCGGCGAGGAGGATGCCGGTGTAGTAGCGGCGGCCGTTCGACTTCGCGGTGCCGATGTCGAACCGCTGCTTCAGCTGGCGGCCGAATGACTGCGCCGACAGCTCCCGCTCGCCCTGCTCGTCGCACCATGCGTCGTACACGCGCCGCACTTCGGACATCTCGACGCGGGCGTGCTCGCCGCCGCCGACGATGCATCGCTCCTCCACGAACCGGCCGAGGTGGTCTTCCTCGGCGCGGTACTCGTCCGTCGCGGCGAGCACCTCGGCGGGAGTGTCGAGGCCGTGCGCGGCGTACTCGACGGCGCCCTGGATGATCCAGTGCAGGATCCCGGGGCCTTCCTCGTCGACGAGCCGCTGCTGCAGGTTCTGGATCTTCTCCGACTCCGGCACCGTGTGCGTGAACGGGATCAGCCGCAGGCGCCGCCACACGGAGTCGCCGCCGGTCTCGACCTTCGGCTGGTTGTTCCCGAGGAGCAGGAACGTGTGCGACGGGGTGAAGTCGAAGAAGTCCTTCCGCATGTACCGGGCGGTGATCGTGTCGCCGCCGGTGAGGGCCTTCATCTTCGCCTCGTCGAACTTCGTGTGCTCGTTGATCTCCGACGCGATCACGAGCCGGCAGCCCTGCAGCTTCGCGAGCTCCGTCTCGTGCTTGTCGCGGCCGACGACGAGGAACCCCTGCGGCGCGGCGGTCGCGTAGTCCCCGCCGATGCCCTTCAGCACCTCCGCGAAGACGCCCTTCCCGTTCCCGCCGGGGCCGTGCGCGAACGGGAGGATGTGCTCGAGCACCTCGCCGATGAACATCAGCCCCGCGAGGCGCTGCATGTACCGGATCATGTGCGCGTTCGACTGGAACGTCGTGTCGATGAACTTGTCCCACAGCGGGGTCGGCATGTCCGCATCAGGCGCGACGGTCGTCTGCTTCGAGTGGAACAGGGCGGGCACCGGGGCGGCGATCGCGCCGGTGCGGAGGTCGACGACACCGGCGGGCGTGTTCAGCTGCCACGGGTGCCGGTCGAACTGGGCGGCGTCGAGCCGCATCGCCGGGGTCGCGCGGGCGAGGCGGACGCCGTCGGCGATGGACCGGGCGCGCATCGACTTCAACCGCCACGTCTTCAGCGCGGCGTTGTCGGTGGGGATGCGGCGGATCACGTCGCGCATCGCCTCGATCGCGGGCCCGTCGTCCGGGTGCCACTGCCACCTGGTGCCCTCCCACGTCACCCATTTCCCGGCGTCGGGCACGTAGCGGAGGGTCGACGCGTACTCGGCGACGAGGAGACGCGCGTTGCCGTCGTCGGTGAGGTCCGCGCTGTCCGAGCCGACCACCGCGGGCGCCGTTGCCGCGGCCGCGGTGCCGAGCGCGGCGAGCTGGGTGCCGGTCGACGTCGTCCGCGACCCGGCTGCGGGGGTGAGCTCGCGGGGCGCGCGACGCCCGTACCCGTCGGCGGCGAGCTGCTTCGCCGCGGCGGAGTGGTCGCCGCCGTGCTTGAGGGCCGCGTACGCGCCGAGCTTCGTGTACGGCACCTCCGGTTCGAACACGGTCGACGACGTGAACACGTACAGCCGGTCGCGGTCGTCGGCGTGCCCGGTGGTCGCGCTGATGCCGTCGTTCTTCCCCGGCCGCCGCCAGTACCGGGTGCGGCCGCGGGTGAACACCAGCGTCCACCCGTCGAGGATGTCGGCCCAGTCGGTGCGCTGCTCGAAGTCGTCGCCCGGGGTGACGTCACCCTCGGCGGTCGGGCGGCCGTCCGCCCACATCGCCGCGAGTGGCACTGTTGCGGGCTCCGGGGCCGGCATAGCGTCGAGCGCGGCGTGGAAGATCGCGTGGAGGCTGTCGCGCTCGTCCGCGGTGATCGTTGCGACCGTGGCGGGGCCGCCGAGGAGGCGCACGTACGCGACCCCGGTCGGGTGCACGGCACCCTCGGACGGGGCGAGGACCACGAACCCGCCGGTGCCGCGGGTCTCCGCGAGCGTTTCCCGGCCGGTTGCGCCTTCGGTGTGGCGTTGCGCGATCTTCTGGTTCCCGGGGACGGGGACACCGTCGACCCGGTACAGGAGGTGGAGGCCGCCGGAGGGGGACTGTTCCGACCATCCGGCGAGGATCCGCTGGTACAGGTCGCGGAGCCCGGTGCCGTCGAGGAGGTCGAGCACGTCGGTCATGAGTGACATGCCCTTGCCCTCGACCTCGAGCAGCTCGAGCCCGCCGACGCCGGTGATCACGCCGACGCCCTGCTCGACGTCGCCCGTGAACCACTCGTGCACCTGCTCGGCCGTCGCGGGGGTCTCCGTGTACGCCTTCCACGGCACGCGGGGCCGCTTGGTGCCGTCGGCGGCGACGGGCACGGGGGAGAAGCCGGCGGTGTGGAGCTCGAGCGCGGTGGCGAGCAGTGCGGGTGCGTTCACGGTGTCCCTGTCGTGATCGTGGGCTTGCTGTGGGGGTTGCGGGCCCGCCGGCCGTGGCGGCTGGCGGGCCCGAGGGGGCGGGTCAGAACGGAACGCCGGTGACCTGCTCGACGGTCGCGCCGATCGCCGCGGCGATCGTGGCGTCGTCGATGCCCGCGGCGCGCAGCTGCGCGAGCTTCCCGAGCTGGTCGGGGGTGAGCCCGTTCGTCTGCGCCGGGGCGGCCGCGACGGGCGCGGGCGCGGCGGCGG
>NZ_JBAKGU010000030.1:0-3338 GCF_049065455.1 Microbacterium sp. SA156
AAGTCCGGCGGTGTCCTACTCTCCCACAAGGTCCCCCTTGCAGTACCATCGGCGCTGAGAGGCTTAGCTTCCGGGTTCGGAATGTGGCCGGGCGTTTCCCTCTCGCTATGACCGCCGAAACATCTGGTGATGTGTTCGACATCAAGCTTTCTCTATGAAAGTTTTYTGGTGCCCGTACATCGGGAACCACAAAGTGGACGCGAGCACCGCAGGAAACGGTGTGTTATCAAGTCATCGGCTTATTAGTACCAGTCAGCTGCACCCATTGCTGGGCTTCCACGTCTGGCCTATCAACCCAGTAGTCTGCTGGGAGCCTCTCCACCCGAAGGTGATGGAAGTCTCATCTTGAGGCCGGCTTCCCGCTTAGATGCTTTCAGCGGTTATCCATCCCGAACGTAGCCAACCAGCGGTGCCCTTGGCAGGACAACTGGCACACCAGAGGTTCGTCCAACCCGGTCCTCTCGTACTAGGGTCAGATCCTCTCAAACTTCCTACGCGCGCAGCGGATAGGGACCGAACTGTCTCACGACGTTCTAAACCCAGCTCGCGTACCGCTTTAATGGGCGAACAGCCCAACCCTTGGGACCTACTCCAGCCCCAGGATGCGACGAGCCGACATCGAGGTGCCAAACCATGCCGTCGATATGGACTCTTGGGCAAGATCAGCCTGTTATCCCCGAGGTACCTTTTATCCGTTGAGCGACAGCGCTTCCACAAGCCACTGCCGGATCACTAGTCCCGACTTTCGTCCCTGCTCGACCTGTCAGTCTCACAGTCAAGCTCCCTTGTGCACTTACACTCGCCACCTGATTGCCAACCAGGTTGAGGGAACCTTTGGGCGCCTCCGTTACTCTTTGGGAGGCAACCGCCCCAGTTAAACTACCCACCAGGCACTGTCCCTGAACCGGATCACGGTCCGAAGTTAGATATCCAGAGTGACCAGAGTGGTATTTCAACAACGACTCCACAATGACTGGCGTCACTGCTTCACAGTCTCCCACCTATCCTACACAAGCCACACCGAACACCAATACCAAGCTGTAGTAAAGGTCACGGGGTCTTTCCGTCCTGCTGCGCGTAACGAGCATCTTTACTCGTAATGCAATTTCGCCGAGTTCGTGGTTGAGACAGTTGGGAAGTCGTTACGCCATTCGTGCAGGTCGGAACTTACCCGACAAGGAATTTCGCTACCTTAGGATGGTTATAGTTACCACCGCCGTTTACCGGGGCTTAAATTCTCAGCTTCGCCTTGCGGCTGACCGGTCCTCTTAACCTTCCGGCACCGGGCAGGCGTCAGTCCGTATACATCGTCTTGCGACTTCGCACGGACCTGTGTTTTTAATAAACAGTCGCTACCCACTGGTCTCTGCGGCCCACACACGCTTTCGAAGCAAGTTCTAATACGCGCTGGGCCCCCCTTCTCCCGAAGTTACGGGGGCATTTTGCCGAGTTCCTTAACCACGATTATCTCGATCTCCTCGGTATTCTCTACCTGACCACCTGAGTCGGTTTGGGGTACGGGCGGCTAGAACCTCGCGTCGATGCTTTTCTCGGCAGCATAGGATCACCCACTTTTCATCCCCATCACATCTCAGCCACATGAGCCACGGATTTGCCTATGGCTCGGCCTACATGCTTGGACCAGGACAACCATCGCCTGGCTTGGGCTACCTTCCTGCGTCACACCTGTTAATACGCTAACCGCACCAGCATGGGGTCGCGCGCTCCACCAGACGGTGCCACCCGAAGGCGGCGATGTCTGGCTTTGGGCGCTTAGCACCACTGGATTGATTGGGGCGGTTCTTCGCCGGTACGGGAATATCAACCCGTTGTCCATCGACTACGCCTGTCGGCCTCGCCTTAGGTCCCGACTTACCCAGGGAAGATTAGCTTGACCCTGGAACCCTTGGTCTTCCGGAGGACGTGTTTCTCACACGTCTTTCGCTACTCATGCCTGCATTCTCACTCGTGTGGCCTCCACGGCTGGATCACTCCGCCGCTTCACCGCCCACACGACGCTCTCCTACCCATCAACACGGCTGGACCACGAAGGCCTACCAAAAATGTCAATGCCACAACTTCGGTGGCGTGCTTGAGCCCCGTTACATTGTCGGCGCGGAATCACTTGACCAGTGAGCTATTACGCACTCTTTCAAGGGTGGCTGCTTCTAAGCCAACCTCCTGGTTGTCTGAGCAACTCCACATCCTTTCCCACTTAGCACGCGCTTAGGGACCTTAGATGGTGGTCTGGGTTGTTTCCCTCTCGACGATGAAGCTTATCCCCCACCGTCTCACTGCTGCGCTCTCACTTACCGGCATTCGGAGTTTGGCTGACGTCAGTAACCTTGTAGGGCCCATCGGCCATCCAGTAGCTCTACCTCCGGCAAGAAACACGCAACGCTGCACCTAAATGCATTTCGGAGAGAACCAGCTATCACGAAGTTTGATTGGCCTTTCACCCCTATCCACAGCTCATCCCCTCAGTTTTCAACCTAAGTGGGTTCGGCCCTCCACGACGTCTTACCGTCGCTTCAGCCTGGCCATGGATAGATCACTTCGCTTCGGGTCTAGGACACGCGACTGACTCGCCCTATTCAGACTCGCTTTCGCTACGGCTGCCCCACACGGGTTAACCTCGCCACGTATCACTAACTCGCAGGCTCATTCTTCAAAAGGCACGCCGTCACCCCAACAAGGAGGCTCCGACGGTTTGTAAGCAAACGGTTTCAGGTACTATTTCACTCCCCTCCCGGGGTACTTTTCACCTTTCCCTCACGGTACTTGTCCGCTATCGGTCATCTGGGAGTATTTAGGCTTACCAGGTGGTCCTGGCAGATTCACACGGGATTTCACGGGCCCCGTGCTACTTGGGATACCACTCGCGGCAGGMAACGCATGTCGACTACGGGGCTACCACCCGCTCTGGCCGGCCATTCAAAACCGTTCGTCTATACGCACCTGTACCACCGAGACCTGCGGCAGCGGTCTCAGAATGGTCCCACAACCCCGAACGTGCAACACCTGCCGGCTATCACACACGATCCGGTTTAGCCTCATCCGCTTTCGCTCGCCACTACTCACGGAATCACTGTTGTTTTCTCTTCCTGTGGGTACTGAGATGTTTCACTTCCCCACGTTCCCTCTACCCGCCCTATATATTCAGACGGGAGTCACCAGGTCAGCACGCCGCCTGGCGGGGTTTCCCCATTCGGAAATCCTCGGATCACAGCCCGCTTATCGGCTCCCCAAGGCTTATCGCAGATTGCTACGTCCTTCTTCGGCTCCAGATGCCAAGGCATCCACCGTTTGCTCTTAAAGACTTGAAATCACATGAGCCA
>NZ_JBAKGU010000031.1:0-1545 GCF_049065455.1 Microbacterium sp. SA156
GATGATGGGGGTGTGACGAGCAGGAAGCCGCGGTTTGTGGATCCGCTGTCGTGGGATGCGACGGTGGAGGAGCGGTGGGTGCTGTCGAATGTGCGGGAGACGTTGACGGGTTTCCGGCGGGCGGTGGCGTCGGCTGCGGCGGCGGAGGTGCAGGCGTTCGCGGTGGCGGCGCGGGTGGCGCGGGCGCAGATGGAGCGGTCGGGGTCGGATTCGGAGTTCGCGTTCCCGTGGCGGGCGGTCGCGGCCGAGCTCGCGGTGGCGTTGCATGTGCCGGTGGGGGAGGTGGAGGCGCGGATGGCGGATGCGGAGCTGCTGGAGGCGCGGTTGCCTCAGGTGCGGGCGGCGCTGTCGGCGGGGCGGATCACGCGCAAGCATGCGGATGTGATCCGGGAGGTCGCGCAGGGGCTGCCGGATGCGGTGCTGGGGGAGTTCCTGGGGCGGGTGCTGGGGTTCGCGGAGGAGGCCACGCCGCGGCAGCTGCGGGTGTTCGCGAACGAGCTGGCGGGTGTGCTGCATCCGGTTCCGGTGGCGGAGGGTCAGGCGGCGGTGCGGGAGAAGCGGGGCACGTGGACGCGGGCTCTGCCGGGTGGGCTGGGTGAGTTCGTGATGCGGGACGAGGCGTCGGTGATCGCGGCGGTCGCGGACCGGCTGGATCAGATGGCGCGTCTGGTCGAGGCCGATGAGCGCCGCGCGGACCGGGAAGCACAGGCGGCGCGGGACGTGCGGGATGCGGCGGATGCGGCGGTGGGGGTGACGAGGGATGGGTTGGGGTTCCGGGTGGATCGGGAGGGGAACCGGATCGACCAGGGCGCGGTGCGGGTGCCTGGCGGCGCCCCCGACCCGGCGGTCGATCCGGAGCTGGCGGTGCGGGATGCGGGGCTGTTCCCGGGGCGGTGCGCGCCGGGGGAGCGGGAGGGGGCTCGGGAGGCGGAGCGGGTGCGGGTGACGCGCACGCAGCGGCGGGCGGATCTGGCGGGGAACCTGCTGCTGACGGGGGCGCCGACGGGGTACCCGATCGACGGGGACCCGGASCGGCTGGCGGGCATCCGCGGGGCGGTCGCGGTGACGGTTCCGGTGACGAGCCTGGTCGGGCTGGATGACGGGCCGGTGATGCTGGCGGGGTACGGGCCGGTCCCGGCCGAGACCGCCCGTCGGCTCGCGCGGTACGCGCCGGGGTGGGAGCGGATCTTCCAGAACCCCGACACCGGTGCTCTGCTGACGGTCGATCACTATCAGCCGACCGCGGCGATCCGTCGTCTGGTCGAGCTGCGGGACGAGTGCTGCCGGTTCCCGGGCTGCTCGCGCCCGGCCCCGGGGTGCGAGAAGGACCATGTCCGGGAGTACTCCCGCGGCGGCCCGACGAGCGCGGAGAACCTCGAGGCCCTGTGCCGGCCGCATCACTACCTGCGCCACCACACGAGGTGGTCTCCACGGGCGCTCGCCGACGGCGGCATCGAGTGGACCAGCCCGCTCGGGCACGTGTACGTCACCGAGCCCGAACCCCGACGACGACACCACGCCATCCACGACCCCCAGCCCCCACCC
>NZ_JBAKGU010000032.1:0-1542 GCF_049065455.1 Microbacterium sp. SA156
CGAGATGCTCCTTAGAAAGGAGGTGATCCAGCCGCACCTTCCGGTACGGCTACCTTGTTACGACTTAGTCCTAATTACCGATCCCACCTTCGACAGCTCCCTCCCACAAGGGGTTAGGCCACCGGCTTCAGGTGTTACCGACTTTCATGACTTGACGGGCGGTGTGTACAAGACCCGGGAACGTATTCACCGCAGCGTTGCTGATCTGCGATTACTAGCGACTCCGACTTCATGAGGTCGAGTTGCAGACCTCAATCCGAACTGGGACCGGCTTTTTGGGATTCGCTCCACCTCACGGTATTGCAGCCCTTTGTACCGGCCATTGTAGCATGCGTGAAGCCCAAGACATAAGGGGCATGATGATTTGACGTCATCCCCACCTTCCTCCGAGTTGACCCCGGCAGTATCCCATGAGTTCCCACCATAACGTGCTGGCAACATAGAACGAGGGTTGCGCTCGTTGCGGGACTTAACCCAACATCTCACGACACGAGCTGACGACAACCATGCACCACCTGTACACCGACCAAAAAGGGGCGACTGTTTCCAGACGTTTCCGGTGTATGTCAAGCCTTGGTAAGGTTCTTCGCGTTGCATCGAATTAATCCGCATGCTCCGCCGCTTGTGCGGGTCCCCGTCAATTCCTTTGAGTTTTAGCCTTGCGGCCGTACTCCCCAGGCGGGGAACTTAATGCGTTAGCTGCGTCACGGAGACCGTGGAAAGGCCCCCACAACTAGTTCCCAACGTTTACGGGGTGGACTACCAGGGTATCTAAGCCTGTTTGCTCCCCACCCTTTCGCTCCTCAGCGTCAGTAACGGCCCAGAGATCTGCCTTCGCCATCGGTGTTCCTCCTGATATCTGCGCATTCCACCGCTACACCAGGAATTCCAATCTCCCCTACCGCACTCTAGTCTGCCCGTACCCACTGCAGGCCCGAGGTTGAGCCTCGGGTTTTCACAGCAGACGCGACAAACCGCCTACGAGCTCTTTACGCCCAATAATTCCGGATAACGCTTGCGCCCTACGTATTACCGCGGCTGCTGGCACGTAGTTAGCCGGCGCTTTTTCTRCAGGTACCGTCACTTWCGCTTCTTCCCTGCTAAAAGAGGTTTACAACCCGAAGGCCGTCATCCCTCACGCGGCGTTGCTGCATCAGGCTTCCGCCCATTGTGCAATATTCCCCACTGCTGCCTCCCGTAGGAGTCTGGGCCGTGTCTCAGTCCCAGTGTGGCCGGTCACCCTCTCAGGCCGGCTACCCGTCGACGCCTTGGTGAGCCACTACCTCACCAACAAGCTGATAGGCCGCGAGCCCATCCCCAACCGAAAAATCTTTCCCACCACAGACCATGCGGCCATGATGCATATCCGGTATTAGCAACCGTTTCCGGCTGTTATCCCAGAGTCAGGGGCAGGTTGCTCACGTGTTACTCACCCGTTCGCCACTAATCCACCCAGCAAGCTGGGCTTCATCGTTCGACTTGCATGTGTTAAGCACGCCGCCAGCGTTCATCCTGAGCCAGGATCAAACTCTCCGTAAAAAA
>NZ_JBAKGU010000033.1:0-1405 GCF_049065455.1 Microbacterium sp. SA156
TTGTGTTGTACGTCGCAGACCTGGGGCGGGGAACCTTCCGGCTCAACCTCACCGCTTGGCGGCGACAAGGGAATACATTACGCCGAACCCCCACCCCCAGCAAACCCACCCACCACCCGGGCGTGTCGCAACCCGGAAGCACGGCCAGCACGGCCGCGCCCCGACGGCTCCTGCTCGGCGCCGACGCGCCGACCGCCGGATACGACGAAGCCCCCGTCCGATGGACGGGGGCTTGTCGACTGTCTCAACTCAGTGTGGACCCAGGGGGATTCGAACCCCCGACCTTCTCATTGCGAACGAGACGCGCTACCAACTGCGCCATGGGCCCTTGCAACCCGAGATACATTACCAGACCCCGAGCCGCTTGCCGAAACCGAGGCGCGTCAGGCGCGTCGCGAGGCGTCGAGCCATGCGTCCGCGATCCTTCGGGCGCCCTCGGCAGAGGGGTGGACGCCGTCAGGCGCGAGCGCGGCAGCACCCACGGTGCGGGCGGCCTCGGTGAGCAGACGGTGCAGCGGCACGAAGGACGCGCCGTGCTCCTCCGCGAGACGCGCGATGACCTCTCGCTTCGCCGCGAGGTCGTCGAGCCACCCCTCCTGATCGTCGCGCACGGGCAGGACGAACGGCTCCACGAGGATGAGCCGTGCGCGGCGCGCGGCGTCACTCGCAAGCAGCCGGCGCACGGTCGCCTCGAAGTCCTCGGCGCTGGTGGGGTCGTCGCGATCGAAGCGCCGCCAGGTGTCGTTGACGCCGACGTAGACGGTGAGCACGTCCGGCTGGGCTGCCTCCACGTCCTCGTTCCAGCGGCGCTCGAGGTCGACGGCGCGGTCTCCCCCGACCCCGACGTTCACCACGTGCACCTCATCGCCGAGCGCCTCGGCGATGAGGTGCACGTAACCGTGTCCGAGCGAGGCGGCGTGCGAGCGATCGCGACCGGCATCGGTGATCGAGTCTCCGACGAACACGAGTCGAGCGGGGCGGGTCATCGTTCTCCTTCGAGCGGGACGGACGGGCTCCGACCCGCCGCGAGCGTCACACGATCGGGGCGTCGCCGCACCGGATCGGACATCTGCGGTCATCCGGCTGCGCGGCGGGCGAGCAGCTCGCGCACGTGCGCCTCGATCTCGGCGTCGTCGACGAACCCCATGCGCGCATACGGCGACGCCGGCTGCTGCTGACGGGCCGCCGTGATCGGCACCGGCGCGGGAGCCTGGGCCGCGATCTGCGTGCGCAGCGCCTCCTCGCGCGCGGCCGCGCGGAGCGCCTCGTGTGCGCGCGCGCCGTCGAGCGCGAGCGCGGCGCGCGAGCCGGAGACGCTCGTCAGCGGCGCCGGGAGCGAGCGCGGCGTCCAGCCGCGGTCCTCGGGGTCCATGAGCGCGGGCGCGGCCCGGCGGACCGCCGGGGC
>NZ_JBAKGU010000034.1:0-1324 GCF_049065455.1 Microbacterium sp. SA156
AGTCGTTCTGGGGGAAGCCGAGGTTGATGCCGCCGTGGGTCGCGGGGTCGAGCCAGCGGCTCGTGACGGCCTTCTCGCGCGTGAAGAAGTCGAAGCCGTGCACGCCGTACGCCTTCGCGTCGCCGAACAGCGACTGCTTCCATCCGCCGAACGAGTGGTACGCGACCGGCACGGGGATCGGCACGTTGATGCCGATCATGCCGACCTGGATCTCGTTCTGGAAGCGGCGTGCCGCGCCGCCGTCGTTCGTGAAGATCGCGGTTCCGTTGCCGAACTGCCCGGAGTTGATGAGGTCGACGCCCTCCTGGAAGCTCTGCACGCGGACGACCTCGAGCACGGGCCCGAAGATCTCCTCCTGGTACGCGCGAGAGGTGGTCGGCACCTTGTCGATGAGCGTCGGGCCGAAGAAGAAGCCGTCCTCGTGCCCCTCGACGCGGAAGTCGCGCCCGTCGACGACGATCGTGGCGCCATCCTGCTCGGCGATGTCGACGTAGCCGGCGACCTTCTCGCGGTGCTGCGCGGTGATCAGCGGGCCCATGTCGGGCTCGACGCCGTCGACGCCGGCGCCGTTGCCGATGCGGAGCTTCGCGATCCGCTCCGAGATCTTCGCGATGAGCTCGTCGGCCACCGGCTCGACCGCGAGCACGACCGAGATCGCCATGCACCGCTCCCCCGCCGCGCCATAGCCGGCGTTGATCGCCTGGTCGGCGACGAGGTCGAGGTCGGCGTCGGGCAGCACGAGCATGTGGTTCTTCGCGCCGCCGAGCGCCTGCACGCGCTTGCCGTGCTTCGACGCGGTCTCGTAGATGTACTGCGCGATCGGCGTCGAGCCGACGAACGACACCGACTGCACGCGSGGGTCGGTGAGGAGGCCRTCGACGGCGAGCTTGTCGCCCTGAAGGACCGTGAACACGCCGTCCGGCAGYCCGGCCTCCTTCCACAGCTGCGCGAGCCACAGCGCCGCCGAGGGGTCCTTCTCGCTCGGCTTGAGCACGACCGCGTTGCCGGCCGCGATCGCGATGGGGAAGAACCACATCGGCACCATGGCCGGGAARTTGAACGGGCTGATCACGCCCACCACGCCGAGAGGCTGCTTGATCGAGTACACGTCGATGCCCGTCGAGGCGTTCTCGCTGAACGCGCCCTTGATGAGGTGCGGGAACCCGGTGGCGAGCTCGACGACCTCCTGGCCGCGCAGGATCTCGCCCATGGCGTCGGAGAGGACCTTGCCGTGCTCGGCCGTGATGATCGCGGCGAGCTCGCCCTTGCGCGCGTTGAGCAGCTCGCGGAACGCGAACAGCACGGTCTGCCGCTTCGCGACCGA
>NZ_JBAKGU010000035.1:0-1233 GCF_049065455.1 Microbacterium sp. SA156
GGGTTATCGGCCAGAAAGAGTGGATGGGTCGGGTGTGTCATCCTCGTCCTGCCCACCCGGCGCGGGCCCAGAGGCCTTCGGTGGCGTCGAGGCCTTGCCCGTAGAGGGTGGGGGTGATCTGGTCGTCGTGGCGGGGTTCGGGTCGGGTTTCGGGAGTGATCGGCTGGGCGAGGTCGAGGGCTTGTTCGAGCGGGAGCTCTCGGGTCGCGAGGAACCACTCGACCGCGCGGCGGCGGTGTTCCTCGGTCATGCCGCGGTGGCGGCGCAGGAGATCGCGGATGCGGGCGTTGAGGCTTTCCAGCGCGGAGGTCGTGCGCGGGTTGCCGTAGGTGATGTGGGTGAACAGCACGTCGTTGCGGACAACGAGGCGCACCAGCAGCCAGGCTTTGCGGAGCCGGTCGTGGGTGAATCCGAATCGGCCGTTCTTGAGCAGGGTGCGTTCCCGGGTGAGGTGCCCGAAGGTCTGCCACCACTTCTCGAGCCGCAGCTGCCAGTCGATCGCGGCCTGTTCGTCGAGGATGTCGCTGAGGTCCATGACCAGGCGTCGTAGCGCTCGGCCGGCGTTCGTGCGCGGGTTGCGGGTGAGATGACGGGTGATGTTCATCTGGAGGTGGAACAGGCACCGCTGGTGCTTGGTCTCGGGCCAGGCCTGTCGCAGTGCCGAGGGGAGTCCGGAGCCGCCGTCGGAGACGAGGATCCCCGGGGCGGGGACCTGGTCGAGCAGAGCGGTCCATGCGGCGGTGGTCTCGCGGGCGCACCACTGCCAGGCCAGGACGCGTCCGGTGTCGGAGAGCGCGATGAGCAGACACCAGGTGCCGATCCAGATGCCGTCGACGAGGACGGCGTGGTAGATCGTCTCGGCCGGGCCCAGTCGGGGAGACAGATCCCAGCACCAGGCGGTGCGGCGCCGGAACGATCGACCGGAGGCGGTGCCGTCGGCCTCGGCTTGGGTGGCCTTGCCGATCAGCCACGACACGAACTCCCGCAGCTGCTCCCGCCGGGTCACGTCGGGACGCCGACGGGTGCTGGACGCCCCGCAAGACGGACACCGCCAGCGTTGGGTGCCCGAGCGGTGACGGCCGTTCTTGACGAGCTTGATGCCGCATACCAGACAGGTGGTCGAGTTCGTCGCAAGGCCCACGACTAAGGGTCGCGGACCATAGCGATCCCCGTTCTACCGCGAGATTCCGCGGCTAGATCGAGAACCCATCCACTCCTTTTGGCCTATAACCC
>NZ_JBAKGU010000036.1:0-1448 GCF_049065455.1 Microbacterium sp. SA156
TGTGCGGGGCGGGGTGTGCAGTCGCGGTCGATCCAGCGGGGCGGGACGATGTAGGGCACGCCGTGGTGCATGTGGATGTTCCAGCCGGAGGTGTCGAGGTGGTGGTGGTGCCACCAGCAGAGCAGGACGCCGTTGTCGGTTTCGGTGGGGCCGCCTCGGGCGTGGTCTTGGACGTGGTGGATCTCGCACCAGGCGGCGGGGATGGTGCAGCCGGGGATGATGCATCCTCCGTCGCGGGCGACGATGGCTTTGCGCTGGGTGGGGGTGAAGCAGCGTTGGATGCTGCGCAGCTCGAGGATGCGTCCTTCGGGGCTGAAGAGGGCGCGGAGGATGTCTCCGGTGCATCCGATCCGGCGGGCCACGGTCGCGGGGACGGGCGCGTCGACGCCGTCGAGGTGCGCGATGCCGTGCCGGCCGCCGCCGGTGTCTGTGGTGGTGAGGTCGTCGGCGGTGATGTGGATCATGACGGTGGGGGCGGCGCCGCCGAGGGTGGGGGTCTCGGCGGCGCGTGAGGCGGCCTGGATCATCGCGAAGAACGCGTCGTGCCGTTTCTGCGCGGGCGAGCGGGTGTCCGGCATGACCGGACCGAACTCCGCGGCATCCGCGCCCGGGTCGTTGCTCGGATCGACTTCGCCTGAGCCCGCGTCGCTGGTTTCGGTGAAGGTGACGTGGCGGGCGGGGTTGGTGTGGGCGGAGAGGAGGTTCTGCAGGAGGGCGCCGGCTTCGGGGACGAGGGTGCCGTTGACCCGGAAGGCTCCGCTGGGCAGGGGTGTGAGGTTCAGGGTGCGGTCGCGTTCGGGCCGGTCGGGGTCGGGTTCGGCGGATCCCGCCCCGCGTCCGCGTCCGCMTCCGCGSCCGCGTCGGCCTCCGCGTCCGCGTCGGCAACGCCCGTGTCCGTGTCGGGGTCGGTGTCGGGGGTGATGGTGCCGGTGGCGAGGGCGACGAGGTGGCGTTCCATGAGCTCGACCCGGTCGGGGTGCCCGCCGCCGCGGCGGGCGGTGTCGACGGCCTTCACGATCCCCGCGGCCGCTTCCACACCGAGCAGCCCGGACGCGAGCCCGGCGGCCACGTGCACGCACCGGGGATCGAGGTCCTGCCCGGTCAGGGCGGTGCGGGTGCGGGTGGCTTCATCCAGCCGCACCCGCCCGCGCAGCTCCCGGTTCGACGCCCCGGTGAGGCGTTCGAGCAGTTCGAGCCCGGTGCGGCACCCGTACCGGCCCGCGAGCGGGTCGTCGTCACCGCGGCGGGAGCGGGCATCGATCTCTCCCGCGACCCGGGTGCGCAGCGCATCGAGCGTGCGCCCGAGGTGCTCGACCTCCCCCGCGAACGCGATCAGGTCCGCATCCGTCACCCCGCGCACGCCCTCGGCCAGGCCTTCCAGTCGCGTCAGCGCGTCCCGGACCGCCGCGCCCGGGAAGAGAGGTTCGAATCCTGGCTCCTTCGCCATA